>QFOL01000479.1 GCA_003241215.1 Agrobacterium fabrum
CGCGACCGCCGCCATCGACGCCCCAGAGGAAGGCCCCATCCTGCAGGCGCTCGACGGCCACGGCTGGAAGCTCACCCATATCTTCACCACCCATCACCATCAGGACCATGTGGAAGCCAATCTGGCGCTGAAGGACAAGTTCAGCTGTGAAATCCACGGCCCCTATGACGAAGCGGTTGCGATCCCCGGTCTCGACCGTTCGCAGGCCGATGGCGACGAATTCGAATTCGCCGGCCGCCGCGTTCAGGTCATCGCCACGCCCGGCCATACGGCGGGGCATATCTGTTATTATCTGCCCGATGACGGGCTGCTGTTTGCCGCCGATACGCTGTTCGCCATGGGCTGCGGCCGCCTGTTCGAACGTCCGGCGGCGGATATGTGGCATTCCTTCCAGAAACTCATGGCGCTGCCGGATGAGACCAAGGTTTATTTCGGCCATGAATATACGCTGACGAATGCCCGTTTCGCCCTCACCGTCGATCCGGAGAACGCTGTGCTGAGCGAGCGTGCGGCCCACATCGAGACGGCGCGGCGGGCGAATGAATTCACCATTCCCACCACCATCGGGCTCGAAAAACAGACCAATCCCTATATGCGGGTGGCTGATGCCAGCATCCGCAAACATCTTGGCCTTGAAAGCGCCGCCGATGCCGATGTCTTCGCGGAAATCCGCACGCGCAAGGACAATTTCTGATGGCAACGGATATATCGGCGCAGGCGATCATTCGCGAACTGGGGCTGGAGCCGCATCCCGAGGGCGGTTTTTACCACCAGACATTCCGCGACAGGGCAGGCGGCGAGCGCGGACATTCGACGGCGATCTATTATCTCCTGGAAAAGGGCGACCGCTCGCACTGGCACCGGGTCACCGACGCGGTGGAGGTCTGGCACTATTATGCCGGCGCGCCCATCGCATTGCATCTTTCGCAGGACGGCCGGGAGGTGCAGACCTTCACGCTCGGCCCCGCCATTCTTGAAGGCGAGCGCCCGCAGGTCATTGTTCCCGCCAATTGCTGGCAATCGGCCGAAAGCCTCGGCGATTTCACCCTCGTCGGCTGCACCGTCTCGCCGGGCTTTGCCTTTTCAAGCTTCGTTATGGCAGAGCCCGGCTGGTCGCCGGGTGGTGCGGCATAATCCTGAGAGCAATTAGAGGCCCGGTCGTGCTCCGCTTGTTTCTTCTCCCCGAGGGGGAGAAGTCCGCGGCAGCGGGATGAGGGGGCAAGGGTAGCGATATCAGGAGAGGGTGCCCCCTCATCCGACCCTTCGGGCCACCTTCTTCCCGAACGGGGAGAAGAAACGCGCGGCAACGTCTGCTTTCAATTGTCCTGCCATCAATCTTGGTCAGCCGCCGTATTTCGTCGCCGTAATATAGACCTGCCCCACCCGGGTCGGAATGATGGCATAAACAGGCGCATAGACATCCATGTTGTTCGACTTGGCGAACCAGATCTCCATGGAGATGGATTTCAGATATTCGATATCCTTGCGACCCTGCCTGTAACCCGACTTCGGCACATAACGCGCCTTGCAGACGATGGCGTCGCCATTAAAACCGTTGGTCTTGAAAGGCTTGGTGCCGCTGGAGCTCAAAACCAGGTCGAGTCGCGATTCGCCGTCATAGATCGGCAGGCGAGTCGGGCAGATGCGGCCGCCGGCGGGAATGATGAGACCGGAAATCGGATCGAGAACCGAGCGCAGATCGCGGTCCTTCACATCCACCCAGTTGTCCGGCCGCGTCTTCTGCTCAGGTTTCACCGTCGTCGATGTGACATTGCCGTTGCGATAGACAACATCATAGGTGCGCACCCGCTTGCCGTCCTTGTAGACCAGCGAATATTCGTTGGCCTGCAGCCGGTGGCCGCGCTTGGCGCCTGATACCGTCGTCTTGCCGGAAATATCCTTGAGGATGCTGGCAAGACCGGCGGCGCTGAAGGAACCGGAGATCGAATAATTCGGTCCATCCATGCGAGTCGAGAAACTCGCCCTGGCAATCGGCAAAATGCCGAGATTGATGCTGTATTCGCTTGTGTGACGCGCTTCGGCGGCGAGCGAGGGGGAGACGCCCGCTAACGCTATTGTCGCGGCCACGAAAATGCTTTTTCCTCTGGCAATCATTTCGATATCACCTTAAAAGAGGCGCGGAAGCGGCCTTATCGGGCGAT
>QFOL01000098.1 GCA_003241215.1 Agrobacterium fabrum
GAATAGACATTATTTCCGGTCCCTCAATTAGCCGTTGATCGCCGCGACGATCTTCTTGGCTGCGTCGTCCAGATCGTCAGCAGCCGTAATCGCAAGGCCAGATTCGTTGAGAAGCTTCTTGCCAAGTTCGACGTTGGTGCCTTCGAGGCGAACGACGAGCGGAACCTGCAAACCGACTTCCTTCACCGCGGCGATTACGCCCTCGGCGATGACGTCGCACTTCATGATGCCGCCGAAGATGTTGACAAGGATGCCCTCGACCTTCGGGTCAGCCGTGATGATCTTGAAGGCTGCCGCAACCTTCTCCTTGCCGGCGCCGCCGCCGACGTCGCAGAAGTTAGCCGGCTCTTTGCCGTAAAGCTTGATGATGTCCATCGTCGCCATGGCGAGACCGGCGCCGTTGACCATGCAGCCAATGTTGCCGTCGAGCGCGACGTAAGCGAGGTCCCACTTGGAGGCTTCGATTTCCTTGGCGTCTTCTTCGGTCTCGTCGCGCAGCGCCTTGACGTCGTCGTGGCGGAACAGCGCGTTACCGTCGAAGGACATCTTGGCGTCGAGAACGCGCAGATGGCCATTTTCCATGACGATCAGCGGGTTGACTTCGAGGAGAGCCATGTCCTTCTCATTGAAGGCCTTGTAGAGGATCGGGAACAGCGCCTTGGCGTCTTCAGCTGCAACGCCGTCAAGCTCGAGAGCCTTGGAGATCGCGGCAACGTCAGCGTCGCTCACACCCTTTTCCGGGTTGATGGCGATGGTGTGGATCTTCTCGGGCGTGTCGTGGGCGACAGCCTCGATGTCCATGCCGCCTTCCGTGGAAACCACGAATGCGACCTGGCCGACAGAACGGTCAACCAGCAGCGAGCAGTAGAGTTCGCGGGCAATGTCGGCGCCGTCTTCGATATAGAGACGGTTGACCTGCTTGCCGGCGTCGCCGGTCTGCGCCGTTACCAGCGTGTTGCCGAGCATGTCCTTGGCGTGGGAAACGACTTCGTCGATGGACTTCGCCAGACGAACGCCGCCCTTGGCGTCCGGGCCGAGTTCCTTGAACTTGCCCTTGCCGCGGCCGCCAGCGTGGATCTGGCTCTTGACGACGTAAAGCGGGCCGGGAAGCTGCTTGGCAGCAGCTTCGGCTTCCTCGACCTTGAGAATGGCGACGCCTTCAGCAACCGGCGCGCCGTAGCCCTTCAGAAGAGCCTTGGCCTGATATTCGTGAATATTCATGGAATAATCCCTGTTTGGAGCCGCTAGGCTATTACTTCAGCGACGGAGCGATGTTGACGCAGGCTTCGCAAAGACCAGCGACAGCGCCGACGGATTTCTGGAAGGCGGCTTCTTCTTCCTTGTTGAGTTCGATCTCGATGATGCGCTCGATACCGCCGGCACCGATGATGGTGGGAACGCCGACATACATGTCGTCTACGCCATACTGGCCCGAGAGGTGGGCAGCGGCGGGCAGAACGCGCTTCTTGTCCTTGAGGTAGGATTCAGCCATTTCGATCGCCGAAGCGGCCGGCGCGTAATAGGCCGAACCGGTCTTCAGCAGGCCGACGATTTCCGCGCCGCCGTCACGGGTGCGCTGGATGATCTGCTCAAGACGCTCAGCCGTCAGCCAGCCCATCTTGACGAGGTCGGTCAGCGGAACGCCGGCAACCGTGGAGTAACGGGCGAGCGGCACCATGGTGTCGCCGTGACCGCCGAGAACGAAAGCGGTGACGTCTTCAACCGAAACGTTGAATTCTTCGGCGAGGAACAGGCGGAAACGGGCGCTGTCGAGAACGCCGGCCATGCCGACAACCTTGTTCTTCGGCAGGCCGGAGAACTTCTGCAGCGCCCAGACCATGGCGTCGAGCGGGTTGGTGATGCAGATGACGAATGCGTTCGGGGCATATTTCTTGATGCCGGCGCCGACCTGTTCCATGACCTTGAGGTTGATGCCGAGAAGATCGTCGCGGCTCATGCCCGGCTTGCGGGCGACGCCGGCGGTGACGATGCAGACGTCTGCACCTTCGATGGCGGCATAATCGGAAGCGCCGGTGAGCTTTGCATTGAAGCCTTCAACCGGGCCGGACTGGGCAATATCCAGACCCTTGCCCTGCGGAATGCCGTCGGCAATATCGAAGAGGACGATATCGCCCAGTTCCTTGAGGCTGGCGAGATGCGCCAGCGTGCCGCCGATCATGCCAGAACCAATAAGTGCAATTTTTTTGCGAGCCATCGAATGCTTCCTCTTGAGCTTCAATTCAATTTCACCGCGCCAAACCGGCAGCCAAAATTGTCGCACTTCGATTAGCCCCATTGGCTAAAATTGGCAACAGATTCTTTTGTGATGAATATTTTCAATCGTTTAGATCAATATTTTCTTACGTAAACGTAAGAAAATACGTCACGAAAGTGTCAAACTTTCTGCCGTTTTTCATGGTGCAGCGCCAGATAATCGGCGCTACGCATTTCAAACAGGCGCGAGGCGGTACGATCGAATTCGAAACCTTCAGTTCCCTTGCGCTTGCCGAGCAGGTCCTCCGGCATGGCCGCAGCCGATGCAAAAAGCCGAACGCTGTGGTCGTAAAGAGCATCGATGAGGATGATGAAACGTTTGGTCTCGTTTCGCTTGTCCGCATTGAGCAGCGGAATATGGTCGATGAACACCGTATCGAAACGATTGGCGATGGCCAGAAAGTCGGAGGCCCCAAGCGGCTTTTCGCAAAGGTCGGAGAAGGAAAAGCGCGCCACCCGGCCGCTGGCGCGCGGCACCAGAATCGAGCGGCCCTTCATCGGTATTTCCGTCGGCGCGACGAGGTGACCGCCGGTCATGTGCCGCCAGGCCATGTCCATCGCCTGATCCGCCGACCCGTCGAGCGGCGTGACATAGACCGGCAGGCTTTCCAGCTTCTCCATCCGGTAATCGGTGGGGCTGTCCAGCGTCACCACGTCAACATATTTCTTCAGCAGATCGACGAAGGGCAGAAACAGGCCGCGATTGAGACCGTCCTTGTAGAGATTGTCGGGCACGACGTTGGAGGTCGTCACCAATGTGCAGCCATTGGCGAAGAGTTCGCTGAACAGCCGGGCGAGGATCATCGCATCGGCAATATCTGTGACGGTGAATTCGTCGAAACATAAAAGCTCGGCTTCCGCCAGAAGCTCGGCCGCCACCGGCGGAATGGGATCGGCCTGTTTGGTCTCGCCATTCTTCAGTTTCTGCCGATGCGCATGCACGCGGTTATGCACATCCGCCATGAATTCATGAAAATGGCAGCGCCTTTTGGAAGAAACCGGCGCCATTTCATAGAACATATCCATCAGCATCGTCTTGCCGCGGCCGACGCTGCCATAGACATAAAGCCCCTTGACGGCGACGGCAGGCCCGGACTTGCGTGCAAACATCCAGCCGAGCGCGCTTTTTTTCCTGGCGGGCTTGCGTGCCTTGAGATCGGCAAGAATACGGTCGAGATGCGCCGCCACACCAAGCTGCGCGGCGTCAGCCTGCAACGTGCCGGCTGCCGTCAATGCGTTGAGCTGTTCAACGACACTATGATTGTAGTCAGGCAATGGCTTCATGAAAAAGCGCCCCGGACGCGGGCGCCAGTCTGCACCCGCGGCGAATGGAATTGCTTAGAGCGAAAACGGCAATCCGGCGGCACCGGAAGCGCTCATCGGCTAAGGCTGAGCGGCTGGCCGCTATTGGTCGTACCGTCATACCGCGCATCGGCGCTTTTATAGACACGGCCGATCGTATTGCCGGCGCGGTCCTTGAAGAGAACCATCTTGCCGGAGACTTCCCAGGAGCCCATCGCCGTCAGCTCGCCTGCGCAGCCGCGCGTGCCGCCGCGCGACCCGCTGCCGAGATTGGTGAGCGTCAGGAACATGTCGCAATTGGCGCCGCCATTGGAAACGCGCCAGTTGCCGACCATTGATTCCTTGGTGACATCGAGCGCCGTTGTCGGCGGAGCGGCAGAGGCCACATCAGTGCCGCCAGGCGTCGCAGAAGCGGGCGCAGACGGGAACTGGCTGCCGGAAGCGCCACCGGGCGGCGGCAGGGCGCCGGACTGGACGGAAGGCACCGGCTGCGCCTGCAAAGGCGGCGTATAACCGGGATTGTTGCTGCCATTGTTGTTGTAATCGTAGGAGGTACGTTGGCAACCGGCGAGAGTCATCACAACCGCAAGGCCCGTCACCACATATCTGAATTGCATATCAAGCTCCCGATTCTCTCGCTTCCGGAAAGATCATGATCAAACAAGAAGGCTGAATTATTACCAAAGCCTTATCTTGCGCAAGCGATGGCCGGGATAATTACCATTTCGGTCGATTTTTACCGAATTTTCCCACGCCGGGTTGTAAAAAGGGCCACGGTCGAGACCGCGGCCCGCTAGATTTTCTGTCGTCAGCGAATCGCCTTTAAACGCGGCGCTCGACCATCATTTTCTTGATTTCCGCGATCGCCTTGGCCGGGTTCAAACCCTTCGGGCAGGCCTGCGCGCAGTTCATGATGGTGTGGCAGCGGTAAAGGCGGAACGGGTCCTCGAGATTGTCGAGACGCTCGCCGGTTGCCTCATCGCGGCTGTCGATCAGCCAGCGATAGGCCTGCAGCAGAACGGCCGGACCAAGGTAACGGTCGCCATTCCACCAGTAGCTGGGACAGGAGGTGGAGCAGCAGGCGCAGAGAATGCACTCATAAAGACCGTCGAGCTTCAGGCGGTCCTCATGGCTCTGCTTCCACTCCTTGGCGGGCGTCGGTGAAACCGTCTTCAGCCATGGCTCGATGGAGCGATGCTGGGCGTAGAAGTTCGACAGGTCAGGAACAAGGTCCTTCACGACGGGCATATGCGGCAGCGGATAGACCTTCACCGTGCCCTTGATCTCTTCCATACCCTTGGTGCAGGCAAGCGTGTTGGTGCCGTCGATGTTCATGGCGCAGGAACCGCAGATGCCTTCGCGGCAGGAGCGGCGCAGCGTCAACGTCGGGTCGATATTGTTCTTGATGTAGAGAAGCGCATCGAGAACCATCGGCCCGCAATCGTCGACATCGATATAATAGGTGTCGATGCGCGGGTTCTGGCCGTCATCCGGGTTCCAGCGATAGATGCGGTATTCGCGCACATTCTTGGCGCCGTCAGGCTTCGGCCAGACTTTGCCTTCGCTGATCTGGGAATTCTTGGGGAGAGCGAGTTCAACCATGATAAAATCCTAGTATGCCGACAGGAATTCGGACTTCACATAACCCTTGCAACCACCGAACAGCGCGTCGCTGGCTCGCACATAAGCGACCGAGCCTTCGCGCTTTATGACCTCGGCTTTTGTGCCAGGTCTGGCGACGCATTCCAAATTCTGCGCCGTAACCGGATTACCAACCGAGATACGGGCATTCATCGCTGCTTTGGCGGTTTTCCATACGCCGACGTCGTTGAAAACCGCAGCAGTATTCCCACCGGGAGCACGCAACTTGTAGCGCTCAGCAGCCACCGCAGGTGCGGCAGCCGCTAGAACACCAATCAAAAAAACAAGACCGATGCGCTTTCCCATGATCAATATACTCGCGCCTTCGGCTCGATCTTTTTCGGATCAATGCCGTCGGCGATGAGGTCGGTGTGAACCGGGCGGTAGTCGAGCTTGACGTCGCCTTCCGGGCTGACCCAGGAGAGCGTGTGCTTGCGCCAGTTCACATCGTCGCGACCGGCGAACGGACCGTCGACGAAATCCTCACGGGCGTGCGAACCACGGCTTTCCTTGCGCGCTTCCGCGCCATAGACCGTGGTGATCGCATTGGCCATGAGGTTGTGCAGCTCGAGCGTCTCGACCAGATCGGAGTTCCAGACCATCGAACGGTCGGTGACCTTGACGTCAGGCAGTTCCTTCCAGATAGCGGAAAGACGCTGACAACCGCTTTCCAGCGATTCCTGTGTGCGGAACACGGCCGCATCGTCCTGCATGGCGCGCTGCATCTTGTCGCGCAGCACCGCCGTCGGCGTCGAGCCGTTGGCATAACGCAGGCCGTTGAAGCGCTCCATGATCCTGTCGCAGGCAGCCGTATCGAGACCGGGAACAGCCTCGTCACGATTGATGACCTGAGCGGCGCGGATCGCGGCTGCACGACCGAAGACCACGAGGTCGATCAGCGAGTTGGAACCGAGGCGGTTGGCGCCGTGAACCGAGGCGCAACCGGCTTCGCCGACAGCCATCAGGCCGGGCGCGATGCGCTCCGGGTTGTTGGCATCGGCATTCAGCACTTCACCCCAATAGTTGGTCGGAATGCCGCCCATATTGTAGTGAACCGTCGGCAGGACCGGGATCGGCTCGCGGGTGACGTCGACACCGGCGAAAATCTTGGCGCTTTCGGAAATGCCTGGAAGACGCTCATGCAGGATCGCAGGATCGAGGTGATCGAGATGCAGGAAGATGTGGTCCTTGTTCTTGCCGACGCCGCGGCCTTCACGGATTTCCATCGTCATGCAGCGCGAGACAACGTCGCGCGAGGCAAGGTCCTTCGCGGAAGGCGCATAACGCTCCATGAAGCGTTCGCCTTCGGAGTTGACGAGATAACCGCCTTCGCCGCGTGCACCCTCGGTGATCAGGCAGCCTGCGCCGTAGATACCGGTCGGGTGGAACTGTACGAATTCCATGTCCTGAAGCGGCAGGCCGGCACGGGCGATCATGCCGCCGCCATCGCCGGTGCAGGTGTGGGCCGAGGTCGCCGAGAAGTAGGCGCGGCCGTAACCGCCGGTCGCCAGGACCACCATCTTGGCGGCGAAGCGGTGGATCGTGCCGTCATCGAGGTTCCAGGCAACGACGCCGGTGCAGCGGCCGTCGGGAGACATGATGAGGTCGAGCGCAAAATATTCGATGAAGAATTCCGCATTGTTGCGCAGCGACTGGCCATAAAGCGTGTGCAGAATGGCGTGACCGGTACGGTCGGCGGCGGCGCAGGTGCGCTGCACCGGCGGGCCTTCACCATAGTTCTGCATGTGACCGCCGAACGGGCGCTGGTAGATCTTGCCTTCTTCGTTGCGCGAGAAAGGCACGCCGTAATGCTCCAGCTCATAGACCGCTTTTGGCGCTTCCATGGCGAGATATTGCATCGCATCGACGTCGCCGAGCCAGTCGGAGCCCTTTACGGTGTCGTAAAGGTGCCACTGCCAACAGTCAGGCGTCATGTTGGTGAGCGATGCGGCGATGCCGCCCTGCGCCGCAACCGTGTGGGAGCGCGTCGGGAAAACCTTGGTGATGCAGGCCGTGCGGAAACCCTGTTCCGCCATGCCGAGCGTTGCGCGCAGACCCGCGCCGCCGGCGCCCACCACGATCACATCATAGGAGTGATCGACATAGGTGTAGGCCTTGCCATTCTGGGAAGGTGAACTGATCGATGCCATGGCGGACTTATCCTGCGAATGCGATTTTCAGAATGGCGAAGATGGAAAGGCCGCCAATGAGAACCGCGAAAAACATATTGAGCATCAGAAGAACGAGCTTCGAAACCTCGGCGTGAATGTAGTCTTCGATGATGACCTGCATGCCGAGCTTCATGTGGATGAGGCCGGAAACCAGAACCAGAGCCATGATGACCGCAACGAGCGGGTTCGACAGCGCCGCGACGACTTCAGGATAGGGCGCGCCGGCATATCTGATGAGGAAGACGACAAAGAAGACGAGCAACGGAACGTTGGCGACCGCAGTCACACGCTGGCGCCAGAAATGGTCGGTGCCTTCCTTGGCGGAGCCGAGGCCGCGAACCTTTCCGAGAGGTGTACGCATATCCATGAAAAATCTCCTCAGCGCACGATCACGGCAATGACCCAGATCAGCGCGGTCAGACAGATCGACACCACCCATGAGGCCTTTGCCAGCTTGGTGGTAAAGTGCTTTTCGAAACCGTAACCCAGATCCCACATGAAGTGGCGAAGACCGCCCAGCATGTGATGGACCAGAGCCCAGGTGTAGCCGATCAGGATGAGCCTGCCGATGATCGTACCCATCGCCCAGTTGACCCAGTCGTAATAGGCAGGACCCGAGGCGATTGCGATCAGCCACCAGGCAACCAGAAGCGTTCCGAAATAAAGCGCGCCGCCTGTAATGCGGTGCACGATGGATGCGACCATCGTCGGAATCAGCTTGTAAACTTGAAGATGCGGCGACAGAGGCCGGTTATTAGTCGCATTCGCCATCAGAACCTCGCGGCGTTTTCCCGTGCGCCCACAAGATTGGACGCCCCCAAGCAACAGCACATGACGAAAGAATGTGCATTGCACCAACCGCGACGTTTAATCACATGGGGGCATCACCACAAGCACATTTCATGACCGATTCGAATTTAATCGATTGGTTCACGAATTTTTTTTGGAATTTTTTTGCGTGAAAATAAAAAATCGAGCGTTTCCAAGATTTACACCCTCGAAATATTTACCTTTACGTAATTCAGGAATCGTGTAATTTACCTTTGGTTAACCTGAAAAATCCGGAGAATGAGGCTCATGTTACAGCGCCGAATCGCCGCTCTGGCCATGATGGTCGCAGGCGTCATTTTCACCGCGATGCCATCTGCGGCGGCAGAGGATTTTCATAGCCGCCATGATTATCGGCATAGGCAATCACAGACAAGTTTCTCCACGGACGGGCTGCCGTCAACCCTCCCCGGCGGCACCTATGTGGGCGCGATATCGGCCCTGCGGATACGCGGCAACGGCAATTATTTTGCAATCGGCGGCGGGTTTGCGCAAAGAGGAGCAGGGGATACGACGGCCGCGCAACTTGCCCCCAAGGCAAAAATCATCAACGTCCATGCCGAAAGCGCGGGCGATGCCTGCGCCTACGAACATGGCGTCTGCATTATCAGGCCCTAAGGCGTTTCATTATCAGGCCCTAAGGCGTTTCCGGTAAAAATGCAGAACGAGCTTGCGTTCGAAAATGCGGAACGCTCCGTTCAGATGAAGCGCCACACCGTGGTCTTTTTCACTTCGCTGTCTTCCAGCGCCCGCGTTACCGGCACCTGATAGGTGGCTTCAGCACGAAGACGCTCTTTGGGCAGGTAAGCCCGCCCCGGATCGCCGACGAGCACCCTCACGCCCTTTTCCGTCAGGTCCAGAAACCATGGCACCAAGAGATCGGCGAAGGCACGGTCGTAAAACACATCGCCTGCCAGCAGCACATCCGCCTCTACCGGCTTTCCGACCATATCGAGCCCCGTAAAACCGATATCCACGCCATTGAGCGCCGCATTCAGCCGAATGGCCGTTTCCGTCCATGGATCGATATCGGCGGCCAGGACCGTATCGGCACCCGCTTTCGCAGCCGCTATGGCGACCAACCCGGAGCCGCTGGCGAAATCCAGCACGCGTCTGCCGGAAACGCTTTCAGTGTGATCGAGAACATAGCGGGCAAGCCCCTGCCCGCCGGCCCAGGCAAAGGCCCAGAAGGGCGGCGGCAGGCCGATCTCCTCCAGCTCCTCTTCCGTCTTCAGCCACAGCTCATGCGCTTCGGTGGCGAGATGAAGGCGCAATTCCGGCACATGCGGCGGATGCATGATGCCGGTATTGTCGAGAATGAAACGTTCGGGATCGGTCCTCACCGAAGGATCAGTCCGGTGATTTCGGCGGATTGGCGAGGTTGCCCATGCGGCAGACCTCAAGATATTCCTCTTCCGTCACGGGCTGCACGGAGAGCCGCATGGAGGTGACGAGCGACATCTTCTCCAATTTGGGGTTGGCCTTCACATCCTTCAGCGAAACCGGCCGCGGCATATCGCAGACAGCGCGGATATCAACGCAGTCCCATTTCAGATCCCCTTCGGCGGTCGAGTCCGGATGCGACAGCGCGCAGACTTCGACGATGCCGACGACATCCAGCCCCTCATTGGAATGATAGAAGAAACCCTTGTCGCCGATCTTCATGGCGCGCATGTTGTTGCGCGCCTGATAATTGCGCACGCCGGTCCATTCTTCGCCCGCCTCGCCCTTGGCCTTCTGCATCTCCCAGGACCATTTGAACGGCTCGGACTTGTAAAGCCAGTAATTCGCCATGCCCGCTCAAGCTCCCGGATTGTTGAAGACCCAATTGTAGGGCTTCACATCCACGCTTTCGAACAGGCCGGCCTTGGCATAGGGATCGGCATCGGCGAGCGCCTTCGCGGCATCGATATCAGCGGCTTCAACGATCACGAGGCTGCCATTCGGCTTGCCTTCAGCGTCCAGGAACGGCCCGGCGATCTTCAGCGTGCCCTCGGCATTCAGCTTGTTCAGATGCTCCAGATGCGCCGGGCGCGTTTCCATGCGTACATTCAGATGGCCGGGCTTGTCCTTGCAGATAAAGGCAAACAGCATTTTCGTCTCCTCGTTAAAACATGTCTTCCAAACGCGTCAGCGACTTGGAGCAAAGACCCACCTTCATTCGGTGGTGATGGGCCGTGTCATCAATTGTTGCATGGCGTTCGCCACATCCAGATTGCCGTCGATGATGGCGGCCACCGCTTCGGTAACCGGCATGTCGACGGCATGACTTTCTCCGAGCCGGGCGGCGACGGCAGCCGCAAAAGCACCCTCCACCAACCCGCCGGACATATCCTTGCCCTCACCCCGGCCAAGCGCGATGCCGAAACGCAGGTTGCGCGACTGGTGGCTGGTGGCGGTCAGAACCAGATCGCCGAGGCCCGAGAGGCCGCGCACCGTGTCCGCCTTGCCACCCATCGCAACGATGAGACGCGACATCTCGGCAAGGCCGCGCGAAATCAGCGCCGCCCGGGCGGAATCACCAAGACCCGCGCCTTCGACGATGCCGGCGGCAATGGCGAGCACATTCTTCAACGCCCCGCCAAGCTGCACGCCGATACGGTCGGTGGAGGCATAAAGCCGGAAGGTCCTGCCGGAAATCGTGGTCGCCAGCCGTTCGGCAACGGCTGCGTCTTCCGCCGCAATCGCCATGGCGGTGGGCAGGCCGCGCGCGATATCTGCCGCAAATCCCGGACCGGAAAGGACCGCAATCGGATGATGCGGCAGTTCCGCCTCGAGAAGTTCGGTCAGCAGCCGGCCGGAGCTGCGGTCGATACCCTTGGCGCAGGTAACGATGATGGAGTCATTAGCCAGATAAGGGCCGTAATGACGGGCCGCGTCGGCATGGGCCTGCGATGGCATGGCGAAGAGCACGATTCCGGCTGCCGCCAGCACATCAGGCTCGGCGGAAAACTCCAGCGCATCCGGCAGCTCCACACCCGGCAGGGCCGCCTCGTGAACACGGTCGCTCCTGAGGTCGGCCATCAAGGATGGATCGCGACCGAGCAGGGTCACGTCATGCCGATTTTCCAGCGCGATGACCACAGCGAGCGCTGTTCCGAAGGCGCCGGCGCCGATGACGACGATCTTTTCCCGCTGCATCAGGCCTTGGCTCCCCTTTTGCCGAAACCGATCAAAGTCTCCGCACTGCCATCCAGCGGCCAGCGCGAGCGCGGCGGAATTTCCAGAGGATCTGGGTCCCGGCCATCAGCCATGCGCTCCAGCCCCGCCCAGGCGATCATCGCGGCATTATCGGTGCAGAGCCGGTGCGGCGGCGCGACGAAGCGGAAGCCATGGGTATCGCAAAGCGATTGCAGCGTCTGGCGGATTTCCTGATTGGCGGCGACGCCGCCGGCGACGACCAGAGCAGGCTGGTTTTCTGTATGCGGAAATTCCTGCCTGAAACGGGCAAGGCCACGGCCAATCCGATCCTTGAGTGTGCGAGACACCGCCTTCTGGAACGAGGCGCAGATATCGGCAATATCCTGCTCGGAAAGCGGCGCGATGGCGGTAGCCGCCTGCCGCACCGCCGTCTTCAGGCCGGAGAAGGAAAAATCGAGCCGAGCCTCACCGACCATGGGACGCGGAAGCGGAAAGCGGTTCGGATCACCCTTCGCCGCCGCCTTCTCGACCGCTGGCCCGCCGGGATAGGGCAGGCCCAGAAGTTTCGCTGTCTTGTCGAAGGCCTCCCCCAGCGCGTCATCGATAGTGGTGCCCCAACGTTCATAATCGCCCACGCCGCGCACCAGCACCAGCTGGGTATGGCCGCCGGAGACGAGCAGCATCAGATAGGGAAAAGACAGACCGTCGGTGAGGCGCGCCGTCAGCGCATGACCTTCCAGATGGTTGATGGCATAAAGCGGCTTGCCGGCCGCCTTGGCGATGGCCTTGCCGGTCATCAAACCCACCAGCAGGCCGCCTATGAGGCCGGGGCCGGAGGTGGCGGCGATGGCGTCGACATCGGCAAGCGTCACGCCCGCCTGCTCCAGCGCTTCTTCCACCAGCGTATCCAGCACCTCGACATGGGCGCGCGCGGCAATTTCCGGCACCACGCCGCCATAGGCGCTGTGTTCCTCAAGCTGCGACAAAACGACGTCGGAGACGATCTCGCCATGGCCGTCGGCATGCCGAACCACAATGGATGCGGCGGTTTCGTCACAGCTTGTCTCTATGCCGAGGATACGAAGAAAGGGGGTCATCAAATCTGTTCGTTCATTGCGATCATGCGCTGAGTTGGTCTAAGACAACTCCGGTAACAATGGATAGACGCGGATGCAAACAAAACCTTTCCGAATCGGCACGCGCGGCAGCCCGCTGGCGCTCGCGCAGCTGATGGCGGCGCATGGTCTGCCGGAAGACATGTTCGAAATTGTCGTGCTATCCACCAAGGGCGACAGGATAACCGATCGCGCCTTGTCCGAAATCGGCGGCAAGGGCCTGTTCACCGAAGAGCTTGAAAGCCAGCTCCTGTCAGGCGAACTCGATATGGCCGTGCATTCCTCAAAGGACATGCCGACCGTTTTGCCGCAAGGCCTTTATCTGTCCGCCTTCCTGCCGCGTGAAGACATACGCGACGCCTTCATCGGACGCACCGCGCTAAAGCTGCTCGAACTGCCGCATGGCGCCGTGGTCGGCTCCGCATCCCTGCGTCGCCAGGCGCTGATCCGTCGCCTGCGGCCGGATCTGAGCGTGATCATTTTTCGCGGTCAGGTCGATACACGGCTGCGTAAGCTGGAGGAAGGCCAGGCGGACGCGACACTTCTTGCCCTTGCCGGCCTGAAGCGGCTCGGAAAGGACAATGTTCCGACGGAAATTCTTG
>QFOL01000480.1 GCA_003241215.1 Agrobacterium fabrum
AAATGAAGGCAATAAGTGGGCAATTTGGTCGCAAGGGATAACTTCCCGTTACCGCGATTTGATGATAGAGGCTCGTGAACGATCACATACGCGCCGGAGCCGATCCGGCGGCATAAAATGGGGATGACGAGATGGCCGATCAGGACCAGGCGGACATCAGGCTCACGCTGGCGCGGCTGCGCCAGGAGCATGAGGATTATGACGCGGCGATCAACGCGATGATCCAGACCAGCTGCGATGCGCTGCGAATACAGCGCATGAAAAAGAAGAAGCTGGCCGTCAAGGACAAGATGACTCAGCTGGAAGACCAGGTCATCCCCGATATCATCGCCTGAGCCGGAGAAGCCAAGTGACAGCAGAAACGCCCCCCGTCGCCATCATCATGGGCAGCCAGTCCGACTGGGAGACCATGAAGAACGCCGCCGATACGCTGGATGCGCTGGATGTGGAATATGAAGCCCGTATCATTTCCGCCCACCGCACCCCGGACAGGCTTTATGATTTCGCCAATGGCGCGAAGGACGAAGGCTTCAAGGTCATCATCGCCGGGGCCGGCGGCGCCGCCCATCTGCCGGGCATGACGGCTGCGATGACGCCGCTGCCGGTCTTCGGCGTTCCGGTGCAGTCCAAAACGATGTCGGGTCAGGACAGCCTCTATTCCATCGTGCAGATGCCAGCCGGCATTCCCGTCGGCACGCTCGCCATCGGCAAGGCCGGTGCGGTCAATGCGGCCCTTCTCGCCGCCGCGGTTCTCGCTCTCAGCGACGAGGACCTCGCCGACCGGCTGGATGCCTGGCGCGCGCGCCAGTCGGCCGCCGTCGCGGAATATCCCATGGACAGCGCCCAGTGACGACAGAAGTGATGGCAAAGACGGGCAACCTGACCATCGGCATCATCGGCGGCGGGCAGCTGGGCCGCATGCTGGCGATGGCCGCCGCGCGCCTCAACCACCGCACCATCGTGCTGGAACCGCAGGCCGATTGTCCGGCTGCGCAGGCCTGCAACGACCAGATCGTGGCGGAATATGACGACGAAAAAGCCCTTGCCGAACTCGCAGGCCGCTGCGATGTCGTGACCTACGAATTCGAAAACGTGCCAGTCGCCGCCGCCGAAAAGCTCAGCCTCTCCGTTGCCGTCTATCCGCCGCCGCAGGCGCTCAGCGCCTCGCAGGATCGGCTGACGGAAAAGCGCTTCCTCAACGATTGCGGCATTCCGACCGCCGATTTCCGCGCAGTGGATAGCCAGGAAGAGCTGGAGGCTGCGTTGGCCGCCTTCGGCGGCAAGGGCGTGCTGAAAACCCGCCGCATGGGTTATGACGGCAAGGGCCAGCGTCTTTTCCGGGGCGGTGAAGACCTCACGGGCGCCTTTTCGGCGCTTGGCGACGTGCCGCTGATTCTCGAGAGCTTCGTTGCCTTCGAGCGGGAAATTTCGATCATCGCCGCCCGCTTCAAAGACGGGACCGTTACCTGCTACGATCCGGCCGAAAACATCCATCTGAACGGCATTCTGCACACATCGACCGTTCCGGCTGCACTCTCCGACGCCGCCAGGGCGGTCGCCGTTCAGTCAGCGCAAAAGCTTCTCGCAGCGCTCGATTATGTCGGCGTCATCGGCATCGAGTTTTTCGTCCTGCCGGATGGTTCGCTGGTCGCCAATGAAATGGCGCCGCGCGTCCATAATACCGGCCACTGGACGGAGGCGGCCTGCGTGATCTCGCAATTCGAGCAGCATATCCGGGCCGTATCGGGCCTCGCTCCGGGCAGCACGGATCGCCATTCGGATTGCGTCATGACCAACCTCATCGGCGACGACATCGACGATGTGCCGGCATGGCTGTCGAAAAAAGACTGTCTCGTGCATCTCTACGGCAAGACCGAAGCACGGCCGGGCCGCAAGATGGGCCATGTGACCGAGCTTTTCCGCACAGGGAAAACCTCAGTCTTTTAAGGCAAAGACACGGGCAAGTGTTGACAGGCAGGGCTCAAACGGGTATCTGCCTGCCAACCGAAAAGAGCGCGCCCCGTTGCGCGCTTTTGATTGTTTGAATAAGCACGGCAGAAACCGTGCAAAACTGCGGACCAGTAAAATGAAGATCAAGAATTCGCTTAAAGCGCTTAAGGCCCGTCATCGCGATAACCGCCTGGTTCGCCGCAAGGG
>QFOL01000099.1 GCA_003241215.1 Agrobacterium fabrum
AGCGGCGCCGGAAATCCAGGCGGACAGCGCTGTCTTGGGAGCAGCGCCAACCTTGATGTCGGCCACTTCGCCGCCCTTGAACATGGCGAGCGTCGGGATGGAGCGCACGCCGAACTGGGCAGCCAGTTCCGGGTTTTCGTCGATGTTGAGCTTCGCGACCTTGACCTTGCCGGCAAGCTCGGACGAAATTTCCTCGAGGCTCGGCGCGATCATCTTGCACGGGCCGCACCATTCGGCCCAGAAATCCACCACGACGGGTTCGGCGGATTCGAGGACTTCGGACTGGAAGTTTGCGGCATCGACATTTACGGTATCCATATCTGGCTCTCCTTTCAGCTAAACTTTTCGGCTATCGATGTGATGCGGGCGCGTCGAAATTTCAATGCCCCGGTATCTCACTTTGTCTTTATTGCGGCAAGGGCCTGTGCCATGGCATCGTCATCAACCCGCACAAAAGCAGCATTTTCCGTGTAGATCAGTGCGCAGACAAATTGCTTGCCGGGATAAAGCGGCGCCAGAATTTCACGATAGATGGCAAGCTGCGCAATGTGGGAGAAGGGGATTTCACGCGCTTCGCGTGGCGGCACCCGGTTTGTCTTGTAATCAACCAGGATGACGCGTTCGCCCTGCACCGCCAGCCGGTCGATACGGCCGGAGACGGCATAGTGCTGCCGGCCGATCGTCATCGTGCCCATGATGGAGACTTCCGCACGGCTGTTGGGCGCAAAGGCCGGTTGAACCGCCGGTTCGGACAGGACCCGCAAAACCGCCCGTATCAAATGCTCGCGTTCAGCGATGGGCCAGAAGCGGGCCGCGCGCTCCACATAACGCCGGGCTGCGTTTTCCCGCTCGCCCTCGGCGAAATCCGGCAGCGCCTGCAACATGCGATGCACCAGCCGGCCGCGTTGCAGCGCAAGTGAGGAAACGTCGGCCTTTTCCCCGAAAAGTGGCGAACGCACAGCGAGATCGTCCGCGCCGTCGTCGATGATGGTGCCGGCACCGGACGGGCTGAGCGGCCTCGGCAATGAGGGCAGGGCCGGTAAAGGGGCGAGAAGTGCCGCCGGAAGGGCGTATTCTTCCTGCCGTTGCGTTTCCGGCAGCTTTTGCGGCGCAGGTGTCGAGCGCGCTTCGGACTTGCGCCAGACAAGTCCCTGCCATTCCTCGCCGTCGGCGATGAAAAGCTGCGGCTTGCAATGATCTTCATTGTTGGCGAGCGCCGCCTTGACGATGGCGTGCCAGCATTCGGGATTTTCTTTCTGACCGCGATAACCGCAAACGACAAGATGATCGGCGGCGCGCGTCATGGCCACATAAAGCAGCCGTCGATATTCGTCTTCCGCAGCGACCTTCAGCCGTTCCTCATCGACACGGATGAGATGGTTGGAAAAACCGCTGCCGGGCAGCCAGACGGGGAAAATATCTTCGTCTGCTTCTATGAAGCGAAGTTTCGGCACATGGCTGTGGTTGAAGGCCTTCGAGCCGCCGTCAACGACAAAAACCACCGGCGCTTCAAGGCCCTTGGAGGCGTGCACGGTCATGATGCGCACTTCGCCGCGATCCTTGTCCTGCTCGCGCTTCACTTCAGGCGAATCGGTTTCCAGAACGGACAAAAAAGCCTGCAGGCCGGGCAGGCCGGTTCTTTCGTGATCCAGGGCAAAGGACAGGAACTCATCTAGAACGTCGCTCGCCTCGTTGCCAAGCCGGCCGAGGAACTTTTTGCGCCCGTCATGCAGGGTCAGGACCGCTGCAAAGAAATCATGCACCGTGGCTGTTTTCGAAAGCGCGATGAAATCTCGCAGCTTGCCGGCAGCGGCGGCAAGGTGGCTGTTTTCTTCCTGCGAAAGGCCTTGCAGCCTATGCCAAACACTCTCCGTCTCGGAGCGCGCGGCGGCAATGTCGAAAACGTCATCTTCGGTCAGGTTGAAGAGCGGGCTTTTTAAAAGTGCGGCGAGGGAAAGATCATCTTCGGGCAGGACGACGAAATGGCCGAGCGCCAGTAGATCCTGCACGGCAATGTGGTCGGTCAGGCGAAGGCGGTCGGCGCCGGCAACGGGAATGTTCTTGCGGCGCTTCAATTCGCGGGTCAGCGCATTGACGAAAGCATGGCGTTTTCTGACCAGAACCAGAATATCGCCGGGCTCGACGGTGCGTTCGACGCCTTTTTCAATGATGGTCTCGCTCCCGATCATATCTGCGATGCGCGCAGCGATGCGGCGGGCGACGATGGTGGCGGGCGCACTTTCCCGCAAGGCATCGAAGGGAGCCGTCCAATCCTCTTCGTCTTCGGTGGTTTCCGGCACCACCATGTCCCACACTTCCACGGTGCCGGGATGGCCGGCGCGGTTGGAGCGGTGTTCCACGGGTTCGTTATCGGCGCTGAGGCCGCTGGCGTTTTTCGGGTCTGAAAAAACCTGATCGACGGCGGCGAGCACATCCTCCGTGGAACGGAAGGAGAGCGGCAGGCGGATGCGGTGAAAGGCCTGCTCCACCGAATCGACGCGTCTTTTGGTCTCGTCGCGTTCCTGTGAGAACCGTTCCGGCCGCGCGCCCTGGAAGGAATAGATCGACTGTTTTTCATCGCCCACGGCAAATAGCGTGCGCCGTCCCATGCGGGCGCTTTCGCCGGTAAAGAAATCCGCCGCCAGCGACTGGATGATCGACCATTGCACCGGGCTCGTATCCTGGGCCTCGTCGACCAGAATATGATCGATGCCCTGATCGAGCTTGTAATGTACCCATGCGCCTGCCGTATCGCGGTTGAGGAGATTGGCGGCGCGCTCGATCAGGTCTTCGAAATCGAGTTGGCTTCGCTGTTTTTTCAGATCCTCGAAATCACCGATCAACCGCTCGGCCAGCACAAGGGCGCTTTTCGTTGCCGCCAGCATGCGAACGAGGCGATAGCGGTTGCGGCAGGCTGAGACATGGTCGCGCGCCAGCGTCAGCGCGTCAACGAGGTCAGGAGCGGATTTCTGCATGCCCTTGTTGATGACATAGGCATCCGATTTTTTCTCGCCCTTGGCCGTCAGCAAGGCGGCCTCGATGAACTCCATCCGCCGCACCGGCTCCGTCTGCCGTTTTGCTTCCCTCAGTGCATAGGCGACATCGAGGACGCGCGATCCGCCCACCTCATCGGCAAGCGTGAGATAGGTATCGAGCGCAAGCCCGGAAAGACCGGGCAGGGGCCAGAAGGCCGCCGCCGCCGTTTCTTCGGTTTCCCCATCTTCGATCCGCATGGCCCGCCGCAGCCGGCCATCGATACCGCCGGATTGTCTTGCCTCGAGCAGAAAGGCCCGAAGCGCGCTGCGATTGGCGATGATGGCGGAGAGCAGCGACTCCAGCCCGCTTTCGTCGGCGAGATCGAGCACATAGGCAAGCGCCTGCGCCAGTTCCGCGTCGCTTTCCGTCGAAACCGCCGTCAGAAGCGTGCGGCGCGCCTCCGCCAGCAGCGTGGTTGCCGCGCGGTCGTCGAGGACGGAGAAATGGCCCGCGACATTGGCCTCCAGCGGAAACTGATGCAGCAGCGCTTCGCAGAATGCGTGGATGGTCTGAATTTTCAGCCCGCCTGGCGTTTCCAGCGCCTTGGCGAACAGCCGCCGCGCTTCCGCGAGCTTGAGACGGTCGGGTACCTTGCCTTCGATAGCGGCGATACGTTCCTTGAGATCGGAATCCGGCAAAGTTGCCCATTCCGCCAGCCGGTCGAAGACGCGGCTCGACATTTCAGATGCGGCGGCCTTGGTATAGGTCAGACATAAAATTGCCGAGGGTCGGCAGCCGGCCAGCAGCAGGCGGATGACGCGCTGGGTCAGAACATGGGTCTTTCCGGAACCGGCATTGGCCGACACCCAGGCGGAACTTGCGGGGTCGGAGGCAAGCCGCTGCCGGGCGCTGGTCCAGTCGATCCAGCTTTCAGGCGTATCGGCGGCGGGGCCTGCATCGAAGGGGTCAATCGTCATCGCCGCCTCCCGGTTCCGCCGTCGACCATTCCGAAACACGGGCGAGGTGATCATATTCCCCGCCATAGGATTGCTGCTCTTCCGGCACCAGCCGCGAGGCGAAGCCGTTTTCGCCCTCGCGCAGGGAATGAACGAATTTGGTGAGCTGTTCGATCGATTCCGTCGCGAGTTCAATCGCCGATTTTGGCGGTCTTTTGCCGCTTCGGCCGGAATGTTCGTTATTGACCTGATCGGCAAAAAAACGCTCGCCCGGCCGCAGGCGAACATAGATGAGGTTTTCAGGTGTGGGGGAACCGGCTTCGCGGAAGGCGCCGCGCATCAGTGCCGCCGCTTCCAGCGCAAGCTGCGGATCGAGCAGCGCGCGCGCCTGATTGACGGAAGGCGCAAGCCCGGTCTTGTAGTCGATAATATCCGCCTGACCGTTGGTCTTGATGTCGATGCGGTCGGCGATCCCCGTCAGCCTTATGCCCGCCTCGGCGATTTCCTGCCCGGCGCGGGCCTCGTAGAAGCTGTGGCGAATGGATGGATGACGTTCTTTCTCCCAGTCGATGAAGGCGCGCGCCACCGCAGCAAAACGCGGCCGCCAGATGACATCCACATGGGGAGGCAGGTTTTCCGCATCGAAACACTCGTCGAGAATACGCTGCATCGCCTCGAGCGAGGCCGGTGTGCCGGGAATATGCCCCTCACGGGAATAACGCTCGATGATCGCGTGATAGAGCGTGCCGCGATCGGCGGCGTTCGGGTCGCGGTTGAACGGATCGAGCGGATCGAGCTTCAGGATCCGCCGCGCATAGATCGAATAGGGATCGCGCCGCAGCCGGCCCACTTCGCTGAAGGAATAGCGTGTCGGTTGCAACTCGGCCGGTGGTTTAGGGGCAGGGCGCTTTGCCGCTTCCTGATCGATGCTTTCATCCATCAGGCCGGCCCAATGCCGATAGGTCTCGCCGCGCTTCCTGAGTTCCTCGGCAAAATCCTCACCGCCCAGTGCCAGAAGCCGTTGCAGCCAGCGTGAGGCGACGGCGGGCGTGGCGCCTTGCCTCAGTGCGCGGGTGTAAAAGATCTGCCGGGTGCCATTCGCCATCTCGAAATCATGTGCGAGCTGGCCGATGCGCCTTTCCGGGGGCTCCAGCCCTATGGCGGTCTTCATCGTGCGCGACAGGAAGGGATTGTTTGCCGTCTGGCCGGGCCATAGCCCCTCATTGAGACCGCCGATAACAACAGTGTCAACGCTCTGCAGCCGCGCCTCGAGCGCACCGAAGATGAAAATGCGCGGATGTCGCATGGATCGCGGCTTGATCGATTCGCCTGCTACCAGTGCTGCGAAAATATCGATCCATTGCGGCCCATCCGCATCGAGGATGTCGCCGCTTTCCATCAGTTCCGCAAAGAGGCTGGAGAGCTTGTCTCCGGCCTCGCCAGACCAGAGTGCGGCAAGATCAGTGGTGTCATCCGCACAGATGGCCTCAATCACGCGGCCCGTCCGCTCGGCCCATTCCGCAAGAGGCAATTTGTCGGTGAAAGAGCGGCCCAACCGGTCACGACGGACGAATGCGGAGGAGAGCGGCCCCGTCGCAACGGCAATCCGTCGCGCCAGATCGCGTGCGGCGTCAATGCTCCCCTCTGGCAGAGCCAGCCGCCAGGCCGGCGGATGTCGGTCTTCTCGTTGCGCCAGAAGCTGGGTCTCCAGAACCGCTTCCAGATTGCCGATTTCGGTTTCGACACGGCCGCCGCGCAGCGCGATCAGCTCCAGCGCTCTCGATGCTTTCGTAAAAGCGTTCCCGGAAAGCCCGAAACGGGTGAGCGGGTGCTTCAGAAGCGCAATGATCGGCACCGGGTCTCCGGGCCTCAATATGGCTTCGAGCGCGAGCTGCGTCAGCCCCGCCTGCGATGTGGCGGAAAGCGGCGTACCGGCCGAATCGTCTGCCTCGATGCCGAAGCGCTGCAATTCCGTCGCCACGCGTCGCGCCAATCCGCGGTCCGGTGTGATCAGCGCCGCCTGCGAGGGACGCCCTTCGCTCGGCGCCTCCAGCGCCAGCCTGAGCGCCACCGCGATGGCGGTCGCCTCTTCACGCTCGTTGGCGGCTTCGACCAGCGTTGCCGTTGCAAAAGCCTCATCGAAAAAGCCGGGATCCCTGTCTTCGCGCCAGCGGTTCCAGTCGCTGGTGGATTTGGCAGGGGCAAGCGCCGCCGAGAACACGGCCGCGCGCTTTTCGAGGTCGCTATCGATGGCGCCGATCTGAACTACATCGTCCCGAAGCATGCCGAGCTTCTGCAACAGCATATAGAGCCCGTATTGCGAATGGGTGCGGCTTGAAGGATCGGCAGGGTCTTCGGCAATCGCCTGCCATTGCCCATCCGGCATGGCAAGATCGAGGCCCGGCAGCACGATGGTGCCCTGCGGCAGGGCGGCAACGGCGGCGATGAGATCGGCTGCGGCCGGAATGGAGCCGGTCGACCCCGCGACGATGATCGGTCCGGTATCCGGCAAATTGGCCAGCCGGTTCGCCTCTGCCCGCAGAATGGCATTGCGATGCCGGCCGGCGGAGGAGCGGTTCAGCTCGGCAAGCCGTGCCGGCCAGAAAACGCTAGCGATCTTCAGGAAATCCGCCGTCAGCTGCCACCATTGGGCGTGATCGCCAGTATCGAGATGCTGAAGCGCCTCCCAGTCTTTTTCTTCCGTATCCATCGCATCGATGACTTCGCCCAGCGCACGCGCCAGCCAGATGGCGTCTGCGGGGCTGGCGGGGGCGACAAGCGGCGAATCCGAATGGATTGCCCGGATGGCGTCCGGCAGGCTGTTGCGCCAGGCGAGAATGAGACGCGCCAGCTCGATGAGGCGCCCGGTGCCGGAAATCGGCGGCGCCAGATCCATGATTTCAGGATTTTCGACATCGAAGAAGCCGCTGTCGTCATCCGTTTCGCCCAGCGGCCGGATCAGCGGCAGAATGGCGGACCGTCCGCCCAGCAGATCGACGAATTCGGAGCGCAGCACACGGGCGGAGCGTCGTGTCGGCACATAGATCGTCACCTTGGCAAGTGACAGCGGATCAGCCGGGTCGTATTTATAGCCGGCTGTCAGTCTCCCGTCACACAGCGTTTCCGCGAGCGTCTTGAGGAACGGTGTTCCCGCAGCGATCGTCAGAACGCGCTTTGCGTGGTGGGTGAGCGTCATGCAGAGCGTTTTTCCCTGAATTGGCGGATGATGTCTTCTGCGTCTTCTATCGCATCGGGCGTGCCGACGGTGATCCAGTGGCCATCCAGCGAAAGTCCGAAAAGCCTGGATTTTTCAATGGCGCGGTCGAAATAGATATTCAGATTGAAGGCATCTGCCGGCGCATCGTCGAGCAGGCAGGAATCCATGGCAATGGCGCCGGCATAAACCACCGGGTTTGGGTCGCCATCGCGATAACGCGCCAACTTCCCGTCAGCGGAGAGATTGAAGTCCCGCTTGCCATTGTGGCCGGTGGTGCGGTCCATGTCGACGCAGAGCAGCGCCATGTCCATGCGGGTTGGGTCGAAGAATTGTGCAAGCTTGCGCAGATTGCTGACCGCGTTCAACTGTTCGCCGATCCAGAAAAGATCGGCATTCATCACGAAGACGGGACCGGGTTCCAGAAGCTTCAGGCCCTTGGCAAGCCCGCCGCCGGAATTCATCAGCTGCGCGCGCTCGTCGGAAATCAGGATTTCGGCATCGGAACGGCGCTCAAGATGAGCGACCATCTGTTCGGCATGGTGATGCACATTAACGACGATCGTCGCCGCCCCTGCTTCGACCAGGGCGTCGAGTGCGTAATCGATCATCGGTTTGCCGGCGATTTTCACGAGCGGCTTCGGGATCGTATCGGTGATCGGGCGCATCCGCGTGCCAAGCCCGGCGGCCAGCACCATCGCGTTTTTGATCGTCATCGTGGTCAACCGTGTTCGTCGTTAAATTCCATGCCCATGCGGACACACCATTCTCTAAGCGGCGCCAGCTCCGGGTGGGAAAGTGCGGCGGCGAGATAACGGAACGTCCTGGGCATATGTTTCATATAACCGGGTTTGCCATCCCGTTCCAACAGTCTCACCCAAATCCCGGCAAGCTTGCAGTTGCGCTGAGCCGACATAATGGCGAAAGCCTTGAGAAAGGCGTCCTCATCGAAAGAGGGTTTGCCCTTTCTGCTTTCGAGATAGTGCGAAAGCAGGCGCGCTTGCAGCCCGGGTTCGATGGTAACCCGCGCATCCTGCACGATGGAAGCCAGATCGTAGGCGGTCGGGCCTATCATCGCATCCTGAAAATCGATCAGGCCGACTTGCCGGATGCCGTTATTCCGCTGTTGCCAGATAATGTTCGGCGAATGGAAATCGCGCAGCAGAAGCCCCGTTTCGCAATCTTCGAGCGAATCGATCAGGCCGTCCCAGATGGTGTCATAATCCCGCCTATCGCTGTCGGTGAGCGCTTCGCCGCGTTTATGGGGCAGATACCATTCCGCCAGCAGCGAAACCTCGATCTTCATCGCCTGCCGGTCGAAGGGGGGGACCTCATAGGCGCTGCCATCGGCCATAGGCAGCAGATCGGGTCTTGGGGTCTGGTGAAGTGCGGCAAGACAGGCGACGCTTTGCAGGTAGCGGTCTTCCATTGGCGTCCCGTCCGACGCCAGCACCCCGTCCCGGCCAAGGTCTTCCAGCAGAAGAATGCCCTGATCGGTATCGGCCGCCAGAATTTGCGGGGCGCAAAAGCCGCTGTTGCGCAGATAATTACCGATCGCCACGAAGGAACGGGCGTCCTGGGCAAGATGGGCGATTTCCGCGTAGGTCTTGCCATCGGCAATGATCGCCCCTCTCAAGGGGCGTCGCCAATCCATCAGGATAAGCTCCGGGCCGCCGGTGGAAATGGTCTCATAGGCGCGTGTGGAAGCGTCGCCGCTCAAAAAACGGCGGACCGCATCGCCCTCGCCATTTTTTGTCAGGAATTCGCGGATGGCGAAAACGCGTTCGAGTCTTGCTTTCTGTTGCGCTGGAGCTTCGATGACCGCCAGTCGCCCTTCGCCCGCATGCGTCAGCGTCAGGGTTATTGTCTGATCCGGTGGGAGAACCCCGGCGGCGATATCCGGCCATTCGATCAGGCAGATACCGTCCTCCAGCATCTCGTCGATGCCGAGCTCATCCAGTTCCGAGACATCCGAAAGCCGGTAAAGATCGAGATGGGCGACCGGAATGCGGGTGGAATAGGTCTGGATGATCGTGAAGGTGGGGCTCGGCACTTCGAGATCGGGCTCGTCCGCCATTGCCCGGATGAAGGCGCGGGCGAGCGTCGATTTTCCAGCGCCGAGATCGCCGATCAGGGCCAGACAATCGCCGGGCTTCAAAGCCAGCGCAAGGTCCTCACCGAGCCTGATGGTGTCTTTCTCTCCCGCAAGGGGAATGGTTATCGGCAAGATGTCTTCGCTCATTCTGCGGCGATGGAATGCGGCCGTGTGCCGGAAGGAATGCGGCAGGTGACAATGGTGCCGTTGCCGGGCCGGCTGTCGATGCTGACCGTACCATGATGCAGGCTTACAAAGCTTTCCACGATGGAAAGGCCAAGGCCCGCGCCGGTTCGCCGCCCGCCATTGCCGCGCGTCGCGAAGCGGTCGAACACGCTCTTCAGCATGTCCTCAGGAATGCCGGGTCCCTTGTCCGCCACCGAGAACACGAAGTCACCTTCGCTGCGTTGGCAGGAGAGCTGAACCGAAGACCCTTCCGGGGCGAAATTGATCGCATTGGTCAACAGCTTGATGAGAATCTGCTTCAGGCGCTGGTGATCCGCCACAAGGCTGCCGAGATGGGTCGGTGCGACGATCTCGAGCGAAATGCCGCTCTCCTGCAGCCGGTCGGCGATCTGCACCGAAACATCGTCGAGCAATTCGTTCAGATCGTTATCCGAATAATTGAGCTGCATGATTCCGGCATCGACGGTCGCGAGATCGAGAATATCGTTGACGATGGTCAGGAGCACTGAGGACGAGGTGGAAATATGGTCGAGATATTCCGCCTGCCGGTCGGTCAATTGGCCGATGCCCGGAGTTTTCAGGAGATCGGTGAAACCGATGATATTCGTCAGTGGCGAGCGCAGTTCGTAGGAAACATGCTGCACGAAATCGTTCTTGAGCTCGTCGGCCTTCAGCAGGGCGTCGTTCTTTTCCTTGAGCGCCCGTTCGGCCCGCACGCTGTCGGTCATGTTGACGAAGGTCAGCATGGTCTGCGCATCTGGCAGCGGAATGATGGCGTAGTCGAGCACAAGGCCGGAAAGCAGTTCAAGCGTTCCTTGCCGCGAGGGCC
Organism: Agrobacterium fabrum; assembly: GCA_003241215.1. GTDB lineage: Bacteria > Pseudomonadota > Alphaproteobacteria > Rhizobiales > Rhizobiaceae > Agrobacterium > Agrobacterium fabrum_A. The sequence goes on from QFOL01000099.1 coordinate 10,257, forward strand.
GTTCATCGTCGAAGCTGGTGATGAACTGGCTGAAGGCGCGCCAACCATCCGGCTTGTCATAGGACTGCGCACAGGCGGTTTCGATGGCGCGGATGTGGGTACCGGTCTCGACCTGTTCCGCCGTCACGCCCCACAGTGCCCGGAATGCCGGGTTTGACAGGCGAATGCGTCCGTCGGCACCGAACACGGCGACACCTTCGGCCAGATGGTCGATGGTTTCGCCCTGAACCTTTACCAGGGTATTGTAGCGCATCTGCAGATCGACCTGCTCGGTGAGGTTCTCGAAAACCCAGGTCGCGCCGCCCTGGGGATGGGCCGTCGCGATAACCCGCAAGGTCTGCCCGTTCGGCAGGTGCCAGAGATCGGTTTTGGTATCCAGCGAGCGGTAGACGGAGAGCGCCGTCTCCTTCCAGTTCTTCCAGTTCAGCTGCTCCGGCAGTTTGCCGGCCGTGCGCAGCCTGTCGAGAAGCTCGGAGTTGTCAGGGCCGGATTCGAGGAAGACGAGGTCGAGACCCCATAGAGCCGCGAAAGCCTGATTGTAGAATTGCAGCCGCTGCCGGCCGTCGAAAATGGCGACGGGCGTCGCCAGATGATCGAGCGTTTCGGCGTGGCTCTTCAGAATCCGCTTGAGTTCCTCGCCGATAGTCTCGGCCTCGGTGGCATCGATGGCGATGCCGGCAGACCCACCCGCCGTCTTGATGTCGACAACGTCGAAGAAGGTGCGGTTTCCGGAAACCACCGTCGAAATACGGTCGTGATAGGGCGATTCCGGTGTCGCGGCCGCGCGTATCTTCTGCCGGGTAACCGTGTTCAGCAGTTCGCGTTTCTCGTGAACGGCCTGTTCGGTGTCACGGGCATCCACCGCCTGCGCATAGGCGTGGTTGACCCAGATGAGGTCACCTTCGCCATTGCGCCGCCAGACGGGCTGCTCGATGGAATCGAGAAGTTCCTGAAAGGTTGAGACGGAAGCGATCAGCCGCTCGCGCTCCACCTGCAATTCGGCGAGTTCGGCGCGCAGATTGTTGAGGGCAATAAACCGCGCAAAGGCGTTTCCGCCGGAAACCCGGCCCTGAACCTCAATGACTTCGCCGCGCTGCGTCTCGATGGTCAGATCGAAACTCTGGGCATGGCTGCGGAGTTTTTCGATGGATTTTTCAAGCTGGCTTGCCGATGCCGGTTTCAGCCAGCGGCCAAAGGCCAGAAAATCGTGATCCGCCTGCGGCACGCCTGTCTCGGCCGGTAGCTGCCCCAGAAATTCGGGCCGCTTTTCTGCGCCGTCCCAGATGACGATGCGGCGGCTCCTGTCAGAAATCAGCGCCTCGTATTTCGCAATCTTGTGGTGGGACTGGGCAAGCGCCTGTCGGTATTCGCTGCTCTCCGCCTCGATATTACCGCGCTGGCGCACCAGCCAGACGACGGAAAACAGCGTTGCCGAAAGCATGCCGACGAAAAGCGAATAGGTGATGGTTTCCCCGGATGAGAACAGCCGCGCGCCGGTCTTTGCCACAAGCCCGTCCTGGGCCAGCGCCATGCTTGCGGAGCCCGCCAGAACCGTGCCCGACATCAGGACAGGAAGCCTCGCAAAGCCTGTCTGAACCGCACTGAACACCAGCCGGCAACGCGCAAGAGCCGCGCTCAATGCCACGCCCGCATGCGTGTTTTCAACGCGTTGAACTGCCTGCTTGCGCAGATCCGAATTGTGAACCGTCATCCCCGGTCTGTCTCCGTCCTATGTGCCGCATCTTCGACAAGACATCCCATTTCGTCCCCGCCGCCCTTTGGCGTGTCCGAATCAAGTCTGATGACAATACCGTCTTCATAAATCTGCGGGAAGGGAGAGCGCAAAAAAGATGCCGCGCGCTTTGTCAAGCGCGCGGCATCTAGATATTGTGTAATTTCAGTGGATATTAACTATGAAATTAATATCTGTAGTGTTCTGCCTTGAACGGACCTTCCTTCGAGATGCCGATATAATCTGCCTGAAGGTCGGAAAGTTCGGTCAGGCGCACGCCAAGCTTCTCGAGATGAAGGCGCGCGACCTTCTCGTCGAGGTGTTTCGGCAGCACGTAAACTTCGTTCTTGTATTCGCCCTGCTTGGTGAAGAGCTCGATCTGGCCCAGCACCTGGTTGGTGAAGGAAGCCGACATGACGAAGGAGGGGTGACCGGTGGCGTTGCCGAGGTTCAGCAGGCGGCCTTCGGACAGAAGAATGATGCGGTTGCCCTTCGGGAACTCGATCATGTCGACCTGCGGCTTGATGTTCGTCCACTTCAGGTTACGCAGCGATGCGACCTGAATCTCGTTGTCG
>QFOL01000100.1 GCA_003241215.1 Agrobacterium fabrum
CGGCTTGATCGAACCGGAAGCGATACGGCCGGTGATGATGCGGCCGAGGAAGTTGTTGGCTTCGAGGATCGTGCCGATCATGCGGAACGGACCTTCTTCGACCTTGGGCTCCGGCACGTGCTTGACGACGAGATCGAGAAGCGGCGCAAGGCCTTCATCGGTCGGGCCTTCCGGATTGACGTTCATCCAGCCGGAACGGCCCGAGCCGTAGAGGATCGGGAAGTCGAGCTGCTCGTCGGTTGCATCTAGAGCCGCGAAAAGGTCGAAGACTTCGTTGACGACTTCCTCATGGCGGGCATCAGGGCGGTCGATTTTGTTGATGGCGACGATCGGGCGAAGGCCGACCTTTAGCGCCTTGCCAACCACGAACTTCGTCTGCGGCATCGGGCCTTCGGCAGCGTCAACGAGAACGATGGCGCCATCCACCATCGACAGGATACGCTCAACTTCACCGCCGAAGTCGGCGTGGCCGGGGGTGTCGACGATGTTGATGCGGGTATCTTTCCACTCGATCGAGGTCGCCTTGGCGAGAATGGTGATGCCGGCGTTCCATCACGCGCTGGTTTTCACGGAACGAACCGGATTGCTTCAGAAGCTCGTCAACAAGCGTCGTTTTTCCATGGTCAACGTGCGCGATGATCGCGATGTTGCGAAGTGCCATTGTTCAAAATCTCTGAGGTTGGGCGCTATATTGATGAGAAACGCCAATTTAGTTTGGCGCGCTCATAACCTTTTTTTTGCAAATGCGAAAGGGGGGCTCATGTCATAAGCCCCCTGCGCTCAGCTTCTAGCTCAGCTTCTAGCTTAGAATTATGACAGTCTCTTATAGGAGACCGCGCTTCGAAAGCATGGCATCCGGGCTCGGCATCTTGCCACGAAAGGCCAGATAAGCCTCCTCGGGATCGATGGAGCCGCCGACGGAATAGATATTGTCCTTCAGCCGGCGCGCCATATCGCCATTGAAGGCGTTGCCGGTTTCCTCGAATGCCGAGAAAGCATCTGCATCCAGCACTTCCGACCACATGTAGGAATAGTACCCGGCGGAATAACCGTCGCCGGAGAACACGTGCTGGAAATGCGGCGTCGCGTGGCGCATGACGATGGATTTCGGCATGTTGAGCGCGGAAAGCACCTCCCCCTGCACGGCCATCGGGTCAGCGACGCTGTCGCGGGTGTGAAACGCCATATCGACAATCGCCGAAGAAGTGAATTCCACCGTACTGAAACCGGCGTTGAAGGTCTGCGCGGCCAGAACCTTGTCCAGCAGCGCCTTCGGCATCGGCGCGCCGGTTTCATAGTGCAGGGCGTATTTTTCCAGTATCTCCGGCACCGTCAGCCAATGTTCGTAAAGCTGCGAGGGCAATTCGACGAAATCGCGCGAGACGCCCGTTCCCGAAACGGAAGGGTAAGTGACATCGGACAGCATGCCATGCAGCGCGTGGCCGAATTCATGGAACAGCGTGCGCGCATCGTCGAGCGAAAGCAGCGCGGGCTTGCCCTCGGCCGGTTTGGCGAAATTGCAGACATTGTAGACGATCGGAATTTCACCGACCGTGCCGTTTTTCAGCGGCAGCTTGTGCTGCGACTGGAATGAACTCATCCACGCGCCTGATCGTTTGGAGGGACGGGCGAAATAATCGCCGAGGAACATGGCCTTCAGATCGCCCTTGTCGTCGCGGATTTCAAAAACCCGCACATCGGGATGATAGGCGGCAACGCCCTTCACCTCCACGGCACGAATCCCGAACAGTCGCCCGGCCACATCGAAGCAGGCCTCTATGATCTTTTCCAGCTGCAGATAGGGCTTCAACTCCGCCTCGGAGAAGCTGAATTTTCGTGCCCGCAGCTTTTCGGCATAGTGCCGCCAGTCCCATGGCAGCACCTCGTGATTCCTGCCCTCCTCGGCAATGATGGCGGCAAGTTCGGTCTCTTCCTCGTCCGCGCGGCGCACGGCCTTTTCCCATACCTGCCCCAGAAGGCCGTTCACGGCATCGGGCGTCTTCGCCATCGTGTCATCAAGCTTGTAGGCGGCGAAATTGACATAACCGAGAAGCTTTGCCTTTTCCTCGCGCAGTTCGAGCGTGCGGTGAACGATCGCGCGATTGTCGGTCTCGCCGCCATTTTCGCCGCGCGCCACCCAGGCCTTGAAGGCCTGCTCGCGCAGATCGCGGCGTTCTGAGAAGGTCAGGAAAGGCTCGATGATGGAACGGGAAAGGGTGACGGCGAATTTGCCGTCCTCACCATGCTCACGGGCGGCGCCCGCCATGGCGTCGCGCAGAAAACCGGGAATACCGGCAAGTTCCTCTTCCGTGGAAAGCAGAAGCTTCCAGTTCTTTTCATCCGCCAGCACATTCTGCCCGAACTTGGCGCCGAGGCCGGCAAGCTCTTCATTGATCGCTGCCAGACGTTCCTGCTGTTCTTTCGGCAATTTGGCGCCCGAGCGCACGAAGCCCTTCCAGTGCCGTTCGAGAACGCGAACTTCCTCGCCCGTAAGCCCCAGCGTCTCGCGCTTTTCCCACAGCGCATCGATACGTTTGAACAGCGCCTCATTCATGCCGATCTTCGAATAATGCCGCGACATTTTCGGGGCTATTTCGCGCTCCAGCGCCTGAATCGCACCATTGGTATTGGCGCCTGCCTTGTTCCAGAAGAGCGCGGAAATACGCGAGAGATCATCTCCGGCGATCTCGAGTGCGGTTACGGTGTTTTCGAAACTCGGCGCCTGCGCATTGCCGGCAATCGCATCGATCTCCCCTTCATGGGATAGAAGCGCCGCATCGAAAGCCGGAGCGAAATCCTCATCCTTGACCGCATCGAACTTCGGTAGACCGTTGTGACCGTTCCAGGTCACGAGTGCAGGATGGGGCCTGGTCTTGGATGGCATTTCATCTTCCTTGTATAATTCCCGTTTAAACCCATATGGGCACGCCTCCACCGCCAATTCAATGCCGGAATTTGGTGTGGAATACGCAACCGCCGTCACGATCAAGTATTGACCGAAACGATGAGGGCATGATCTGTTTTCCTGAAATAATATCCCATGATGGAGATATGTATTATGGAGATTTATTCTTTAAGGGCTTCTAATAATTTCCTTTTCAGGGACAATTCCAGAAACGCGAGATCCGTGGGCAGCGCCGATTTCGGCAAGACCGACAAATCCGACGCGGGCGCAGGCTTCGAAGAGACGGTAAAACGCATCGACTTTACCCATATCAGTCCCCGCGAATTGCGGGAAATCGCCCAGGAATATTACGATGCGGGAAAGATCAGCCAGAACATCTTGGTTGAACTTTCATCTGAACTGCCGGCGCAGACGCTGACGGCCAATGGCGACGTGATCGACATCACCGATGTGACCGACGATACGGATTTTGACTTTATCGCCTATTTCTCCAATCGGGCCGAAATTGCCCGTTCCATCGGCACGGCAGACGAACTGGAAAAAATGCAGGACATCCTGTCTTTTTTTGCTTTAGTGTAACGATTACTGACTATGCTGGCGGGCATCCAGCAAGCGAACTGATGCATACTTTACTCGATTTTCGACAATATGATTTGTGTACCATTGATTATCGCCCGGAATTTAGTAAGGCTGACTTACGAAAAGGCGAAGCATGGGCACGAAACGCGAAAAAGACTCCCTGGCATTTCTGCTGAACAGCGGCGCACGCCTGCTGAACAGTGCATTTGAGCGCCGTATTTCTGAAGCAGGACTAGGCCTGACCCCCGGTGAAGCACGCGCATTGCTGACGGTAGCCGTCGTTGATGGCAGCAAACAGTCGGATATTGCCGCCCGTCTCGGCATCGAGCCGATGACGATCTGCGCCTATCTCGACAAGCTGCAATCCCTCGATCTCATCGAACGCCAGCAGGATCCGCAGGACAGGCGTTCCAAACGCATCGTGCTGACAAAGAACTCCGCCGACATGCTGGAGGCCGTCGGGCAGGAAATCGATGAACTCGTGCGCCACGCCACACAGGGTCTGAACGACGAAGAAGTGGCGCTCTTCCGCAGTTTCCTGCGGACGCTTCGCAATAATCTGCAGCCGGAACAGCCGGGCCAGAACGGCTGATACGCAATGCCGCCAGAAACGATCATGTCCAGAAAACGCACGGCCATACTCGGAGCGTTGCTGACGGCGCTGGCGCCAATTTCCATGGCGATCTACACACCGGCCATGCCGGAGCTGACACGGGTTTTCGCCACCACGGAATCCGCCGTAAAACTCAGCCTGTCGCTCTATTTTGCCGGTTTCGCCGTGGCGCAACTGCTCGCCGGGCCGGCATCCGATGCTTTCGGGCGGCGCAGGGCAAGCCTTGTCTTCCTTTCGATCTTTCTGGGCGGCGGGCTGCTGGCGATTTTCGCACCGACAATCGAAGTGCTGCTCTTCGCCCGGCTGGTTCAGGGCATCGGGGCCTCGGTTGGCATGACGGTGGCGCGCGCCGTGGTGCGGGACCAGTTTACCGGCCCTGATGCCTCCAGCATCATGAACCTCATCGGCATCATGCTGGCGGTTGGCCCGGCCATGGGTCCGACGATCGGCGGGCTTTCGCTTGCGGCTTTCGGCTGGAAGTCGGTATTTTTCCTCATGGCCGGCCTCGGGGCCGTCGCCATCTTCTCCGTCGCGGTTTTTCTGCGCGAAACGACGGTTCCGGACAGAAGTCTGATCCGCCCGCGCCGCCTCCTGTCGGCCTATAGGACATTGCTGACAGCGCCGCGTTTTCTTCTGGCCGCACTGGTGCTCGGCGGGTCCATCGGCGCGCTATATGCCCAAGCTACCATGCTGACCTTCATCCTCATCAACGAGGTCGGCATGACACCTACCGCTTTCGGTGTCGGCATGCTGATGCAGACCGGCGCCTATTTCTTCGGCTCCATCGTCCTGCGTTACATCGCACCGCGGCTGGGCGACCGTCATTCGGTCATGCTTGGCCTCTGTTTTTCTGGAACGGGCGGCCTGCTCATCCTTTTGTCGGTATTCCTGATACCGCCGTCCTTCCTCTCGATCATGGGACCCGTGGCGGTGGCGACAATCGGCATCGCCTTGCTGACGCCATCCATGGTAACGGCGGCGCTCGCGCCCTTCCCGCATATTGCCGGCTCGGCATCGGCGATGATGGGCTTCATCCAGATGGGATCGGGTTTTGCCGGCGGTGCGGCGGCCTCGCTTATCGGCTCACCCTTGATCGGCTTCGGCATCATCATCCCGATGATGGAATTCACCGCGGTCGCCAGCTATGTCGGTTTCCGCATCGTCTCCAGACGGGAGACATGAAAAAACCGCCGGCGTTACCGCCGACGGTTTTGCCTATTTCCACAACAGCATGATTACTTGCTGAGGTTACGCTTTGCGAGCGTGCGCAGGCGCAGCGCATTGAGCTTGATGAAGCCAGCCGCATCCTTCTGGTCGTAAGCGCCGTGGTCGTCTTCGAAGGTCACCAGCGCATCGGAATAGAGCGACTTGGCGCTCTCGCGGCCAGTCACCATGACATTGCCCTTGTAGAGCTTCAGCGTCACTTCGCCTTCCACATGTTCCTGGCTCTTGTCGATCAGCGCCTGCAGCATTTCGCGCTCTGGCGAGAACCAGAAGCCGTAATAGATGAGCTCGGCATAACGCGGCATCAGCTCGTCCTTGAGGTGGGCTGCACCCCGGTCAAGCGTGATGGATTCGATGGCGCGATGCGCGGCAAGCAGGATGGTGCCGCCGGGCGTCTCGTAGACGCCGCGCGACTTCATGCCGACGAAGCGGTTCTCGACCAGATCGAGGCGGCCGATGCCATTTTCACGACCGTAATTGTTGAGCGTCGCAAGAAGCGTGGCGGGCGACATTTCAACGCCGTTGATGGAGCAGGCATCGCCTTTACGGAAACCGACCTTGATGACGGTCGCCTTATCCGGGGCCGCTTCCGGGGAAATGGTGCGCATGTGCACATACTCAGGCGCTTCCTGTGCCGGGTCTTCCAGAACCTTGCCCTCGGAAGACGAGTGCAGCAGGTTGGCGTCGACAGAGAAAGGCGCCTCGCCCTTCTTGTCCTTGGCGACCGGAATCTGGTGCTGTTCGGCGAAGTTCAGGAGGTCGGTACGGCTCTTGAACGTCCAGTCGCGCCAGGGAGCGATGATCTTGATATCAGGGTTCAGCGCATAGGCCGAAAGCTCGAAACGAACCTGATCGTTGCCCTTGCCGGTGGCGCCATGGGCGATGGCGTCGGCGCCGGTCTTCCTAGCGATCTCGATCAGGTGCTTGGAAATCAGCGGACGGGCAATCGACGTGCCGAGCAGATAGACGCCTTCATAAACGGCGTTGGCGCGGAACATCGGGAATACGAAATCACGCACGAATTCTTCGCGGACGTCCTCGATGAAGATTTCCTTGATGCCCAGCATCTCGGCCTTCTTGCGCGCCGGTTCGAGCTCTTCGCCTTGGCCAAGATCGGCGGTGAAGGTCACGACTTCAGCGCCGAGTTCCGTCTGAAGCCATTTCAGGATGATCGAGGTGTCGAGACCGCCGGAATAGGCGAGGACGACTTTCTTAACGTCTTTCGGAAGTGCCATAATGATGTCCATCTGCATGATGACGGCATTGGGACACCGCCATTTCCTTGGGATTTCGGCACTTTTACAGTGCAACCCGAAATGTGTGAAGCGCTTTTCCGTGAGATAAGCGACAAAACAATTGATGGGCGCGTATGACGCGGGTGGTGACCGGCCGCGCCGATGGGAACGAAGCAATTGTCACATGCATTTAGAAAATTCGCGCTTTATCATGAAGCGGCGCGATCGACTTGAAGACCGTGAATGAAGCCAGTGAGGTTCAGGCAACGTTGCAAACCGCTGGAAACAGCAGAAACGACGCGAAGGAGAAACCCTATGACGACCATCCACCCCGCATTCAAGGAAGATAATGTCGCCGTCATCACCGGTGCGGCGTCCGGCATCGGACTTGCCGCCGCCCGCAAATTCGCCGGTTTCGGCATGAGCGTCGTGCTCGCCGATCTCGATGGCGACAAGCTCGCCGCAGCCCATGCGGATATTCTGACCGTCGCCAAGGACGGTGAGGCGCAGATCGTCGCCATCCCGACCGACGTATCGAAACTCGATGAGCTGGAGGCGCTGGAACGCGCCGTGATCCAGCGCTTCGGGCGCGTTCACGTGCTGATGAACAATGCCGGCATCCAGCCGGGCAGCGCCATTTTCGGCCCGCAGTCCAATTGGGAAAAGGTCATCAATGTCAATCTGATGGGCGTGGTGAACGGCAGCCGCGTCTTCGGCCAGGGCATGATCGCCCATGGAGAGCAGGCGCTCATCATCAATACCGGCTCGAAACAGGGTATCACCACGCCTCCCGGCGATCCCGCCTATAATGTCTCGAAGGCCGGCGTCAAAACCTTCACGGAAGCGCTTCAGCATGAATTGCGCAATGTGCCGAACAGCTCGGTTTCGGCCCATCTGCTGATCCCCGGTTACGTCTTCACCGGCCTTACCGCCCATGGCAGGACGGAAAAGCCGGAGGGCGCATGGACCGGCGAACAGACCGTGGATTTCATGGTCGAAAGCATCGGCCGCGGCGATTTCTACATTCTCTGCCCGGATGGCGAGGTGGACCGCCCCACGGATGAGAAGCGCATTCTCTGGGCGGCCTATGACATCGTCCAGAACCGCCCGCCGCTGTCGCGCTGGCATACCGAATATTCTGCGGCCTTCACCAGCTTCCTGAAAAACTGAACGTTCCGGGCCGCCGCGATGAGACCATTGCGGCGGCTTCCACTGGGTCGCCGCCATTGGCGCTCAAAAATATTGGCAGAAGCGCAAAACCGCGTTAAGCAACGGCAATCTCCAGTTTTTTGGGTGCCGCGATGGATTTCGTTCCAAATCTGCCAACATTGATCGCCTTCACCATCGCCATTCTGCTTCTGGCGGTGACGCCGGGGCCTGACATGACGCTGTGGATCAGCCGCTCGCTGCGCGAGGGCCGGGCGGCAGGGTTCATGACGCTTGTCGGAACCAATATCGGCATCACCGTCCACACGATGCTCGTCGCTTTCGGCGTCGCCGCCCTCATCGTCGCCTCACCGACAGCCTTCTTGATCCTGAAGACTGGCGGAGCAGCCTATCTGGTCTGGCTCGCCATTCAGGCGATCCGCAAGGGCTCGGATTTCGTGATGGTGAAAAGCACCGGCGAGAAGGCGCAACCCTCGCTGAAATCGGCCTTGTTGAACGGCATCTGGGTCAACCTGCTGAACCCGAAGATCATCATCTTTTTCATGACCTTCCTGCCGCAATTCGTCAGCGCGTCCGATCCGCATGTGACAGGCAAGCTGATCTTCCTCGGCATCTGGTCGATCATCGTCGCGCTGCCGATCGGCATCGGCATCGTGATTGCCGCAGATGTCCTCTCCGCCTGGCTGCAACGCAACCGGAAAATTCTGCGCGGGCTGGATTATACGATCGCCGGCGTCTTTTCGCTCTTCGCCGTCAAGATTTTCTTCACACAGACGCGCTGAAGGCAAAAAAAGGCGCCGAGAGGCGCCTTTCCTGCAATCAGCCGATCAGCAACTCATCGTCATCGAGCTTCTGGCCGCGTATCTTGCGGAACATGTCGATCAGGTCTTCGACCTCGAGATCCTTGCGGCTGTCGCCGGAAACATCGAGTACGATCTCACCGGCATGCAGCATGATCGTACGGGTGCCATAGTCCAGCGCCTGACGCATGGAATGGGTGACCATCAGCGTCGTCAGCTTGCGCTCAGTCACCACCTTGCGGGTCAGTTCCATCACGAATTCTGCCATGCCGGGATCGAGCGCCGCCGTATGCTCGTCGAGAAGCAACACATCCGAGCCAGCGAGCGTCGCCATGACGAGCGAGACAGCCTGCCTCTGGCCGCCGGACAGAAGATCCATGCGGTCCTTCAGGCGGTTTTCCAGCCCGAGATTGAGCGAAGCGATGCGCTCCTTGAAGAAATCCCGCCGGCCGCGCCCGAGCGCCGGCAGAAGGCCGCGACGCTCGCCGCGCGACGCCGCCAGCGCCAGATTTTCCTCGATGGTGAGCGCGCCGCAGCTGCCCGCCAGCGGATCCTGAAACACGCGCGCCACCCGTCCCGCCCGGCTAGCGGTCGGCTTGCGGGTAACATCGGCGCCGCCGATCACAACCTTGCCCGCCGTCGGCAGAACATCGCCAGCCAAAACTCCGAGCAGCGTTGATTTGCCGGCACCATTGGAGCCGATGACGGTGACGAAGGAGCCATCCTCGATGGTGAGGTCGATCTTGGACAGCGCCTGCTTTTGCAGCGGCGTGCCACGCCCGAAGACGACCTGGATGTCGGAAAGGGAAATCACGATGTTGCTCCCCCACGGCGCAGTCGGGGCAGGATCAACGCGATGGCTACCAGTACCGCCGTTACAAAATTGAGATCGGACGCCTTGAGACCCAGCACGTCACTCGACAGGGCAAGCTGGATGGCGAGACGATAGGCGATGGAGCCGAAGACGCAGCCGATCAGCGCGATCAGAATGCCACGCGCCCCGAACAGCGTCTCGCCGATGATGACGGCCGCAAGCCCGACGACGATGGTGCCGACACCGGAGGTCACATCGGCAAAACCATTGGTCTGCGCAAACAATGCGCCGCCAAGCGCCACCAGCGCGTTTGAAAGCGCCATGCCGAGATAGATCTGGTTACCGGTCTTCACGCCCTGGGCGCGCGCCATCCGGGCGTTGGCGCCCGTGGCGCGCATGGCAAGGCCGGCATCGCTTTCAAGGAAACGCCAGACCAGAATGACCGCGATCAACACCAACGCGCCGACGAACAGCGGCCGCACCAGATATTCCGACAGGCCGAGACCGTAAAACGGCGAGATCATCGTGTCCTGATTGAGCAGCGCCACATTCGGCTTTCCCATCACCCTCAGGTTCACGGAAAACAGCGCGATCATCGTCAGGATCGAGGCAAGCAGATTGAGGATTTTAAAACGCACGTTGAGCGTGGCGGTGACGACGCCCGCAGCAGCACCGGCAACCATGGCAACCGCCGTAGCAACCCAGGCATTCAGACCGGCGATGATCAGCACGGCAGCTACGGCGGCGCCGAGCGGAAACGAACCGTCCACGGTCAGGTCAGGAAAATCGAGCACCCGGAAAGCGAGATAAACGCCGATCGCCACGAAAGCGAAGACCAGTCCCAGCTCCACGGCACCCCAGAAGGCGATTTGGCTCACGGTAATGTCCTTGTTATTGCCGCCATCAGGCGGAGACGGGCACCGTCTCGTGCCACGTAAAACGGGCGGCGAAATTACCGCCGCCCGCGATTCAGTCTGGTTTCGGTTAGTCGACGATCTTGGTGGCGCGCTTGGTCACGCTTTCAGGGAAGGTCACGCCGACCTGCGCCGCCACCTTCTTGTTGATCACCAGATCCGTACCGACTGCGACAGTGGCCGGAATGTCGCCCGGCTTTTCACCCTTGAGGATACGGACAACGACAGCGCCGGTCTGTTTGCCAACGTCGAAATAGTTGAAGCCAAGGGCCGCAATCGCACCGCGCGCAACAGAATCCGTGTCCGCGGCATAAAGCGGGATCTTGGCTTCGCTCGCAACGCCGGCTGCCGCCTCGAAAGCGGAAACGATGGTGTTGTCGGTCGGAACGTAGATCACATCAGCCTTACCGACCAGAGCGCGCGTTGCACCCTGAACTTCAGCGGACTTGGTGGCGACGGATTCGACAACCTTCAGACCAGCCTTGTCTGCTTCGGCCTTCAGCAAAGCGAGCGTCGAGGCGGAATTGGCTTCAGCCGAGTTGTAGATGAAACCGATGGACTTGGCGTTCGGCGAGATTTCCTTGATGAGTGCCAGATGCTCGCCAACCGGCAACATGTCGGAAAGACCGGTCACGTTGCCGCCGGGCTTTTCCATGCTCTTGACGAGCTGTGCGCCGACCGGGTCGGAGACCGCCGTGAAGACAACGGGAATATCGCGCGTGGCCGCAACGACAGCCTGCGCCGACGGCGTGGAGATCGGCACGATGACGTTCGGGGCGTCACCCACGAACTGGCGCGCGATCTGCGCTGCGGTGCCGGGATTGCCCTGAGCGGACTCATACAGGAACTTGAGGTTCTCGCCTTCCTTGTAACCGGCTTCGGCAAGGGCGGCCTTCACGCCATCGCGGGCGGCATCAAGCGCCGGATGTTCGACGATGGCGGTGACGGCGACGGTGACGTTCTCGGCCTTGGCCGGCAGAACGATGGCGCTCGCGGCAGCGAGAGCCAGAATGAATGCGCGCATGGATATCCTCCTGTTGGTTCCCTGTTTTCGTCTTCTTAGGAACAAGACAGAACGAAATCAATCAGAGAACCGCGGCAAATCAAGCTTTATGGCGCAATTGCGGCTGATTCAGTCATCTGCGCCGTGGTTTGCGATCATCATCGCCTCGAAAGCCAGCCTTTCGGTCTTGCGCATGCGCTCGGATTCCGACTTCAGCTGACCGCAGGCGGCGAGGATATCGCGGCCGCGCGGCGTGCGGATCGGCGAGGCATAACCCGCCTGATTGATGAAATCGGCGAACTTCTCGATCTGCACCCAGTCCGAGCACTGATAATTGGTGCCCGGCCAGGGATTGAACGGAATGAGATTGATCTTGGCCGGTACACCCTTCAGAAGCTGCACCAGCATCTTGGCGTCTTCCAGGCTGTCATTGACGTCCTTCAGCATCACGTATTCGAAGGTGATGCGGCGGGCGTTGGAAAGGCCCGGATATTTGCGGCAGGCCTCGATCAGCTCTTTCAGCGGATATTTCTTGTTAATCGGCACCAGCATGTCGCGCAACTCGTCACGCACCGCATGCAGTGAAATCGCCAGCATCACGCCGATCTCATCGCCGGTGCGGAAGATTTCCGGCACGACGCCCGAGGTGGAGAGCGTCACGCGACGCTTGGAGAGCGACAGGCCATCGCCATCGGTCGCGATCAGAAGCGCGGTCTTCACATGCTCGAAATTATAGAGCGGCTCGCCCATGCCCATCATCACGATGTTGGAAACCTTGCGGCCTTCGCTCGGCACATAGGCGCCCACCGGCGTCGAACCATCGGGAAAATCACCCAGCCGGTCACGCGCCAGCAGAAGCTGGGAGAGGATTTCTTCGGCCGTCAGGTTGCGCACAAGACGCTGTGTGCCGGTGTGACAGAAGGAACAGGTCAGCGAACAGCCCACCTGGCTCGAGATGCACAGCGTGCCGCGCCCCTCTTCGGGAATATAGACCGTCTCGATTTCGACCGGACGTCCGGCGCCACGCGGCGGAAACCGCATCAGCCATTTGCGAGTGCCGTCATTGGAGATCTGCTCCTCGACGATTTCCGGGCGGGCGATGGTGAAGGCGGCCTTCAGCTTCTCACGAAGCTCCTTGGCGACATTGGTCATATTGTCGAAATCGGAGACACCGCGCACATAAAGCCAGTTCCACAACTGGCTGACGCGCATCTTCACCTGCTTCTGCGGCACACCGATCTCCGAAAGCGCCTCACCCATTTCTTCACGGGTCATGCCGATCAGCGACGGCTTGCCCGACATCAGATCGCTATTGGCGATCAGCGGGGTTTTGATTGCCAGGCCGGCAGGAGCTTGCATTACGGACATCACGCTATCCCATCATTCCATGCATCGCACGACCGGCCTGTCGGATAGGCGGAAAATCGTCGGCATGTCGAGAAAATCAAAGGCGGAGCACTTTGCGCGCATCCGCCTGTCAATGTTGCCGCGCCTTTAGCATCAAACTGGTAAAAACGCAAATGGCCGGTCAAGGACCGGCCATTGTCGAATACAATAAAACGTCGGGATTACTTGCAGCTCTCGATCTGCTTGAGAGCAGCCGAAATACCCGAAAGCGAGTAGGAATAGGATGTCGCGGTGCCGCGGCCGGAGGTGGCCTTGACGGTCATCGACTTGCCGCCCTTCATGGCGGCCACGAGAGCAGGCTCTTCAGCGGCGTTCTCAACCCAGGCAGCCTTGTCCTTGGTGAACATGACGAAGTTCCTGTTGTCGATCGTCACATTGACCTTGGAACCCTGCTTCAGCGGGTAACCCACCATGGCCTGCGGCTCATAGGAAATGTTCTGGCCCGGGCGCTGCGAGACGATGAAGAAGATATCGCCGTGGTCGACGCTCGCCGGTTCCTTGGCGGTCGGAATGGAAAGAACGTAGCAGACGGTGCTGTTGCCCGATTTGTACGAATAGGCACCCCAAGCATTGAACTGCTGGATGCGCGTGGGCGACTGTGCAGAT
>QFOL01000481.1 GCA_003241215.1 Agrobacterium fabrum
TCTGCATTGCGTGATTCGCTATGCTTGTTCTGCCAAGAGATTCGGGGAGCTCGCCATGCCGAGACTGTTTACCGCCCTCGAAATTCCGCGCAATGCGGCTATGAGCCTCTCATTGTTGCGCGGTGGTCTGCCGGGAGCCCGGTGGATCGATGTGGAGAATTATCACATAACCCTGCGTTTTATCGGTGACATCGACGGGCGGACCGCCGATGAGGTCGTCGACCGGCTGGATCGGATCGAAAGGCCGGAGTTTCAGCTCAACCTCACCGGTATGGGGTCTTTCGGTTCCAAAAAACCGCATTCTATCTGGGCCGGGGTTTCCCCCTCACCGGAGATGCATGCGTTACAGGCGGAAATCGAGAGGATTTGCCAGAGGATCGGTCTCCCGCCCGATCCGCGCAAGTTCATGCCGCATGTCACGCTGGCGCGGTTGCGCTCCTCCCGCGTGGACGATGTGGTGCAGTATCTTTCCGGACGCGGCAACTTCCGCACCTCGCCTTTCACGGTCGGCCGCTTCGTGCTGATGTCGTCGAAGGAATCGGTAGGCGGCGGGCCTTATATCGTTGAAGAGGCGTTCCCGCTTCACGAAGCGCGGTCGAGTTCCATCTTTTCGAGCAACGACCTGCATCCCGCCAAGAGCATGTTGTAGACCTTGAGGAACCCGTCCTTGGCCCCGTAATAGGGATCGGGGACGTTCTCGCGGCGACCGGCGGCATAGTCCGTGAAGAGATGGATCTTGTGCCGGTGCCCCTCGGGGCTTGCTTGAAGCAGTTTCGCCAGATTGTTTTCGTCCATGGCGAGTATCAGGTCGAAGGTATCGAAATCCGCCCGGGTGACCTGCCTTGCCCGTTGCCTTGAAATATCGATGCCGTGTTGTCGCGCCATGGCGATGGAACGCGGATCAGGCGCGTCACCCGCGTGCCAGCCGCCGGTGCCGGCGGAATCGATGGTGAGCTGGTCAGATATGACCGTGTCGTCGGCTAGATGTCTCAAAACGCCTTCGGCAAGCGGCGAACGGCAGATATTGCCCATGCAGACAAAAAGAATAGCTGTATGTTTCATGGAATATGCGTCGATCCGGTCGTTGAAGCGTTAATGGGTCTCAAGCGGAGGCAAGTTCATGAAATATCCCAGACTCGAGCCGGACGCCATCCGGCAGTCCCTGTCGAAACTTGAGGGCTGGTCCTTGCGTGAGGACGGAGCGGCGATCGTCCGTTCCTTCAAGTTTTCAAGTTTTGCGGAAGCCTTCGGTTTCATGGCCGAATCAGCACTTGCCGCGGAAAGGCTCAATCATCACCCCGAATGGTCCAACGTTTATTCGCGGGTCAAGGTCTGCCTCACCACCCATGATTCGCAGGGCGTCACGGAGCGGGACTTTCTTCTGGCCGAAGCCATGCAGAAGGCGGCTGCGGGCCGAAACAATTGAACGGCGGACCTTAAACCCCATATAATAGCCGTGACCGGAGGACCGTCGATCATGGATGATGTGAAAATCGGTGAAATTCTTCTGCCGGGTGAAACCGACAGGCAGCAGGAGCGCGAGACTGTGGTGAGGGCGAAATTCTGGCCCAAGCTGAAGCGCGTGATGTCGAAAGTGCCCTTCGCGCGCGATGCGGCCGCCGCCTATTATTGCGCGATCGACCGCGATACACCGTTGCGCGCCAAGGGTATCATTCTAGCGGCGCTTGCCTATTTCATCATGCCGATGGATGCCGTGCCTGATGTGCTGGCCGTGATCGGATTCACCGATGATATCGCCGTTATCACGGCCGCGCTCGCCATGATCCGCGCCCATATCAAGATGGAGCACTACGAGGCGGCTGACGCCATGCTGAAGCGGCAGCAGGAATCTGGGTAACGCCTCTGTGATCTGCCCGTCCGGGCGACCCCGGCGGGGGACAAATTCTTGCCTGAATTTATGTGTCATACACACGAAGGAAGGGTGTTTCGCGCCCTTCCCCTCAGGGCGTCGGGAGTCGCCAATCTGTAACACCGTAAGACGTTTCCGGCATTTTATACGTGTTGTTGACGGTTTGGTAACCGCTTCCCGACCACAATGAGAAAAGACGATCCGCACCTGAACGTGGCCGATCCAGAAACTGGGCTCGCCGATGCTTCGGGCCAATGGAAGACAATAACCCGGCAGGAAA
>QFOL01000482.1 GCA_003241215.1 Agrobacterium fabrum
GAACAACCAGATCGTCTATCAGCTCTTCTATCTTTTCCAGAAGCGCGGCTTCACGACGCTCCGGTTCAACTTCCGCTCCATCGGCCGCAGCCAGGGCGAATTCGACCATGGCGCCGGCGAGCTTTCCGACGCGGCTTCCGCGCTCGACTGGGTGCAGAGCCTGCATCCCGATTCGAAAAGCTGCTGGGTCGCCGGTTATTCCTTCGGCGCCTGGATCGGCATGCAGCTTCTGATGCGCCGCCCGGAAATCGAAGGTTTCATGTCGATTGCGCCGCAGCCGAATACCTACGACTTCTCTTTCCTCGCCCCCTGCCCGTCGTCGGGCCTCATCATCAACGGCGATAGCGACAAGGTCGCGCCCGAGAAGGATGTCAACGGCCTGGTGGAGAAGCTGAAGACCCAGAAAGGCATCCTCATCACCCACCGCACCGTTCCCGGCGCCAACCACTTCTTCAACGGCAAGGTGGACGACCTGATGGGCGAATGCGAGGACTATCTCGACCGCCGCCTCAATGGTGAGCTGGTGCCGGAACCGGCGGCCAAGCGCATTCGGTGATTGGCTGCGCATTTTAAAGCAGGCCTTGATTTACCTACCATGATCCCCGGCGGGCTTGGTTTACCCCCCTCTGCCCTGCCGGGCATCTCCCCCACAGGTGGGGAGATCGAATCGTGGTTACCTCCCGGCCCTCACTGACCTAGCGACTCAGACGAGGAGCAGGCGTCTGGCCGATCTCCCTCCTTGTGGGGGAGATGCCCGGCAGGGCAGAGGGGGGTGAGCCAAGCCCGCCTTCATATACTATGATCGTCATTCCGATCGCACCAAAACCCCACCCGTCACCGGCTCCTTCACCCCCGTCGTCCCCGGATAGGTCAGCGGCAACCCCTTCAGCGAACGCACCGCCAGATAGGCCCAGGCCTCCGCCTCCATCGCCCCGCCATCGAAACCCGCCTCTTCCGCCGCGATCACCCGTGCGCCGACCTTTGCGGCAAGGCCCGCAAACTCCGCCACGATCACCGGATTGAGCCGCCCGCCGCCACAGACCACATAGGTCTTCGCCGCCTCCGGCAGATAGCTTGCCGATTTGAGGATCGCGGCCCCCGTCAGATGCGCCAGCGTCCGCGCCCCATCCGCCAGCGGGACTTCCCCTTTTTTCGGCGGCACGAAATCGCTGCGGTCCAGCGACCGACGGATATTGGCTGAAAAAAACGGGCTTTCCATATAGTGCGCCACCAGCGACGCGACGACGCTGCCGCCTGCCGCCGTCCTGCCGCCCTTGTCGAAAGCTTTCCCCGTATGCGCCTCGATCCACTGGTCGATCAGCATATTGCCCGGGCCGCTGTCGAAAGCGGCAAGCCGCCCCGCCTCACCGATATAGGTGAGATTGGAAATGCCGCCGATATTGACGAAAACGGCCGGTGTTTCGAAACCATCAGGCAGATTGGCGGAAAGCGCCATGTGATAGACCGGGATCAGCGGCGCGCCCTGCCCGCCATGCACCATGTCGTTGGCCCGCATGTCGTAGACCACATCGATGCCGGTTTCGGAGGCCAGAAGCGCGCCGTCGCCGATCTGCACGGTCAGCGCCTCGTCCGGCCGGTGCAGCACCGTCTGGCCATGAAAGCCGATCACGTCGATATCGCCGGGCTGGAGCCGGTGACGATGGAGGAAGGATTTGACCGCCGCCGCATGGGCAAGCGTCAGCTTGCGCTCGGCCTCCACTAGGTCGCCGGGACGTTCGCGCCGCTCACGAATGGCTTTGGCCGTGACCAATGCCTTCTGCCAGATGGCGCGCAGGCCCGGATCGTAGGGGAAATAACCGCTCGGCCCATGCCGCACCACGCTTTCGCCATCCGTGCGCAAAAGGGCGATATCGATGCCGTCCATCGATGTGCCGCTCATCAGCCCGATCGCCGTTTTGACCTCGCCCACCTGCCGCTCCCCTGCAATCACGAATCATCATGGAGTGAATCCCGACATTCATGGCCGAAACGGGTGCACATTTCAAAAAACAATGATAAAGCCGCGACGGTCATTGGTTTTCGATGGCCGCAAAGATCAAACCAGAAAGTAAAAGGTTATGTCCAGGTTCAAGTCCGATTTCCTCCGCACGCTCGATGAGCGCGGCTTCATTCACCAGATCTCCGATGAG
>QFOL01000483.1 GCA_003241215.1 Agrobacterium fabrum
TTCTTGCCATGGATGCAGTGGAGAAGGCCAATTCAGGCCATCCCGGTCTGCCGATGGGCGCCGCTGATGTCGCCACCGTTCTCTTCACCCGTTACCTGAAGTTCGATCCAAAGGCGCCGCTGTGGGCGGATCGCGACCGCTTCGTGCTGTCGGCGGGTCATGGTTCGATGCTTCTTTACTCGCTGCTCTATTTGACGGGCTACGAGGACATGACGATCGACGAGATCAAGCGTTTCCGTCAGTTCGGTTCCAAGACCGCCGGCCATCCGGAATATGGCCATGCGACCGGCATCGAAACGACGACCGGCCCGCTCGGCCAGGGCATCGCCAACGCCGTCGGCATGGCGATCGCTGAGCGCAAGCTGGAAGAGGAATTCGGCTCCGACCTGCAGAGCCACTTCACCTATGTGCTGTGCGGCGACGGCTGCCTCATGGAAGGCATCAGCCACGAAGCCATCGCGCTTGCCGGCCATCTGAAGCTCAACAAGCTCGTTCTGTTCTGGGATGACAACAACATCACCATCGACGGCGAAGTCGGCCTTTCCGACAGCACCGACCAGATCGCCCGCTTCCAGGCCGTGCACTGGAACACCATCCGTGTGGATGGCCACGATCCGGACGCGATTGCCGCCGCCATCGAGGCCGCACAGAAATCCGACCGTCCGACCTTCATCGCCTGCAAGACCGTCATCGGCTTCGGCGCACCCAACAAGCAGGGCACCCACAAGGTGCACGGCAACCCGCTCGGCGCCGAAGAAATCGCTGCCGCCCGCAAGCACCTGAACTGGGAAGCCGAAGCTTTCGTCGTTCCGGAAGATGTGCTCGATGCATGGCGTCTGGCCGGCCTGCGCTCCACCAAGACCCGCCAGGACTGGGAAGCCCGCCTTGAAGCCGCTGAAGCCGGCAAGAAGGCCGAGTTCAAGCGTCGCTTCGCCGGCGACCTGCCCGGCAATTTCGACAGCGCCATCGATGCCTTCAAGAAGAAGATCATCGAGAACAACCCGACGGTTGCCACCCGCAAGGCCTCGGAAGATTCGCTCGAAGTCATTAACGGTATCCTGCCGGAAATGATCGGCGCCTCGGCCGACCTGACGCCGTCCAACAACACCAAGACCAGTCAGATGAAGTCCATCACGCCGACGGACTTCTCCGGCCGCTACCTGCATTACGGCATCCGCGAGCATGGCATGGCGGCGGCGATGAACGGCATCGCACTGCATGGCGGCCTCATCCCCTATGCCGGCGGCTTCCTGATCTTCTCGGACTATTGCCGTCCTTCGATCCGCCTTGCCGCGCTCATGGGCATCCGCGTCGTCCACGTTCTGACGCATGATTCCATCGGCGTCGGCGAAGACGGCCCGACCCACCAGCCGGTGGAGCAGATCGCAGCGCTGCGCGCCATTCCGAACCTTCTCCTCTTCCGCCCGGCGGATGAAACCGAGACGGCGGAATGCTGGCAGCTGGCTCTCGAGCAGAAGCATCGCCCGTCCGCGCTGGCGCTGACCCGTCAGAACCTTGCGCCCTCGCGCAAGGAATATGAAGAGAAAAACCTCTCCGCTTACGGCGCTTACGAACTCGTTTCCGCCAGCGACGCCAAGGTTTCGATCTTCGCATCCGGCTCGGAAGTGGAAGTGGCGCTGAAGGCTGCCGCAATGCTGAAGGACAAAGGCGTTTCGGCCCGCGTCGTTTCCGTTCCCTGCTTCGAGCTCTTCAAGGAGCAGCCGGAAACCTATCGCAACGCCATCATCGGCAAGGCTCCGGTCAGAATAGCGGTGGAAGCCGCCATCCGCCAGGGCTGGGATTATTTCATCGGCTCCGACGGCGCTTTCGTCGGCATGCACTCCTTTGGAGCGTCTGCGCCGGCGAAGGATCTCTTCAAGCACTTCGGCATCACGGCGGAAGCCGTCGTCGCCGCAGTCGAGGCAAAACTTGCGTGAGGGCTCCCAAGGCCCCCACATTCCGCACAGACCAAGCACATATCTTGATCGGGAGACTGTAAATGACTGTAAAAGTTGCCATTAACGGCTTCGGCCGCATCGGCCGCAACGTCCTGCGCGCCATCGTCGAATCCGGCCGCACCGATATCGAAGTCGTCGCCATCAACGACCTCGGCCCGGTTGAAACCAACGCTCACCTGCTGCGCTACGATT
>QFOL01000484.1 GCA_003241215.1 Agrobacterium fabrum
CATTTCCATGGAGTTGTAATATTCGTAGGTGATGCCTGCGATATACTGGTTCCACGGGTTCTTCGCGTCGCCCTGGCGGTTGTAGCTGAAGATCACGTCATCGGCGTTGAAATCGCGGCTCGGCGTGAACTTGTCGTTGGAATGCCACTTCACACCCTTGCGCAGGTGGAAGGTGTATTCGAGGCCATCGCTCGAAACATCCCATTTTTCGGCAAGGCCCGGCTCGACTTCGGTCGTGCCCTTCTTGAACTCGGTCAGACGGTTGTAAACCGGATGCGCGGAAGCGTCGAAGGTGCCGCCGGCGGTGTAGGGCGACGGATCGAAGCCTTCCGGCGATGCCTCGGAGCAATAAACGAAGGTCTTCGCCATGGCGGGCACGGCGGAAGTGATCGCAAGCGCAGAGGCGATAAGCAAACTGCGGGTCAGCGTTTTCATCTGGTGGTCCTTTCCCTCTTTTTCTGAGTTCCTGCGGCCCCGTTCAGGGGCCTACCTCTTCTGGTCAGCAGCGACACGGGTGCCCGTATCGCCGTTCGGTCCTTTGCCTCCCGACCAATTACCCGGCGACCGGCTGAAACAGCCGGTCGAGGTTCTGCTCCGGTGGGCAGAACCAGCGCGGTCCCGCCTCCGTCATATAGACTATATCCTCGAGACGGACGCCGCATTCGCCATAAACGCACAGCATCGGCTCGATGGAAAAACACATGCCCGGTTGAAGAGCCGTGGTATTTCCAGCAACGATATAGGGTTCTTCGTGAATATCCAGCCCAAGACCGTGGCCGGTGCGGTGCGGCAGGCCGGGAACCTGATAGTCCGGGCCAAAACCAGCCGCTTTCAGGCTTTCGCGCGCGGCCTTATCGACATCCTGGCAGGCAGCACCGAGACGAGCAGCACCAAAGGCCGCCGCCTGCGCGTCGCGCTCGGCGTTCCAGAGGAAACGCTGACGCTCGGTCGGCGCGCCGAAAACATAGGTGCGGGTGATATCGGAACGATAACCGTGAAGGATGCCGCCGAGATCGACCAGCACCATGTCGCCGTCATTCAGCGTCTGCGCATGGGGCACGCCATGCGGATAGGCCGTCGCCTCGCCGAACTGCACCGCCACGAAAAGCGGCTTCAGGCCAAGCGCAATATGGGCGGCGTTAACGAAATCAGCCACTTCAGTGGTGGAAACGCCCGGACGCAGCCCTTCGAACACGGCCTTCTGCACGCCGTAGCTCGCATCCATCGCCGTCTGGATGAGGGCGATTTCGGCGGCGGACTTGACCTGCCGCTGGGCGACGATCAGCGGCTGTGCGGACATGATCCGTCCTTCCAGACGCTGCATCAAAGCCGATGCGAAAACAAAAGGTGTGGCTGGATCGATAGCGACAAGATGGCCGGGGCAGGAAAGCGCGTCGATACGCTTCGTCATCAGGTCGAAGGGATTTTCATCCTCTTCCCAGACGACGACCTCACCGGGGATACGGATCAGGGTCTGAAGCTTCGGCTCCTCGAAGGTCGGGCTGACATAGACCGGCGCGCCTTCCGCCGGCACGAGCGCGCCATGAATGCGCTCGGAAAGGCCAAGCGACAAACCGGTATAATAGGTCAGCGACGATGATGCATCGAGCCAGACGGCCTTGATATTCTGCTGGATCATCCGCGCCTGAAGGCCGCGCAACCGCAACCTGAACTCGTCTTCAGCGATCGATGGAACCGCGATCGGCTGAAACCGCTTCAGCGCCTCTTGAAAGTCTGCCATTCTCTCCCCGCCGCTTTCGGGCGCACGGACACTGACGTGCCGGCAACCTCCCAAGCGTTCTTTTGCCCATGCTTAACCACAGGTCGCAGGCTAAGCAATGGGCAGGCAGGGTGCACCACCATAAAACTGTGCATATTCATCTAGACATAACGAAATCGTGATCGGCGCACGTCGGATTTCAGCGCTGATTGCCTTGACGCAGAAATCCGAAATCCCCCGGAAATCCAAGGGGAGAAGCAGCCCGCCTTTCATCGTGGCCCGAGCATGGGCAGCCGACGGCAAAACATCCGGAAATAACGGCATCCAGAAAAGGAAAAAGCCTGCCGCGGGAGGAGGTGCGGCAGGCTTCAAACTTGATCGGTGATTGGGAGGAGGAGTACCACCGATCCACATCGAGCGACGCT
>QFOL01000485.1 GCA_003241215.1 Agrobacterium fabrum
TGCCGCGCAATGTGGTTTCACCTCCACCTGGCTGACCTGGATCCAGACCGAAAACTTCGCCGCGTGGAACAACGTCTCCTATGGCAGCAATGAAAACGGCCTTGGCAGCACGGATGTGAAGCTTGCGGTCAATGCACCGCTCTTCGTCGAGCATTTCCAGGCGATTGCCGATCTCGCGAAAGACGGCACCTTCCGTTATGGCGGCCGCACCTCGGAGGCCAAGCAGCTGTTCATGTCCGGCGAATGCGGCATCCTGACCGAATCTTCCGGCGGCCTTGGCGATATCGTCAAGACCGGCATGAATTACGGCATCGGCCAGCTTCCCTATTATGAGGGCCATGGTCCGCAGAACACCATTCCCGGCGGCGCCAGCCTCTGGGTCTTCGGCGGCAAGAGCGACGCTGAATATAAGGGGGTTGCCGAATTCTTCCACTTCCTCTCGCAGACCAAGATCCAGTCTCGCCTGCATCAGGTCTCCGGCTACATGCCGGTAACGATCGCGGCTTATGAGGAAACCAAGAAATCCGGTTTCTATGACAAGAACCCTGCCCGCGAAACGCCGCTGCTGCAGATGATGGGCAAGCCGCCGACAGAAAACTCCAAGGGCGTGCGTCTCGTGAACCTGCCGCAGGTGCGTGACATCATGAACGAAGAGTTCGAGGCGATGCTGGCCGGCAAGCAGGACGCGAAAGCCGCCCTCGACAAGATCGTGGAGCGTGGTGACGCAGCCATCAAGCAGGCCGCCGGCAACTAAACGATCCCCTGCCCCGCCCGCATCCTTATCCGATGCGGGCGGCATTCCCACGTCATCAGGAGATCGCCGTGCAAAGCGTCGTATTCCCCAACAAGATCCTGCCTTATCTGCTGGTCGCACCGCAGATCATTCTGACGGTGGTCTTTTTCTTCTGGCCCGCCAGCCAGGCGCTCTACCAGTCGACCATGCGCGAGGACGCCTTCGGGCTGAGCAGCAACTTCGTCGGACTGGCGAATTTTTCGGCCGTGCTGTCGGATGAGAGCTATCTGAACTCGCTGCAGGTCACGGTCATCTTCAGCGTGCTGACCGCACTCGTCTCCATGGGGCTGGCGCTGCTGCTGGCGACGGCGGCGGACCGCGTGGTGCGCGGCAAAGGCTTTTACCGCACCATGATGATCATGCCCTATGCCGTGGCGCCTGCCGTCGCCGGCATGTTGTGGCTGTTTATGTTCAACCCTGCTATGGGCACCTTCTCCTACATCCTGCGCCGCAACGGCATCATGTGGGACCCGCTACTCAACGGCGATCAGGCCATGCTGCTCGTCGTCGCGGCCGCCGCGTGGAAGCAGATCAGTTACAATTTCCTGTTTTTTGTCGCAGGCTTGCAGGCAATTCCTAAATCATTGCTGGAAGCAGCCTCCATCGATGGCGCGCGCGGTTCGCGGCGCTTCTGGACCATCGTTTTCCCGCTGCTGGCGCCGACAACCTTCTTCCTTCTGGTCGTCAACACGGTTTACGCCTTCTTCGATACCTTCGGCATCATCCATGCCGTCACCGGCGGCGGCCCGGCCAAGGCGACGGAAACGCTGGTCTACAAGGTCTATAATGATGGTTTCGTGAACCTCAATCTCGGCTCTTCCGCCGCGCAGTCCGTGATCCTGATGGTGATCGTCATCGCGCTCACCGCCTTCCAGTTCCGCTTCGTCGAGAAGCGCGTGCATTACGGCTGAGGATTTACTGATGATTGAAAATCGCCCGGTCGCCCGCGTGATCGCCCATCTGATGCTGGTTCTCGGCATCATCATCGTGGCCTTCCCGATCTATTACACCTTCGTCGCCTCCTCCATGACGTCGACGGATATCATCCGCCCGCCCATGTCGCTTTTGCCCGGCGACCATCTTGGCGCCAATTACACCGAGGCCATGGTCGGCGGGGTCGAAAGAGTGGTCGGCGTCAGCCTCGAGCGGCTGCTGTTCAACAGCTTCGTCGTGGCGCTCGCCATCGCCATCGGCAAGATCGTCATTTCGTTCCTGTCGGCCTTCGCTATCGTCTTTTTCCGCTTCCCCTTCCGCATGGGCTTTTTCTGGATGATCTTCATCACGCTCATGCTGCCGGTGGAAGTGCGCATCCTGCCCACCTACAAGGTCATCGTCGATCTTGGGCTGATCGA
>QFOL01000101.1 GCA_003241215.1 Agrobacterium fabrum
CTGTTACATACCCGGCAATGCCGGGGTTGGGTCGGTCAGGCCCTGATGAGACGGGGGAACCGTCAGGTGACTCCGCACTGGTCCGGCCATGCACGCAAAAACACACCTTCCCGTCTTGCGGGGTTCGATAACGTAAACGCTCGATATGTCACGGAAACCGCGTGCAAAAGAGGTGTTGCTTTCGTGGTGTTTTTGGGCACACAAATGCCACGCTGTGGATCAGTGTCGTTGGTGTACCACAAAAATAGGCGCAAATCAATAATTTGCTTCGACCGTGGCCGCAACATCACATGGCGGCCAAAGAACCGCCTATAAATTAGCCTCAGAAATACTGTCAAAATGCTTCGTGACAGGCCCTCGCGGCAAAAGGAGCAAAAAAATTTCGTTTCCTGAGTGAAGAAACACGAAAGCCTCTTAAACTCTTCGTAATTCCACGCCAATATCCGATTCGACTGAAAAGGCAAAATCCGCAAATTGGCGATGCTTTTTTACTTTAAAGTGTGATTTTTGGAGGAATCCGCGTCAAATGGGCTACAGAAACAATCCAAAACGCGAAAAACAGATCGAAAAAGCGCGTCAGCAGGCAATTGCCGAAAATGTCCAATTTCTTGATCCAGGTATTCTTTATGGAAGGGCAAGTGCCGACGATATAGAATATTATTCCGCGGAGATGCTGGCGGCAAGCGCGGCTCACAGTTTCGAGGCGCTTTCCCGCTGGAGCGGAGAGGCTCCTTATATCAGCATCACCCAGGTGGAAGGTGTCTCCCCGCGGGATATTCCGGTAACGGTCCTGACCATTATCGGCCGCAACATGCCTTTCCTTTACGATTCCGTCATGGGCGAGGTCACGAGCAGCTATCGCGGTCTTTATCTCGCCGTGCATCCAATATTGGTGCGCGACGAAAGTGCGCAGGCGGGCTATCGCCTCGCGGAACCCGAGGACGATCCGACCGAGAATATAAGCCTCATCCAGCTGCATATCGCGCCGCTGACGCAGCAGGCCGCCGCGACGCTGGAGGAACGGCTGCGCTTCGTGCTGGCGCAGGTCCAGTTCGCCTATCGCGACTGGCGGCCGATGCTGGCGAAACTCGATGAGGCGCTGGATGAATTGTCCAAGCGCGGCTCGTCGCGGCGCAAGACCGAGCGTGCGGAAGCCGTCGAATTCCTCAACTGGCTTCGCAACGACAATTTCACCTTCCTCGGCATGCGTGACTACACCTATTCCGGCAAGGGAAAGAACGCCAAGATCGAGCGCGGTGACGGCGTCGGCCTCGGCAGCCTCAGCGATCCGGATGTACGCGTGTTGCGCCTCGGCAAGAACGCCGTGACGACGACACCGGAAATCCTCGCCTTCCTCGACGGCCCGGATTTCCTCATTGTCACCAAGGCCAATGTGAAATCCATCGTGCACCGCCGCGCCTACATGGATTATATCGGTATCAAGCGCTTCGACGAGGACGGCAACGTCATCGGCGAATTGCGCATCGTCGGCCTCTTTACCGCCACCGCCTATACGCGCTCGGTCAAGCAGATACCGCTGCTGCGCGCCAAGGTCGCGGAAGTCGAGCGGCATTTCGGTTTCGACCCGAACAGCCACTCCGGTCGCATCCTGCAGAACACGCTGGAAGCCTATCCCCGTGACGATCTCTTCCAGATCGAAACGGATCTTCTGATCCGCTTCATCGAGCAGATCATGGAGCTGAGCGACCGGCCGCGCGTGCGTGTGCTCGCACGTATCGACCGTTTCGACCGCTTCGTTTCCGCCATTATCTTTGTGCCGCGCGAGGAATATAATTCCTACGTCCGTGAGAAGATCGGCGATTATCTGAGCAAGGTCTATGACGGGCATATTTCCGCCTATTACCCCGCCTTTCCGGAAGGCGCCGTCGCCCGCGTCCACTTCATCGTCGGCCGCACGGAAGGCAAGACGCCGCGCATCGCCCAGGACAAGCTGGAAGATGCCGTCAGCGATATCGCGGCACGCTGGATAGACCATTTTATCGCCCTCTCCGAACCGGGTGCGCCGGTGCTGGAGGTGGACCAAGCCTATCAGGAAGCCTTTACGCCGGAAGAGGCGATCGGCGATATGCCGGATATTCTGGGTGCGGCGAAGGGTGAGCCGGTCCGCATCGAGTTTTACCAGCAGGAAGGCCAGTCGGCCGAAACGCTGTCGCTGAAGATTTTCCACCGCGACGGCCACCTGCCGCTTTCGCGCCGCGTGCCGCTGCTCGAAAATCTCGGTTTCAACGTCATCAGCGAGCGCACCTTCGATATCGGTGTCGTCCTGGACGGCGAAAAGCGCGACATCGTGCTGCATGATATGGAGCTATCCGTCGCCAAGGGAACGACGCTCGATCTGCCGCATTACGGACAGAAACTCGAAGAAGCTTTCCTTGCCGCCTTCTCCAGCAAGGTTGACAATGACAA
This sequence comes from Agrobacterium fabrum, assembly GCA_003241215.1. Lineage (GTDB taxonomy): Bacteria > Pseudomonadota > Alphaproteobacteria > Rhizobiales > Rhizobiaceae > Agrobacterium > Agrobacterium fabrum_A. The sequence continues at coordinate 2,428 of QFOL01000101.1, forward strand.
CTTCAACCGCCTGATCCTCGCCTGCGGCCTCACCGTGCGCGAAGTCTCCGTGCTGCGCGCCTATGCGCGTTATCTGCGCCAGACCGGCATTGTCTATTCGCAGGAGCATATTTCCGAAACGCTCTATAAGTATCCGGCGATTTCCCGCAATATTTTCGCGCTGTTCAAGGCCGGCTTCGATCCGTCCGTCGATGAAAAGAAGCGGCTGAAAAAGCTCGCCGAAATACACAAGGCAATCGAAGCGGCTTTGAGCGGCGTTCCCAATCTCGATGAGGACCGCACCCTCAGACGTTACGTCAACGCCATCGACGCGACGCTGCGCACCAACTACTTCCAGAAAAATGCCGACGGTACGCCGCGTGACCTGTTAGCCTTCAAGTTCGATCCGAAACATCTGGATGGCCTGCCAGACCCGCGTCCCTTCCGCGAAATCTTTGTCTACGGCACCGAGGTCGAAGGCGTGCATCTGCGCTTCGGCAAGGTGGCGCGCGGCGGTCTGCGCTGGTCGGATCGCGGCCAGGATTACCGCACGGAAGTGCTCGGTCTCGTCAAGGCGCAACAGGTCAAGAATGCGGTAATTGTGCCTGTTGGCGCCAAGGGCGGCTTCTTCCCGAAGAACCTGCCGGCCGGCGGCTCCCGCGACGAGGTCTTTAATGCCGGCCGCGAGGCCTACAAGACCTATATCCGCACCCTGCTGTCCATCACCGACAATATCGTCGACGATGCCATCGTGCCGCCAGCCGACACGCTGCGGCTCGACGGTGACGACCCCTATTTCGTCGTCGCCGCCGACAAGGGAACGGCGACCTTCTCCGATACGGCGAACGGTCTTGCCCATGAGGCTGGTTTCTGGCTGGACGACGCCTTCGCATCGGGCGGTTCGGCCGGTTACGACCACAAGAAGATGGGTATTACCGCCCGTGGCGCCTGGGAAACGGTGAAACGCCATTTCCGTGAAATGGACACCGACATCCAGACCACCCCCTTCACAGTGGCGGGCGTGGGCGATATGTCCGGCGACGTTTTCGGCAACGGCATGCTGCTGTCGGAAAAGATCAGGCTGATCGCCGCCTTCGATCACCGCGACATCTTCATCGATCCGGATCCCGACACCGACAGGTCCTTTGCCGAACGCAAGCGGCTTTTCGAACTGCCGCGTTCCAGCTGGCAGGATTACGATCGTTCGGCCCTCTCCGCCGGCGCGATGATCATTTCGCGCGCCGAAAAATCGGTGACGCTGACACCGGAAGCCGTGGCCGCCATCGGCATCGACAAGTCAGTCGCCACGCCCTTCGAGATCATGACGGCCATACTGAAGGCACCAACCGATCTTCTGTGGTTCGGCGGCATCGGCACCTACATCAAGGCGGCGGTGGAAACCAATGCCGAGGTGGGTGACAGGGCGAACGACCCCATCCGCGTCAACGCAACCGAGCTGCGCGCCAAGGTCATCGGCGAAGGCGCCAATCTCGGCATCACCCAGAAGGGGCGCATCGCCTATGCGCTTTCGGGCGGGCGATGCAATTCCGACGCCATCGATAACTCGGCCGGCGTGAACTCCTCGGACGTGGAGGTCAACATCAAGATCGCGCTTGCCTCCGCCGTTAACAGCGGTCGCCTGACGATGCCGAAACGCAACCAGCTTCTCGCTTCCATGACGCCGGAAGTGGCGCAGCTGGTATTGCGCAACAACTACCTGCAATCGCTGGCGATCTCGCTGACGGAGCGGCTGGGCCTTTCGAACCGCGAAGAACTCGGCCGCCTGATGAGCGCGCTGGAGGCGACAGGACAACTGAACCGCAAGGTCGAGACCCTGCCGAACAATGCCGAATTCAGCGAAAGATACGCCACCGGCAAACCGCTGACCCGGCCGGAAATCGGCGTGCTCCTCTCCTATGCCAAGCTCACATTGTTCGATGCATTGGTGGCAAGCACGCTTCCCGACGAACCCTATCTCCAGCATCTTCTGGTCGATTATTTCCCGGCCAAGATGCAGACGAACTATGCGGACGATATCAAGTCGCATCGCCTGCATCGCGAAATCGTCGCGACCGCGCTCGCCAATGCCGTCGTCAATCGCGGCGGCCCGGGCTTTGTGCAGAAACTTGCCGATGCGAGCGGCCTTCTGGCGGCCGACGTCGTCAAGGCTGCAGTGATCGTCGAGGATGGTTTCGGTCTCAAACGTCTGTGGAGCGAAGTCGACGCGCTTGATGGCAAGATCGGCGGTGAAGTCCAGAACGGGCTTTATGCCACGATCACGCGCATCTTCTCGGATGCGAGCAGGCTTTACCTGCAAACCGGGAGCGCGGGTGCGGCCACAGGTGACATGGCGACCGAAATCGAGCGCCTGAAAACCGCCATCAAGACCCTGTCACCGGCAGCGGCGAAGTATCGCCGCGAACTCGGCGTCACGGAAATCGACGGCGTTCCTTCCGGTCTTCTGGAGGAACTCGATACGCTTTCCCTGCTCGTCTATGTGCCGGAGATCATGCGCATCGCCGAAAGCGCCGGCACCACGCTTGCCCGCGCCGCCGAAAGCTATGCCACCGTCTCATCGACCTTCCGTGTCGCGCGCCTGCTGGATGCAAGCCAGCGCATCACGCCCGCCGATCACTATGAGAGTCTGGCGCTTCTGCGCAGTCAGGACCAGATTTCTTCGTCGAGACGGCGGATCGTTGTTTCCGCGCTCACAGAATATGCCAAGGAGAAGGACCCGGTTCAGGCCTGGTATGCGGCCGACCGCGTGCGCGTCAACCGTATCGTCTCCGAACTCGGCGCGCTCAGCGAAAGCGGCGACACAAACCTTGCCCGTCTGACGGTCGCGGCAGGGCTGCTTGGCGATATCGTTCAGGCACGCTGACCGGCAGTTTCGATAAAGCCATCCGGGTCGCAGGCCCGGATGGCGGCAGACAAAACGGGATGCAGCGGCATTCCGCATTTTATTCTCCCGCCGATTTTCCGATAGGACGATGAATGACTGTCCCTTCCCCCAATGCGGAAACAGTGGTTGCCAAACGCGGCATCTGGGGCTGGGTGATGTTCGACTGGGCGGCGCAGCCCTTCTTTACGGTCGTCACAACCTTCATTTTCGGCCCCTATTTCGTCGCCCGCCTCACCGATGATCCGATTTCGGCCCAGGCGACTTGGAGCAACATGGCGACGGTGTCGTCGATCATCATCGCCCTGTTCTCGCCCATCCTCGGCTCGATCGCCGACCAGTCCGGCGCACGCAAACCGTGGATCGCCTTTTTTGCCGTCATCAAGATCGTCAGCCTTTTCTTCCTCTGGTTTGCCGCGCCAGGCTCGCCGATCGTCCTGCCCGTCATCTGTATGATTTTCGCCTCCATCGCGGCGGAGTTTTCGATTGTCTTCAACGACTCGATGATGCCCCGGCTGACCAATCCGCAAAATGTCGGACGTATCTCCAATCTCGCCTGGGGGCTCGGTTATCTCGGCGGCATGGTGGTGCTGATTGCCGTGGTCACGCTGCTCGCCGCCAATCCGCAGACCGGGTTCACCATCGCCGGTATCAGGCCGCTTTTCGGTCTTGACCCCGCAACCGGAGAAGACGCCAGAATAACCGGCCCGCTCGCCGCGCTCTGGTACCTCATCTTCATTATGCCGATGTTTCTGCTGACCCCGGATGCGAAAAAGGGCCTGCCTTTTGGTGCCGCGATCCGCTCGGGACTGGGGGAGCTGAAGATAACCCTGCGCGAACTGCGCTATCGTCCCGTTCTGTTGCGGTTTCTGATCGCGCGCATGCTCTATCAGGATGGCGTCAATGGCGTGCTTATTTTGGGCGGAGCCTTTGCTGCCGGCATGTTCGGCTGGGCGACGATGGAAATCGGCCTCTTCGGTATTCTGCTTAACGTCGTCGCTATTGCCGGTTGTTTTGCCGCCGGGCGTATCGACCAGAAACTCGGCTCACGCATCACCATCCTCATCAGTCTGGTGCTCCTGCTGCTGGCCACGCTCGGTATCGTCTCGACGGAAAAGGGCTCAACCCTGTTCGGCTTGATGCAATTGTCGACAGTGGACAATGGCGGCATTTTCGCTACAGGTGCGGAAAAGGCCTATCTTCTTTATGGCGTGCTGATCGGCTTCGCCTTCGGCCCGGTTCAAGCTTCGTCCCGCTCTTATCTCGCCCGCAATATCACCGTGGCGGAAGCGGGCCGCTATTTCGGCATCTACGCGCTTTCCGGACGGGCCACCAGCTTCATGGCGACGCTGTCATTTTCCATGGCAACCTATATGAGCGGTTCCGCCCATGTCGGCATGGCGACACTCATCGTGTTTCTGGGAGCAGGCTTCCTGCTGCTGTTGCGCGTTCCGGAAAGAGCAGCAGGCTGAAGATCTGAAGCAGCAACGATGCGATCGTCAGATTCGGCATCGGCCAAGGCCAAGCAGGATTACAGCTGATCGAGCTTTTGCTGCAATGCGCGCAACTGCGCCTTCAGCTCATCGATTTCGGATGCATTCGGCTTGCGGGTTTCCTTGGGCGCCTGCGGCATTGCGAAAGGCGTGAAACCCTGCATTGCCTGCCGGAAGAGTTCCGTATTGCGGCGGATCTGCTCCTCCATCATCTGCAGCGGCGCCTGGAAATTGCGGGCCAGCGAACCGTCGCCGAAGGCCTTCGCCATATGTTCCTGCATCTGGCTCTGCTGATCGGAGAAGGTCTTCATCGAATGTTCGAGGAAGGTCGGCACCACCATCTGCATCTGGTCGCCGTAATAGGAGATCAATTGCCGCAGAAACGCCGTCGGCAGCAGCGTATTGCCGGTTTTGGCCTCCTGTTCGACGATGATCTGCGTCAGCACCGCGTGGGTAATATCCTCGGAGGACTTTGCATCCTGAACCTTGAAGTCCTCGCCGCGCTTGACCATCTGCGCGAGATCGTCGAGCGTCACATAGGTGCTGGTGCCGGTATTGTAGAGCCGCCGGTTGGCATATTTTTTGATGATTGTTTCGCCGTCGTGTTTCGCCATGCCCGCCTCCTCGCGATGATGGTATTTTCTTGTTTTTTGGTGTTATTGCTCTTCCCGGTGCAAAGTGTATGCGCAAAATGCGCTCTCTGACAAATGTTTTGTGCATCGCAACAGTTTGTTTTTTGCGCAGCAATTTTCCGCAAGATTCCAGCGTGATTTAGCAACATCTTTTAAAGCAACTTTCGCCATTTGACTTGTATTGAAAGCTTTGCCAGTCTCCGCCCGCAAGTGAGGAGAAAACTGATGACCCTGCCTTCAATCGTGATTGCCAGCGCCGCGCGCACAGCCGTCGGCTCTTTCAATGGCCACTTCGCCAATACGCCAGCCCATGAGCTCGGGGCGACCGTCATCAGCGCCGTGCTGGAGCGCGCCGGTGTCGCGGCAAACGAAATCGATGAAGTCATTCTCGGCCAGGTCCTGACGGCGGGCGAGGGGCAGAACCCGGCGCGGCAGGCGGCAATGAAGGCTGGCATTCCGCAGGAAGCGACCGCTTTCGGCCTCAATCAGCTCTGTGGTTCGGGCCTGCGCGCCGTCGCACTCGGCATGCAGCAGATCGCGACCGGCGATGCGAACATTGTCATCGCCGGCGGCCAGGAATCCATGTCCATGGCGCCTCACTGCGCCCATTTGCGCGGGGGCGTGAAGATGGGCGATTTCAAGATGATCGATACCATGTTGAAGGACGGCCTGACCGACGCCTTTTACGGCTATCACATGGGCATCACCGCCGAGAACATTGCGCGCCAATGGCAGCTTTCCCGAGATGAGCAGGATCAGTTTGCCGTCGCGTCGCAAAACAAGGCCGAAGCGGCGCAGAACGCCGGCCGTTTTACCGATGAGATCGTGGCCTTTACGGTCAAAGGCCGCAAGGCCGATATCGTCATCGATGCGGATGAACATATCCGTCATGGCGCTTCGCTGGAAACCATGGCCAAACTGCGCCCCGCCTTCGACAAGGAGGGCACTGTCACGGCCGGCAACGCCTCCGGCCTGAATGACGGCGCAGCCGCAACGCTTCTGATGTCGGAACAGGAAGCGGCAAGGCGCGGCATCAAGCCGCTCGCCCGTATCGCCTCCTGGGCAACGGCGGGCGTCGATCCGCAAATCATGGGCACCGGGCCTATTCCCGCGTCCCGCAAGGCGCTGGCCAAGGCCGGCTGGTCAATCAACGATATCGGTCTTGTGGAGGCCAACGAAGCCTTTGCGGCCCAGTCCTGCGCCGTGGTGCGCGAACTTGGCCTCGATCCCGCTATCGTCAACGTCAATGGCGGGGCGATTGCCATCGGCCATCCGATCGGCGCCTCAGGTGCGCGCGTCCTGAACACCCTGATTTTCGAAATGCGCCGCCGTAACGTGTCCAAGGGCCTCGCAACGCTCTGCATCGGCGGTGGCATGGGTGTCGCCATGTGCATCGAAGCGCTCTGAAACCGCAGGCGCAGCTTCTCAAAAATCAATTCCGGTTCGACTGACAATAGGGTAGAAGCGGCCTCCCATTGGCCGCATTTCTGTGGCCCTTGAGCACCGCTAAAGCAGTTCTGGAGATGGAGGCGATATGAGCCGGGTTGCATTGATTTCCGGCGGGACGAGCGGCATAGGTGCTGCAATCGCCCGCGCCCTGCAGGCCGCCGGCTACCGGGTGGCCGTCAACTACGCCTTCACCACGGACAGGGCGGAAGCCTTTCAGAAGGAAACCGGTATCCCCGCATTTCAATGGGATGTCCGCGACTATGATGCCTGCGTAGATGGTATTGCAAAGGTGGAAGCAACCTTTGGTCCGGTCGAAGTCCTCGTCAACAATGCCGGCATCACCCGCGACGCGATGTTTCACAAGATGACGCCGCAGCAATGGCGTGAGGTGGTCGACACCAATCTTACTGGCGTCTTCAATATGACGCATCCCGTCTGGCCGGGCATGCGGGAGCGCGGCTTCGGGCGCATCGTCAATATCTCTTCCATCAATGGCCAGAAGGGCCAGGCGGGCCAGGCCAATTATTCCGCTTCGAAAGCGGGCGATATCGGCTTCACCAAGGCGCTGGCCCAGGAAGGCGCCAGCCGCAACATCACCGTCAACGCCATCTGCCCCGGCTATATCGGCACGGAGATGGTAAGAGCGATACCGGAGAAGGTTCTGGCCGAGCGGATCGTGCCGCAGATTCCTGTCGGGCGATTGGGCGAACCCGAAGAAATCGCGCGCTGCGTCCTGTTTCTGGTTTCCGACGAGGCCGGTTTCATCACCGGTTCGACGATGACGGCCAATGGCGGACAATATTTCGCCTGAGGCCATCCATCTCCGCCTTCCGGTCGCCCGAACTCAGTAAACTTTCCGTGATGTCGACTTCGATAATTTTGCCGCGCACAAAAACTTGAAGACGAAACACCGGAATGACATGCGGCCTAAACCAATGAAAATACGATAGTTTTTGTATAGTTTAGAACGAGTCTAGAAAATCCTCGGAAGCTCGCCAAGAGGTTTTTCTTGACATTTGCTGTCCTGTTTTGGTTTAAGAACGAAAACAACGTGTTGCGTCATACAGGCAGTCCATCATGCTGGTTTGCAGCTGCAATTACATCACCGATCACGACATCAGGGACGTCATCAACGAGCTCCTCGACGAAGACTGTTGGCAGCTCATCGTTCCTGCAAAAGTGTATCACGCCATGGAAAAACGCGGCCGCTGCTGCGGCTGTTTTCCAACCGTTGTCGACCTGATCATCAAAACCACCGAAGAATATCATGCCCGTCGCCACTCGACTGAGGCCGATGTTTTTGATTTTATGTCCCGCTTGAAGCAATTCCATGAAGACAACAGGAGAGCGGACATTGAAAGGCGACAAAAAAGTCATCGAGCGGCTTAACGAGGCCCTTTTTCTCGAACTCGGTGCGGTAAACCAGTACTGGCTTCATTATCGTTTGCTGGAAGACTGGGGCTACACGAAGCTCGCCAAGAAGGAACGTGCCGAATCCATCGAGGAAATGCAGCACGCCGACAAGCTGGTCGCACGCATCATCTTCCTTGAAGGCCATCCCAACCTTCAGACCGTCGCGCCCCTGCGCATCGGCCAGAACGTCAAGGAAGTCTTGGAATCCGACCTTGCCGGCGAATATGACGCCCGCACCTCCTACAAGAAATCGCGTGATATCTGTTCTGAGGCCGGCGACTACGTCTCCATGAAGCTTTTCGAAGAACTGCTGATCGACGAGGAAGGCCATATCGACTTTCTCGAAACCCAGCTCGAACTGCTCGGCAAGATCGGCGAAGAAAAATACGGCCAGCTTAACGCCGATTCCGCCAACGAAGCGGAATAAGCACTGGCAACAGGACAGAAAAGGCGGCCTTGGCCGCCTTTTTTATTTGCCGGAAAGGTGCTGGAACTCCGCCACGACTTTTTCATAGACCGCGCGCTTGAACGGCACGATGAGTTCCGGCAGGCTTTCCATCGGCTTCCAGTCCCAGGCGTCGAATTCGGCCGAATGCCCGGTGGGCGGCGGATCGATCTGGATTTCGCTTTCATCCCCCTCGAAGCGGAACGCGAACCAGCGCTGCGCCTGGCCGCGATATTTACCCTTCAGGCCGATACCGATCAGTTCCGGCGGCAGATCATAGTGAATCCAGTCGCTCGCTTCCGCAAGCAGGGTCACCGTTTTCATGCCCGTCTCTTCGTAGAGTTCGCGAATGGCGGCCGTCAAAGGCCGTTCGCCGTCATCGATACCGCCCTGCGGCATCTGCCACAATTGCGGTGAACCGTCATATTCGGAATTGCCTTCCTTGATACGCCGGCCGGCCCAGACGAGGCCTTGAGCGTTCAGAACCATTATTCCCGCACAGGGACGGTAAGGCAAATCTTCTGCTTTGATTGTCATGGGAAACCCGCACTGTCTCAACGCCGGAAATGGCCGCAGGCAAGGTTTACTGCCCCGCCTGCCCGGAAACAAGCGCGGAAACGCCGACAATCTCGATGCCGCGCCCACCCGCCTCACGCGACCATTTCGAGATAGCCGCAACGCTTTCATCGAAGGCCGACGCCACACCGATTGCCTGACCGTTACGCCGTGCAATTCGCTCCAGCTCGTCCAGCTTGCGCAGAATGGATGCTTCGGTGACTTCGCCATCGAGCAGAAGATCGGCAAAACCCTGTGGGGCGGAAATGGCTTTCGCAATTCCGCCGCTCAGCGACTGCGCCGAGGAGCCGTCATCCAGAAACAGCAGGCCACGCTTGCCGATGTCGCGCATGACAGGCTCCAGGGCCGCCTGCTCCGCAAGAAAGCGCCCGCCGAGATAGTTCATGATGCCGGTATAATTGGTGATTTTCGCCATGGAACGATGCAGCCGGTCGATATTGACCTTGGCGGGATCACCCGCCAGCAATGTGTCCGGGCCCGGATTGGTGCCCGGATAGCCGAAGGGTTCTAACGGAATCTGAAGAAGAATTTCATGTCCCTGACGGCGCGCTTCCTGCATCCAGCGCTGCAGGCTGTTGCCGCTGGCGGCAAAACCGAGCGTCACCTCCGGCGGCAGTTCCCGAATTGCTTTTTGCGAGCCCGTCTGGCTGAGGCCCAGCCCGCCGACCACGATCGCAATCCGGGTGCCGCGTGCACCAGACCAGGGCCGGGCATATTGCTCCATCGGCCGCAGACCATCAGCACCGACGACAGGCAATTTGCCGAATGCGGTTTCTTCCAGCAGTTCCTCATTGGGCCGTGTCGCCATGCGCGGATCCTGCCCATAGGTCTGGCCGCTCATCAGCACCGGCCCGTCTGTCTCACGGGAGCGAGGGGAATAAACCGATACGACATTGCCATCAGGCATCGTCTCGCGACTGATAGTGGCGCCTGACCTCCCGCTTTGCGGCTGGAGACCGGCAGTGCCACCGGCGGCCGACACATCGGCCGGCGCGCTTTCAGGTATCTTTTCAGCAAGCTGAGGCTGTACATCCGGCCCGGTTGCCGTCTTCTGCAAATTGCCGGGCGAAAGCGCCGTATAAACGGACAGGCCGCCAATCGACAGAACAGCAAGCACCGACAGAACCATAATGACGGAAAAGCGCCGGTTGATACCGGCGCTTTTTTTCTGACGACCCAGAAGCGGTTTTCGCAGGTCCGAAGGCAATGAACGATCCGT
>QFOL01000102.1 GCA_003241215.1 Agrobacterium fabrum
TGATTCCATCCCGAGGTATAATCTCCCACTGGGAGCAAGAGGGCGTAGGCGATTGAAAGTCGATGTTGATATCCGCAGGCTGTCTGCCAAGCCTATGGAAGGCATGGGTAAGCCTTTGCCGCGCGATCAGCTTGCTAAAAACGTCGCAGCCACGGCTGCTGCCGGTAACGTTGCAGGCGCACTGGATCTGCTCATAACCTATGCTGGCGCCTCGCATTATCTGCTGGCGCGGGATGACCTTCTCGAAGAAACCGGGCTGAAATTCATCGTCACCTCCGATTGGCCTTTCGATCTGGTCCGCAGGCTCGGCGTCGAATTGACCAACAGCCAGAACCGGTCGAGCGAAATGGAGAAATGCCTTTCGCTCCTGCAGCCGCGGTTGCTTTTCCTTCCAGACGACGTTTCGGTGCCCTATGGCATAGACCGGCAATATTCGGCACTGTCCTTCTGCGTGGGCCGCATCCGCCTTTCTCTGCTTTTGTTGTTTCCCGAAGAAGCGGTTCCTTCGCCGGAAAGGCTGCGCGAAATCGCGCTTCTGACAGGCTATTGCGTCAGTTTCGGCATTGCCAGCGAAGCAAAGACTGTGCGCGATATCGATCTTACCGAGCGCGAACTCGAATGCCTGTTCTGGATCGCTGAAGGCAAGACAAGCGATGAAATTGCGATGATCCTTGGCATTTCGCGCAATACGATCAATAATTACATCACCAGCGTGATGCGTAAAACCGCGACGAAAACCCGCTCGGAGGCAATTGCCTACGCCGTGCGCAACAACCTCGTATAATGGTCGGACGGATGGTACAGACGAAAGACAATGAGGGTACAGGTCAAACGGGCATGTTTTACCGCAGCCCTGTCGTGACGAGCCGGTCGGATCTGTTTCCGAAGCTTGTCGCCATGCAGAAGCTTGTGGGCGCGCGCAATTTCGTGGTGACGAAGGCCGCCGCTTCGGGCTTCCCCAACAAGAAGAAGCTGACCTGCGAGCTGGAAAACTGGGGCATGAATGCCGCAGAGCAGAGCGCGCAGTTCATCCGCGCCGTCGGCGATATTCTTCTCGATCATATCGAGACGTCGCTCCTGCCGGTCATCTGGCGCAACAAGAATGCCGGCGGCTTTGCCGATCTTCCCGATGTGCCCGCGCTTCTGCGCCGTATCGAGAACGATACATTGCCTTATGCCGGCCTCGCCCTGCCGGTGCGGCTCGGCACCATCGGCAACGGTTATATCGTCTTCTGCGGCACCAACCTCGTTCTCGACAATGAGGTAGTGATCGAACAGCACATCAAATGCTGCGAGATCATGGTGGATATGCTGGCGCTGGACGAGCGCAAGGCGGCCCCCTCGGAAGCCTTGAGCGAAAGGGAAATCGCCTGCCTGCAGCTGGCGGGGGACGGCCGTATCAGTGAAGAGATCGCGGTCAAGCTCGGGCTTTCCGTGCACACCGTCAACGCCTATCTCGGTTCGGCAACGATCAAGCTCGATTCCGTCAACCGTATTCAGGCGATCGCGAAAGCGATCCGGCTCGGTTATATCCATTGACGGCGGGCGGGGTTCTCCCGCCCCATGCACATGCGGCCGGCTGCGGCATCCCGCCGCAAAGCCATTCCCGTATTTCGCGTTTTTTAACAGTTGCCCACTAGAACTATCACAGGTTTGGCTCTGGGGAACTGTTTCATGCACAACCGGCTCTTTAAGTCCGTTGCGGGCAAGGTCGTCGCGCTGACGATCGGCCTGATCATGCTCAGCGTGGCGGCAGTTGGTTTTTCGACCTACATTCGCTTGAAAGACAACATCATCACCACCGCGCTGCGCGATACACACAGTGCAATGCGTGGCATGGCCATCCTTTACGAGATGAAGGTCGGCGGCGTTGCCCTCGAAATGGTGGATGGCGAGTTGAAGAGCGTGGGTCGCGCCTCCATCGGGACGATGCGCGACAACGATCTCGTTGATCGCACGGCTGCCGGCAACGGCGGTATCGCCACGGTTTTCGAAACCAAGGGCGGCGAATTCATTCGCATGACCACCAATCTGAAGAATGAGAAGGGTGAAAGGGCAGCGGGCACCAAGCTTGCTACCGATCATCCCGCTTTCGAAAAGGTCTCCAAGGGTGAGTCCTATTTTGGCACTGCCACCCTTTTCGGCGTTGACTACATGACCGGTTATATGCCGGTCCTGAACAAGGCCGGCGCCACCGTTGGCATCCTGTTCGTGGGTGTTCCCATGGATGTCTACAATGCGCAGATTTACAGCCTGCGGGATCTGATGCTGATCTGCGGCGCGCTTGCCATGGTCGGCGTGGGCCTGCTCGCCTATTTCGTCATCAAGCGCACCCTGCAGCCGCTCGGCAAGCTGACCGATGCGGTAAAGTCGCTTTCGGACGGCAATCTCGACACGCCGATCCCCTATGCCACCAACACCAATGAATTCGGCAACATTGCCCGTGCACTGGTGATTTTCCGCGAAAACGCGCTTGAGAAGCTGGCGATTGAGGGCAAAAGCGCGGAAGAACGCTCGGCGGCGGAATCAGAGCGTCACCGTAACGATGCCGAGAAACAGGAACTCGACAGCCAGATCGAATTTGCAGTGGGTGAGATTGCCTCCGGCCTCGGCAGGCTTTCGCGCGGCGATCTGAGCCGCACGATCGAGACACCTTTCGCGGGCCGTCTCGACCGCCTGCGCACGGATTTCAACGAATCCCTTCTCAACCTGCGCGACGCGCTTGGGCAGATTCGTGAGCGTACGCTCATCATCCAGCATAGCGGCTTTGAAATCGAGCAGTCGTCGGTCGATCTGTCGAAGCGCACGGAAAATCAGGCCGCCTCGCTGGAGGAGACCGCTGCCGCCGTGGACGAAATCACCGTCACCGTCAGATCCTCTGCCGAGCGGGCGCGGGAGGCCAATGAGGCCGTGCGCATCACCAAGCAGAGCGCCGACAGTTCGGGTTCGGTCGTCAGCAACGCCGTCGACGCCATGGGCCGCATCGAAGACGCCTCGCGCAAGATCGAGCAGATCATCGAGGTTATCGACGATATCGCCTTCCAGACCAACCTTCTTGCTTTGAATGCGGGCATCGAGGCGGCGCGTGCGGGCGAGGCGGGCAAGGGTTTTGCCGTCGTGGCGCAGGAAGTGCGCGAGCTCGCCCAGCGCTCCGCCGACGCGGCCCGCGAGATCAAGCAGCTCATCAACCAGTCGACGCATGAGGTCAGCTCCGGTTCGAAACTGGTGCAGGAGGCAGGCACTGTGCTTTCCGCCATCAGCCAGCAGATCGTCACCGTCAGCCAGCATGTCGAAACCATCGCAACGGCGACACAGGACCAGTCCTCCGCGCTTCACAACGTCAACAGCTCCGTCAACCAGATGGATCAGATGACGCAGCAGAATGCGGCGCTTGCCGAACAGTCGAGCGCGGCCAGCCGGGTACTGTCGGGTGAGGTGGAAGCGCTGCTCGATCTCGTCCAGCGCTTCCAGATGGAGCAGGGTACGGCGACCGGCAGGGATCGCTACAACCAGGCGGCCTGATACATCTGTTTTTTGAAGATCTATACCGCTCCCGGATCGCAAGGTCCGGGAGTTTCTATTCGGCCGCTGCCCGCACGGTGCTGGATATCTGATTGATATAGGCACGTAGCGCCGCTGGTTTCACGGGCTTGTGCTGCACGGAAATCCCGTATTTTTCGGCGTCGCTGCGCACTTCCGGGCTGCGATCCGCCGTCACCAGCAGGGCAGGGATCGTCTTGCCGTAAAATGCCCTGATGAGGCGGATGGCGCTGATGCCGTCGCCATCGTCCAGATGGTAGTCGGCGACGATGACATCAGGGGCTGCGGCCAGGGTGAGGAAGGGTTCCTCCAGCGTCGCCACGGAACCTGCGGGTAAAACCTCGCAGCCCCATCCCGTCAAGAGCAGCGTCATGCCCTCGAGGATTTTCGGCTCGTTGTCGATGCACAGGACCCGGACGCCCTGAAGGCGGTCGCTGGCTGCCGGGCTGGTTATCCCGCCATCGGCTTTGGCCGGGACGAGGCGATCCGCCTCGCGCGGCAGATGGATGCGGAAGGTCGTGCCTTTTCCGGGGGTGGAAATCAGCTGTACCGGATGGTGCAGCATGCGTGACAGCCGGTCGACGATGGAAAGGCCGAGCCCGAGGCCGGATGCCGTCTTCGCTCCTTCGTCCAGCCGGGCGAATTCCTTGAAGACCGTTCGGAATTTGGATGAAGGAATGCCGATACCGGAATCCGTCACCTGAATGACGACCTCGCCGCCCCGGCGGCGCGCACCGACGACCACCTTGCCCTTCAACGTATATTTGATGGCGTTGGAAACGAGATTCTGTATCAGACGCCGCAGGAGATTGGGGTCGGAACGGACGGTGAGCGAAGTCGGCAAGACCACGAGGTCGAGATTCTTCTCCTGCGCCATCGGTGCGAAATCGGTTTCGATGCGTTTCAGCAGCTCGTTCAGCGGCACGGATGTCATGCGCGCCTTCATCGAGCCGGTGTCGAGACGGGAGATGTCGAGAACCGCGCCGAGAATGGTTTCGACCGATTCCAGCGCCGAATCGATATTGTGGACGAGATCGCCCTCCCCCGAAGCGCCAAGTCGTTCGACCAGCGAGGAAGAATAGAGGCGGGCGGCGTTCAGCGGCTGGAGAATATCGTGGCCGGCAGCGGCGAAAAAACGCGTCTTGCCGATATTCGCCTCATCGGCCGCCGCCCGCGCTTCCCCCAGTTCACGGTTGACGCGGGTAAGCTCCACGGTTCGCTCCGCCACGCGTTGCTCCAGCGTCTCGTTTGCCTGTTTCAGCGCCTGATCGCTCGCCACACGCTGGGTGATATCGGTGAAGGTGGCGACGATGCCCTTGTCCGGCATGGTGTTGGAGCGCACCTCGATGATGCGCTCGCCACCCGCCAGCACCAGCGAGAAGGGCAGGTCCATGGTCAGGAAACTGGTAATCAGTTCGTTCGTGTCGCCATCGGGCATATCGCCGCGTTCCTGCAGCATGGAAACGATATCCGTCAGCGGTACGCCGACCTGGCCGAACTGTTCCGGCAAATCCAGA
The DNA here is from genome assembly GCA_003241215.1 of Agrobacterium fabrum. Lineage (GTDB taxonomy): Bacteria > Pseudomonadota > Alphaproteobacteria > Rhizobiales > Rhizobiaceae > Agrobacterium > Agrobacterium fabrum_A. The sequence goes on from QFOL01000102.1 coordinate 5,058, forward strand.
AGGGTGCGGAAGCGCCGGTTCCAGATGGTCAGCTGCTGCGAACTGTCGAACACGGCAATGCCCTGGTCCATCTGGGCCAGCGCCGTCTGCAGCATGTCCTGATTATATTGCAGGGCCTCGCTCGCCTGATCGAGCAGCCATGCCGTGTCCGCGCTGGTATCCTCCGCCTTCTGGAGAATGATCGACAGCACCAGACGGGCCGAGGAGGAGCCGATGGCGCTGCCGAGCAACTGTTCGGAGAAATGAATCAGCGCCATATCCGCCGGCTGGTCGTCATTGAGTTTCCTGCCAGCCGTCTTTTCATAGGTCGCCAGCGAGCGCAGCATGCGCTCTTCACCGAGATAACGGGCAATCGCGCTTTTGAGGTCACCGACGCTGACACGGGTTTTCCAGCCGCGCGTGGCGAATTGCGATTTCGAATGGCGCTTGACGAAGATGCCGGACTGGATGCGCTCCACCGGACGCGGATTGCGCGAGAGCGAGCCGAGCACGAAGGCGAGGCTGTTGACGAGCAGGCTGAGAATGACCGCATTCACGAACGGATCGGCCTCGGGGCCGTTGAACACCGTGCTGCCGGAAAACAGGAAGCCGAGAATATTCGCCGCCACCTCGGAGTTATCAGGCCCACCGAAGCTTGGCAGGAACAGCAGATAGGCCCAGACAAAAAAGCCGGAACTCAGTCCGGCGATCGCGCCGCGCGCATTGGCGCGCCGCCAGAACAGCCCGCCGAACAGGGCAGGGGCCATCTGCGCAATGGCGGCAAATGCGAGAAGGCCGATGGAGGCAAGGCCCGTGGCGCTGTCGGCGGCGCGATAATAGCCATAGCCCAGAAGTAGCACCGCAAAGATTGCCGTCCGGCGGATGTTGAGCAGCGTCTTGGCGAAGTCGTCCCGGTGCGGAGAACGGTTCAGCAGCTTCTGCCGCAGGAAGATCGGCATGACGATGTCGTTGGAAATCATGATCGACAGCGCCACGGAAGCGACGATCACCATCGCGGTCGCTGCCGAAAAGCCGCCGATGAAGGTGATCAGCGATACGACCGGCATCTGGTGATTGAGCGGCAATTGCAGCACGTAGAGATCGGCATCGCCATTGGCGCCGAGCGTCAGAATGCCGGCAAGCGCAATCGGCAGCACGAAGATATTGATGGCGACGAGATAAAGCGGTAGCAGGAACCCCGCCATGCGCAATTCTTCCGGCGTGCGGTTTTCCACCACGGTGACGTGGAACTGGCGCGGCAGCAGGATGATGGCGAAGCCGGACAGCAGCGTCATCACGATCCAGCGGCTGACGGGCGTGTGATAGGACATGGCCTGCATGGCCTGCTGGTTCTCGGAGGCGAGCTGCCAAAGATGCACGGGGCCGTCGAAGAGGACGAAAAGCACGTAAAAGCCGACGGTGCACATGGCAACGAGCTTGACCAGCGATTCCATCGAAATCGCCAGGATCAGCCCGTCCTGATGTTCGGTGGCGTCGGTGTGGCGAGTGCCGAACATGACGGCGAAGCCGGCCATGACGATGGTGACGACCAGCGGCAGGTCGAGGAAATAGAGGTTTCCACTGCCAATGCCGTAATCGCCGGGATCGACCATCGTCGCCACCGAGCTGGAAACGGCTTTCAGTTGCAGCGCTATATAGGGAATGGCGCCGACGAGCGCGATGATGGCGACGATCATCGCCACGGTGGAGTTCTTGCCGTAACGGGCGGCGATGAAATCTGCAACCGAGGTCAGTTTTTCGGTTTTGGCGAGGTCGACGATACGGCGGATGATCGGCATGCCGATGGTAAAGGCAAGGATCGGTCCGGTGTAGATGCCGAGGAATTCAAGGCCCCTGTCTGCCGCAAGCCCGACGCCGCCGAAATAGGTCCAGGAGGTGCAGTAGATCGCCAGGCTCAGCGCATAAACGAACGGACGCCCCTTTTTCGGTGCGTTTCTTTGACGGCTTTTCCTGTCCCCGTAACTTGCAACCGCAAACAGCAGCAGGACATAAGCGAAGGCCGAGCCGAATATGATCCACCCAGGAAGCACGCATCCTCCCCATGCAGGAATTCCCTGATATCAGCATAGGCGAATTCCGCGCCGTTGAGAATGAGTGCGGTCTGATCATAAAGTTCAAGACGGGCGTGCAAAAAAGCCAATAAATGCAATCTTGACGAATTCCAAATGGGGAGGCGAATCTGTATGGTCGAGGGCGTAGGGACAGTCACATAGCTTCAGCTCGCGAAGCAGGAGAGAGGGACAATCTGAATGCTTAACGAATTTAAAACCTTCATTGCCCGCGGCAATGTCATGGATCTGGCCGTGGGTGTGATTATCGGCGCGGCTTTCAGCAAGATCGTCGATTCCGTTGTCAACGATCTCATCATGCCGATCGTGGGTGCGATCTTCGGCGGGTTCGACTTCTCGAACTACTTCCTGCCGCTGAGCTCCAGCGTCAATGCCACGTCGCTCGCCGCCGCCCGCGATCAGGGCGCCGTCTTCGCTTACGGCAACTTTCTGACGGTTCTCATCAACTTCCTTATCCTGGCCTGGATCATTTTCCTGATGGTCAAGGGCGTCAACAAGCTTCGTGATTCCGTGGAGCGCAAGAAGGTCGAGGAAAAGCCGGAAGCAGCACCGCCGCCGGAAGACGTCAAGCTGCTCACCGAAATCCGCGATCTGCTGAAGACGCGTTGATTATCGCCATCGTCCCCGGCCTGATGTGCCGGCCCATGAGGCCGGCGATCTCCTGCCGGGGATGACCCATAAAGAAAATCCATGATCGCCTCACGGAATATCATGCACAGGGCTGGTTCGATGCGATAAGAAGGCACCAAACGGAGTGTCTTTAATGTCCATTTTGAACAGTCTGAGTGCACGCTCTCTGGCGGCTCCCGAGAGCGGCATCGTTGAAGTCGTGAATTATGCCCGGGGGCGGGACAATCTCCTGCCGCTGTGGGTTGGCGAAGGCGATCTGCCGAGCCCTGACTTCATCAATCAGGCCGCCATCGATGGGCTGAACAATGGCGAAACCTTCTATACCTGGCAGCGCGGCATTCCAGAACTGCGCCAGGCGCTGAGCCGTTATTACCAACGCCATTTCGCGGCATCGCTGCCGCCGGAGCATTTTTACGCCACCGGTTCCGGCATGCAGGCGATCGCGCTTGCCGTGCAGGCGCTGACCTCGCCGGGCGATGAGATGGTCTATCTGTCGCCCACATGGCCGAACATCGTCGCCGCTATCGGCGTGGCGGGCGCGAAGGCGGTTCCGGTCGGTATCGATTTCCGCGACGGTCGCTGGGATCTCGATATCGGCAAGCTGGAAAGCGCCATCACCGGCAAGACCAGGGCGCTTTTCATCAACACGCCCTCCAACCCCACCGGCTGGACGGCGACGCGAGACAATCTCCGCGATGTTCTGGCTCTCGCCCGCAAACACGATCTCTGGATCGTCGCCGACGAGATTTATGCACTTTATCATTATTCCGGCAGCCGCGCGCCGTCCTTCCTCGATGTCATGGAGCCGGACGACAAGATCATCTTCGCCAACTCCTTTTCGAAGAACTGGTCGATGACCGGCTGGCGTGTCGGCTGGCTTGTCGCTCCGCCGGCCATCGGTCAGGTCATCGAGAATCTCATCCAATATTCCACCTCGGGCGTGGCGCAATTCATGCAGCGCGGCGCTGTCGCCGCCCTCGATCACGGTGACGGTTTTGTGCGCGAGAATTACGAACGCGCTCTGACCTCCCGCGACATTCTCTGCGATGCGCTCATCGCGACAAACCGTGTGGAAACCCTGAAGCCGGATGGCGCCCTTTATGCCTTCCTCAAGATCGACGGTGTGACGGACAGCCGGGCCACGGCGCTTGATATCGTTGACAAGACCGGGGTGGGCCTCGCGCCTGGCACGGCTTTCGGCCCGGGAGGAGAACTGTTTCTGCGCGCCTGCTTCCTGCGCAACCCAAGGCAGATAGAAGACGCCGCCGATCGGCTGGCGTCCTACATTCTCGGCAGATAAGCCGCGAACGTCCGGTCAATCTTCGCCCTGTCGTGCCGGTTATCCGCCGCGGCAGGCGCATTTGCCCAAAAATCACAGCGGGCCGGTAAAACTGCAACCCCACGGCGTAACCATCGACGTGGGGGATTTTCTGTGATATGCGCTGCTTGTTCCATTTATGAGAACATTTTCATCTAATCAATAAAAAGCACTTCATTGCGCTAACCAATCGTAAGCCACCTTTTTAATGGGGTGGGGGATCGGTGGCGTATTCGCTGTGCAAGTAATCAATGATGAAGAATTATTGGCTTTGATGGGCTCAAGAAAAACAAACAGGGAAGTAGTGTCATGGCGGTTCTGGTCACCGGTGGGGCCGGTTATATAGGAAGCCACATGGTGTGGGCTTTGCTCGATGCCGGGGAAGAGGTCGTTGTTGTCGACCGGCTTTCCACGGGGTCGCGTTGGGCGGTCGCGCCGGCAGCACGTTTTTATCTGGGAGATGCGGCGGACCGCACCTTGCTCGACCAGATCTTCGAAGAAAACCAGATCGAGACCATTTTCCACTTCGCCGGTTCGGTCAGCGTTCCTGAATCGATCAGCAAGCCGCTCGAATATTACGAAAACAATACCGGCACGACCCGCGCCCTTGTTGCGGCGGCGGTCCGCCACGGCATCCGCAATTTCATCTTCTCATCGACAGCCGCCGTCTATGGAAACCAGCCCTTTGATGGCCCGGTTCCCGAAACGGCGATTCTCAGCCCGGAAAATCCCTACGGCCTGTCGAAGCTCGCCTCCGAAATCATGCTGCGCGATGTCGTGCAGGCGCATGACTTCAACTATGTGGCGCTGCGTTATTTCAACGTCGCCGGCGCCGATCCGCAGGGTCGCGCCGGGCCTTCCCCCACGGGTGTGGCGAACCTTATCAAAGTGGCCTGCGAAGCCGCAACCGGCAGACGCGACCGGGTGGAAGTCTACGGAACGGATTACCCGACCGCGGACGGAACCGGTGTGCGTGACTATATTCATGTCAGCGACCTGATCGACGCCCATATGCTCGCCATGGCGCATCTGCGCGCTGGCGGCGGCACACGCACGCTCAATTGCGGTTATGGTGTCGGTTATTCGGTTCTGGACGTCCTGCAGGCCGTGCAGCGGGAATCGGGACGCGATTTTCCGATCATCCATTGTCCGCGCCGCCCGGGCGATATTGCGGCCATGGTGGCGGACTCGGCGCGTATCCAGTCGGAACTGGGCTGGCGTCCGCGTTTCAACGATCTGGCGACCATCGTTCGCACCGCGCTTCAGTGGGAGGCTAAACGTCAGGCCCAGCAAAGCGACAGGCTTCCGCCGGTCCGGCGCAGACTGGCCGCGATAGGCTGAGCTGCCCTTGCGTTACGGGGCGCGGCCTTTCCTGACGGAAGGATAAAGCGCCGGCCGATCCGACAGGTTCGCGGGGCGAAGCCAGCGATCCCTGTCGAAAAAGCTGCGCGTCAGCTTCAGTCCCGGCGATTGCTCGCTTGCGAGTAAAATCACGTTCAGGCGGTGCGGCGCGGTCGGTTCCGGCTTTATGGAAACCGAAATGCCGAAATGCTGCGCCTGATAAGGTTGCATCCGGCGTGCCGGCTCGAGCATGTTGGACAGATCGGCAAAGCGGGTCTGTTCGACGATCATGGTGAGCGCGTCATCGAGCTTTGTCAGAATAACGGTCCCGTCCGGCGTTCTGGGTGCAACAGCCTTCATCCTGATGGAGCGAACTTCGCCGGACGCTTCGCCGCGGATTTCGAGGAAGAGCGATGCCCTCTCTGCCGGGTCTGTCGCGTTTCCCGCCGCAAGATCGGCCGTACATTCGAAACTACGGATATTGACCGGGCTGGAGTGCCAGCCCTGCGGGTTGGAGAAACCCGTGGCCGTGAAGCGGTCACAAAGCTCCTTGCCTGAAAGAACGAAGTCACGGGCAAAAGACGCCCTGTCGCCGGCCTGCTCGAATTTCAGCAGCTGCGGCGGCAGATAGACCTTTCTGGTAGCCAGCTTTTGCCGCTTGACGGGCTTCATCCTGGGCGGCTCGGCGGATTGTATGGCGGGCGTCAGATTGAGATAGGTCAGCAGGTTTTTGAGATGCTTCTTGTCATTGGCCAAAAGCACCGTCGCGCCTATGGCAAGGCAAACGGCCAGCACCGCAAACAGCAGCGCGCCATGGCTCACTCTTTTCTGCAAGCCTGCGTCCATCGCAAGACCCTAAGGGGCTGGCGGGGAATAGCGTCAGCCGGTTCCGATATGGCTTTTCGGGCTGCCGGCAGCCCGGTGAATATATGGTGCGAGCGAAAGCTCAGAAAAATCTCTTGGTAATTCACCGCCGAAATTTCCGGCGGCGCGGGTTTATTCGGAGTTATTCTTGCCTGTATCCTGTCCGCCGGCGCTGCTTTCATCGTCCGCAACCGGAATGGCGTAGGAGCCGTTCAGCCAGCGGGCGAGATCGAGCGAGCGGCAGCGATCCGAACAGAAGGGATAATCTTCCCGTGTTGAGGGTCGGCCGCATTCCGGGCAGGGCTGCGATTTGCGAAGCGGGGTGACGTTTCCAGCGCCTTCGGTGGAGGATTTTGCCATGGGGTCTATCCTTCGAGCCAGCCCGAAGTCACCTCAAATCCTTCTCCGGAAAGAAGCGACATGGTTTCATAAAGCGGCAGGCCGACGACATTGGTATAGGAGCCGGTCAGCTTCTGCACGAATGCGCCGGCAATGCCCTGGATGCCATAGGCTCCCGCCTTACCGCGCCATTGCCCCGACGCGATGTAGGCCTCGATCTCGCGCGTCGAGAGGCGCTTGAAGCGCACCTTGGTCTCCGCCACCTTCTGACGGATCTTGCCGCCGGGGGTCACGAGGCAGATGCCGGTATAGACCCAATGGCTGCGTCCCGAAAGAAGATGCAGCGCGGCCGAGGCCTCTTCCGTATATTCGGCCTTGCCCACAATGCGGCGGCCAACGGCGACCACCGTATCGGACCCCAGAACATAGGCGTCTTTCCACAGTTGTTCGCCCTTGAGGGCGGCCTGTGCGGCCTCCGCCTTCTGCAGCGACAGGCGACGGCAGAGCGTGCGCGGATGTTCAAGCTTCGCAGGCGTCTCGTCGATATCCATCGGCATCAGGCGTGCCGGCTCGATACCGATCTGATGCAGCAGTTCCAGACGCCGCGGCGAGCCGGATGCCAGAACGAGCTTTTGTTTTGAATTGGTCATTGCGCGGCCCGGGCGTCCGATGCGGAAGGTGGATTACTTGAAGCGATAGGTGATGCGGCCCTTGGTAAGGTCGTAAGGCGTCATTTCGACCAGCACCTTGTCGCCCGCCAGAACGCGGATACGGTTCTTGCGCATGCGGCCCGCCGTGTGGGCGATGATTTCGTGGTCGTTCTCAAGCTTCACGCGGAATGTTGCGTTCGGCAGCAATTCGGTTACGATGCCCGGGAATTCAAGGACTTCTTCTTTTGTCATGTAAGGGTTT
>QFOL01000486.1 GCA_003241215.1 Agrobacterium fabrum
CGATGATATCGGTAATGGCAGTCATGGTCTCTCCCTTGGGAATGGAACAGATATTTTCCGTCGCCTGTCTTAGACGATGGCGAAGAAATTACAATGACGACGGGCGGCGGAAACGGCCCGCCCGCCATTTAAAATCGATTGGCACGGGACCGTGCCCGCCGTAACGCCCCCGCCCCTCAGGCTTTGGTAATGGCGTCGAAAGCGAGCAGCTTTTCGAGCAGCTTCGGCATATCCTTCAGATGAACCATATTGGGGCCGTCGGACGGCGCATTGTCCGGGTCCTCATGGGTCTCGATGAAAAGCCCTGCGACGCCGACAGCAACCGCCGCCCGCGCCAGAGTCTCGACGAATTCACGCTGACCGCCCGTGGAGCCGCCCTGCCCGCCCGGCTGCTGCACCGAATGGGTCGCATCGAAGACAACAGGCGCGCCGAGCGACGCCATGATTGGCAGCGAGCGCATGTCGGAGACCAGAGTATTGTAACCGAAGGAGGCGCCGCGCTCACACAGGAGCACATTCGGATTGCCGCTCTCATTGAGTTTGGCCAGCACGTTCTTCATGTCCCAGGGCGCCAGAAACTGGCCCTTCTTGACATTGATGACACGGCCGGTTTTTGCGGCGGCAACGAGGAGATCGGTCTGACGGCTGAGGAACGCCGGGATTTGCAGCACATCCACCACTTCGGACACGACGGCGCATTGTTCTTCGGTGTGAATGTCGGTCAGAACAGGAAAGCCGAATTCCTTCTTGAGATCGGCAAAAACTTCCATCGCGCTTTCAAGGCCGATGCCGCGCTTGCCGGAAAGCGAGGTGCGGTTCGCCTTGTCGAAGGAGGACTTGTAGACAAGCCCTATCCCGAGGCTGTCGCAAAGCTCTTTCAGGACGCCAGCAATCATGAAGGCGTGTTCGCGGCTTTCCATCTGGCAGGGGCCGGCAATCAGCGAAAACCGCTCGGCGTTGGAGAAGGAAACCTTGCTGGCGCCATCGCCGGCGGTGACTTTGAGATTGTTCGTAACGCTCATCATTTTTCCTCGAAGGCGAAGGCAACGCCCTGGCCGGGCGCGGCGGGCGCCACCAGACGGCCGCCCGCTTCCATGCAGGACACGCCATTAGCAGCAAGCGCCGCCGCTGTCACGGCAAGATCGTCAACGGAAAAGACGATGCACATGCCGCGCAACCCGCCGCCACTCCGGCCAGAGGCGCTGAGGGCAAGTCCGCTGAAGGTCGGCTTTTCAACCAGTCTGATACGGGCATTGTCGGTTACGAAAACCATATCCCCATCCGGAGACACCTTGCCCTCACAGCCGAAGACCATTTCGATCAGGCGCATGGCCTTCGTATCCCCGCCGGAAAACAGGACGATTTCGCTGAGGCCGCAGACCCCGTTGGCATGGCGTTCCAGCGCCGTTCGGTCACCCGGCAGGGCGCGCAGCCGCTGGCAGCTGAACAAAAAGAAATCCGCCGCCGCCCCGCTTGCCGCAAAGGCCAGCCGGAACGCCGCCTCGCTCTCCGACCCGTCAGGCATCCGCACGGGGCGGGAAAACTGGAACACATCGCCCGCCGACACGCCGGACGCCAGAAACCTCTCATGGTCGGCAAGGGCATCCTCGGTTTTGGCGACAAGAGCCGAAAACCCCTCCTGCCCGTCATGCTGCCGGAAGGCCCTGTCCCTGCCGGTGAACACATCTCCCTTGTCTGCCGATGCATTATATTTAGCCGGGTCAGCAATTGCGAGAGGTTCCAGATAGGCCCCATCAGCGAAAAAAACGCAGGCATTTCGGGTTCCGAAAGGGTGCAGAGCCTCCGGCGCGACCGTGAATCCAAGGCTGGCGAGACGTTTCACGGCAATGACGATATCTTCCACCGGCAGAACGAGATGATCGATACAACGGGATTTCATCATAACCTGCTTCCTGCGCTGGCGCTCTGCCCGTGCATGCCCGGACGACCTGGACCGCAGAAAAGCACAATCAGGCGCAAATAGGCAAATCATCAAAACAACAGATAGCAGCTTCACGAAATTTTAGGGGATTGCAGAACACATATGGAACATATAGTGTTCGTTCTGTATTTGTTTCGCGACTTCAACGACGATTCTCAAGGGTGTTTTCCTCATGCTCACGCGCAAACAGCAG
>QFOL01000487.1 GCA_003241215.1 Agrobacterium fabrum
AACTTTTTCCCCAAGTCTCGAGAAGGCGCTGCACCAGGCACTGACCTTTGCAAATGAGCGTCACCACGAATATGCGACGCTTGAACATCTCCTTCTGGCGCTGATCGACGACGCGGATGCCGCCGCCGTGATGGGCGCCTGCAATGTCGATCTCGATGCGCTGCGCAAGACTGTCAGCGATTACGTCGACAATGAACTGACCAACCTCGTCACCGGTTACGACGAGGATTCCAAACCCACATCCGGCTTCCAGCGCGTCATCCAGCGGGCCGTCATCCATGTTCAATCGTCCGGCCGCGAGGAAGTGACCGGCGCGAACGTGCTTGTGGCCATCTTCGCCGAACGCGAAAGCCACGCCGCCTATTTCCTGCAGGAACAGGAAATGACCCGCTACGATGCGGTCAACTACATCTCCCATGGCATTGGCAAGCGTCCGGGCACGTCGCAGACGCGCACGCCGCGCGGTGCCGATGAAGCGGAAAGCGAAAACAAGGCGAGCCGCAGCAATCCCGAGGAAGAGGGATCTTCGGCCAAGAAGCAGCAGGATGCGCTGAAGGCCTATTGCGTCAACCTCAACGACAAGGCGAGGAACGGCAAGATCGACCCGTTGATCGGCCGCCACGAAGAGGTCAACCGCACCATCCAGATCCTCTGCCGCCGCTCCAAGAATAACCCGCTTTATGTGGGTGATCCCGGTGTGGGCAAGACGGCCATCGCCGAAGGCCTCGCCAAGCGCATCGTCGAAGGCAAGGTGCCGGAGGCTCTCGCCAATGACACTATCTTCTCGCTCGACATGGGCACGCTGCTCGCCGGAACCCGCTATCGCGGTGATTTCGAGGAGCGGCTGAAGCAGGTTGTCAAGGAACTCGAGGAGTTTCCGGGCGCTGTTCTGTTTATCGACGAAATCCATACCGTCATCGGTGCGGGCGCCACCTCCGGCGGCGCAATGGATGCATCGAACCTCTTGAAGCCGGCCCTGTCGTCGGGCGCGATCCGCTGCATCGGTTCCACCACTTACAAGGAATATCGGCAATTCTTCGAAAAGGATCGCGCGCTCGTCCGCCGTTTCCAGAAGATCGACGTCAACGAGCCGTCCATCGATGACGCCATCGCGATCATGAAGGGCCTGAAGCCCTATTTCGAGGATTATCATCACCTGAGATATTCCAACGAGGCGATCAAGGCTGCCGTGGAACTGTCGGCCCGCTACATTTCCGACCGCAAGCTGCCGGACAAGGCGATCGACGTGATCGACGAGACCGGTGCGGCGCAGATGCTGCTGCCGGTCTCCAAGCGCCGCAAGCTGATTACCGAGCGGGAAATCGAGGCGACCATCGCGACGATGGCCCGCATTCCCCCGAAGACGGTCTCCAAGGATGACGAGATGGTTCTCGCCAATCTCGAAAAGGAACTGCGTTCCGTCGTCTATGGTCAGGATACGGCGATCGAAGCGCTTGCCACCGCCATCAAGCTGGCGCGTGCGGGCCTGCGTGAACCGAACAAGCCGATCGGCTCCTATGTCTTCTCCGGCCCCACCGGCGTCGGCAAGACGGAAGTGGCCAAGCAGCTTGCCGCCTCGCTCGGCGTCGAGATGCTGCGCTTCGACATGTCGGAATATATGGAACGCCATACCGTGTCGCGCCTGCTTGGCGCACCTCCCGGTTATGTCGGCTTCGATCAGGGCGGTCTGTTGACCGACGGCGTCGATCAGCACCCGCATTCCGTGGTGCTGCTGGACGAAATCGAAAAGGCGCATCCTGATATCTACAACATCCTGTTGCAGGTGATGGACCATGGCTCGCTGACCGACCATAACGGCAAGAAGATCGACTTCCGCAACGTCATCCTCATCATGACGACCAATGCGGGAGCATCCGAAATGGCGAAATCCGCCATCGGTTTCGGCTCTTCGCGGCGCACCGGCGAGGATGAAGAGGCGATCAACCGCCTGTTCACCCCGGAATTCCGCAACCGTCTGGATGCGATCATTCCGTTCTCGCCGCTGCCGACCGCCGTTATCCACAAGGTGGTGCAGAAGTTCGTCATGCAGCTGGAAACCCAGCTCTCCGAGCGCAACGTCACCTTCGATCTGCATGAAGATGCGATCTCCTGGCTGGCGGAGAAGGGT
>QFOL01000103.1 GCA_003241215.1 Agrobacterium fabrum
GAACTATGGACATTTCGAAGTCATCAAGGGCGTTCAGCTCGACATCAGGGATGGCGAGTTCGTCGTTTTTGTCGGCCCCTCGGGATGCGGCAAATCCACATTGCTGCGCATGATCGCCGGCCTTGAGGATATTTCCGGCGGCGACGTCGTCATTAACGGCGTGAAGGTCAATGAACTGCCGCCGGTCAAGCGCGGCATCGCCATGGTGTTCCAGTCCTATGCGCTTTATCCGCATATGACGGTTTTTGAGAACATCGCTTTTCCGCTGCGCGTCGAAAAGATGGAAGAGGACACGATCAAGCAGAAGGTCGAGGGTGTCGCGAAGATCCTCCAGCTCGACCAGCGCCTGCAGCAGCGCCCCGGCATGTTGTCCGGTGGCCAGCGCCAGCGCGTGGCGATCGGCCGCGCCATCGTTCGCGAGCCGAAGATATTCCTGTTCGACGAACCGCTTTCCAACCTCGATGCGGCGCTGCGCGCCGATATGCGCATCGAGCTCACCAATCTTCACCGGACGCTGAAGGCTACGATGATCTATGTCACCCACGATCAGGTGGAAGCCATGACCATGGCAGACCGCATCGTGGTGCTGAATGCCGGTGAAATCGCCCAGGTCGGCGCGCCGCTCGAGCTCTACCACAAGCCCGCGAACCTGTTCGTGGCTGGCTTCATCGGTAATCCGAAAATGAATTTCCTGAAGGTCACCTGCAAATCCGTCAGCGCCGAAGGGGTGACCGTGGCTTATGAAGGCCAGACGATCACCGTGCCGGTGGAGCCTCACGCCGGTCTCGAAGGCGCACAGCTGACGCTCGGCATTCGCCCTGAGCATACCGGTCTTGAGACGGCCGACCTCAACATCAAGGTCGCGCCAAGTGTGATCGAGCGGCTGGGAGTGAATACGATTGCCTATGGCGTTGCGCCAACGGGCGAGAGCTATTGCGCATTGCTGTCCGGCTCCGCGCCCGTTGTCGTGGATGAGCCTATCGTCACCGGCGTCAAGGCGTCGGATTGCCACCTGTTCGATGAAAGCGGCATTGCCCTGGAGCGGCGCGTCGACCTTTCAGTCCTCAAGCTGATCCAGTAAGGGGCAGGAGGCGGGCCATGCATGCTGTCTTCCAAGGCCCGGCTTTTCCCGATGCGATCCGCTCCCGGCGGTTTTCTTCCGCCATAGCCCGACAAAAAAACAACGCCGGACTTTCGGTCCGGCGTTCAATGGCGTCACATGTGTCTGACGGATCACGGCATGGGATTAGCCATGTAGCCGGTGAAGCCGCTGATCTTCCAGCGTCCCTCATGCAACCGGCAATAATAGAGCGTCTGCCATTTCATGGCGTCGAAGCTGCCGTCCGCCTTGCGGAGCCCGCCGTCGAACTTCTTGCGCACCAGCGCGGTTTCGCCTTCCACCTCGATCTCCTCCAGCGTCGTGGTGGTGAAAATCGCGTTACGCGGGTCTTCAGCGAATTGCTGGGTCTGGAAGTCCTTTGCCTGCTTCAGCCATTCATCACGATAGGCTGCAAGCGAAGGGAAAGACAGGCGCCAGTTGTCCGGGTTTGCATCCCGGTTGGCGTTGATGCCGAGAAAGCCGTCCTCGACGAAATCATCCGCGACCTTCGACCAGTCGGCGGCCAGGAAAGCGTCGATGTCCCGCGTCACCAGCATCTCCCATATGGAATGGCGGGCAGTGTCGGTTTCGGGAAAGGGATTTTTGAAGGGATCACGCATGGTTTCGGTCCATTGTTGAAATTATTTTCAAGATTTGGAGATTTCTCTGGTGCGAATTGTTGCCATATGCTCATCTATCAATCAACAGAGAAAATGATTTTCAAATCAAAGGTGTCCGTCGTGTCGTCAAGGGGACGAAACATGGTCGATTCACAGGTCTATGCGGTTGACGGGCGCACTTTATTAGGGTGCATCGGCAACGGGGCCAAGGCTTAAGTTTTGGCGGAACGGAGACCGGTAAACATGGATATTTTTGCAAGGATACAGGAAGACAAAGGGCAGTTCTCGCAATCGGAGCGGCGAATTGCCGATATTCTGGTTTCGGACTTCGAATTTGCCGTCAATGCGTCGATCATCGAGCTTGCGGCCCGCGCCGAAGTCTCCCCGCCGACGGTGACGCGGTTCTGCCGCCGGCTGGGTTGCCAGAGCTTTTCGGATTTCAAGGTCAGCCTCGCCAAGACGGCCTATGTGGGTATCCGCTATCTCACCTCGGAACCGTCCAGCACCGGTCCCTCGGATGTCGCGGAAGAGGTGCTTGCCAAGGCGCAGGAAGCGCTTTTCCTGCTGCACAGGACGCTCGACCCAGCCCTTGCCGACGAGGCGGCCATCAAGATCGCCAATAGCGGCATGATCTATGCCTTCGGTGCGGGCGGCAATTCATCGATGATCGCCTCGGAAATCCAGAACCGGCTGTTCCGTCTCGGTTTGCGCGTTTCGACCAGCGCCGATCACAGCATGCAGCTGATGATGACGGCGGCGGCGCGCAAGGAAGACGTCATCATTGGTTCGTCCTTTTCCGGCCGCAACATGGAGCTGGTGAAGTGTTTCAGGCTGGCACGGGAAATGGGCGTCACCACCATCGCGCTTACCCAGAGCGATACGCCTGTTGCCGCGGCGGCTAATATGGTGGTGGCCGTCAATGTACCCGAAGGAAACAATATCTTCCGCCCCACCTCATCGCGTTACGCCTATCTGGCGGCCGTCGATGTTCTGGCGACGCTTGCTGCCTACCACCAGCGGCAACGATCGATGGTGACGTTGCGTCACATCAAGCAGCAGCTCGTGGAACATCGCGATCCGGATGACAAGCAACTGCTCGGTGACTGAGGGCGAAACACAGAAAAAAAGGCCGCTTTTCCTCAGAGACCGCCTGTGCGGTGGTGACGGAAAGCTTCAAGGGAGTGGTAGGAGATGAAGGACAGGAAAGACCAGCTCGCCATCGTAACCGGTGCGGCAGGTGATATTGGCCGGGCGATTGCTGCGGCGCTTTCCGAAAGCCATGCAAAGGTGGTGTTGGTCGATATTGATGCCAACGCCCTGTCCAATGCGCTTTCCGAGCTTTCCGGTCCCGGCTTTGTTGCGAAAACTTGTGATGTCACCGACCCTCAGGACCTTGCGCGGCTGGCCTCTGAAGTCGCCGAGCTGGGGGAGGTCACGACGCTTGTCAACAATGCCGGCGCCGCAAGGGCCGTCAGCCTGCATGACACGACTGCGGACATCTGGCGTCGGGACAATGCCCTCAATCTGGAAGCGCCGTTTCTCTGCTTCAGGGCATTCGAGGAGGTGCTGAAGCTTACGCAAGGCTCCGTGGTCAACATCACATCCGTTAATGGTATGGCGGTGTTCGGCCATCCGGCCTACAGCGCGGCAAAGGCCGGGTTGATCCACCTGACCAGGCTGATCGCCGTCGAATATGGCAAATTCGGCATCCGTTGCAACGCGGTCGCGCCGGGCACCGTGCGCACGCAGGCGTGGGAGGCGCGGGCGGCGGTCAATCCCCAGGTCTTTGCAGAGGCGAAGCACTGGTATCCGTTGCAGCGGATCGTCAGACCCGAAGATGTGGCCAATGCGGTCGCCTTTCTGGCCGGCCCGCAGGCCTTCGCCATCAGCGGTGTGTGTCTGCCGGTCGATTGTGGTCTCACGGCAGGACAGGCGCCGCTGGCCCGGACTTTTTCACAATCCGAACACTACTGACTAAAACCTTTTCACGGGTTCAATGCGCAATAAAGGGGAGCATCATGGCGCTCGCACAGTATCGTCTCGAAAATTCATGGCATCCGCTCAAAGACACCGCCTCTGGCGGCTTCACCTTCACACTGGTCAATCTCTCCCGCGAGCCGCTGAAGGATTTTCGCATCGTTTATACGTCGCTGACGCGGACGGTGGACAAGCCGGTTTGCGGCAACGCCGTTTATCTGCGCCGCAACGCCAATTTCCATGAATTTGCGCCGCCGCCCGGCTTCGTGCTGGAAGCGGGGAAATCCTGGCGCTTCACCGTCGATGGCCTGCTGAGGCCCGCCCGTCATCGCACGGATGGTGCAAAATCCGCCTATGTCAGCCTTGCCGACGGCACACATCGTGCCGTGGATGTGGGTGACCTGATGCTGGATGGTCGCCACAGCGAGCCCGCGCCGGTGCTGCTTCCGGAAGGAAAGCTCGATCTGCCCTTCGCTATCCAGCCCTGGCCTGCCGAAATCGATGTCGAACCGGGCGAAGGCTTCCCCGTCGCACTCTTCCCGACGGACGATGCGAGGGCCGAAGAAGTGCTTGCGGTGGAAACCGTTCTTTCGCTGTTCCGCCGGCTTTTTGCCGTCGGGCACGTGCCTTTCAGCCTTGCTCCGGTCCATGAGGGAAAACCACTGCATTTCAAGCAGCATAGCGGGCTGGAAGCGGAAGGTTATCGCCTTACTTTCGCAAAAGAAGCGGTCGTCGTGGAATATTCGGCCGCTGCCGGCCTGCAATATGGCCTGACGGTCCTGGCACAGCTGCTGCATGGCGCACGCATCGATCCCAAATTCCGTTTCCCTGATGCCGGCACCATCAGCGATGCGCCGCGTTACAGCTGGCGCGGCTGCCATCTGGATGTTTCGCGGCAATTTTATCCGACTGGTGATGTGCTGCGGCTTATCGATATTCTCGCATGGCTGCGCATGAACCGCTTCCATTGGCACCTCACCGATGACGAGGCGTGGCGTCTCGAAATCAAGGCCTATCCGCTGCTGACGACGGTCGGTGCGACCCGCGGTCCGGACGCACCGCTTCTGCCGCAACTCGGTAACGGGGCTGAACCGGTTTCCGGCTATTACACGCAGGATGAGGTACGCATGGTCGTCGCGCATGCGGCGGCGTTGAACGTCGAAATCGTTCCGGAAGTCGATATTCCCGGCCACAGCACGGCGGTGCTTGTCGCCTATCCAGATCTGACGGACGGGCAGGAGGCGCCGGACAATTACCGCTCTGTGCAGGGATATCCGAATAATGCGCTCAACCCGGCCATCGAGCCGACCTATGAGTTCCTCGGCAAGATATTCGACGAGATGGTTGAGCTCTTCCCGTCGCGGCTGATCCATATTGGCGGCGATGAGGTTGCGGATGGGTCCTGGCTTGCCTCGCCGCTTGCCAAGGCGCTGATGGAAAGGGAGGGGCTGGATGGCACCTTCGGCATCCAGTCCTATTTCATGAAGCGCATTCAGGGGATGCTGCATGAGCGCGGCCGCCAGCTTGCCGGCTGGGACGAAGTCTCCCATGGCGGCGGCGTCGATCCCTCAGGAACATTGCTGATGGCGTGGCAGAAGCCGGAGGTCGGCCTTGAGCTTGCGAAGCAGGGATACGATGTGGTGATGACGCCGGGTCAGGCCTATTATCTCGACATGGTGCAGGATGAGGCGTGGCAGGAGCCGGGCGCAAGCTGGGCCGGCACCGTTCCGCCGTCGCATACCTATGCCTATGAGGCCGTCGGCGAATTTCCCGAGGAGTTGAAGGAGCGGATGAAGGGTGTCCAGGCCTGCATCTGGTCCGAACATTTTCTCAACCGCGCCTATTTCAACCATCTCGTCTTTCCAAGACTGCCGGCCATTGCCGAGGCGGCCTGGACGCCAAAGGCACAGAAGGACTGGCTGCGTTTTTCCGCCATCGTTCCCTTGAGCCCGGTTTATTGAGGGGAAAGCGACATGCGTATTGCCGTTGGTGGCATCCACACCGAATGCAGCACCTATTCGCCGGTGCTGATGAACCAGGAGGATTTTCGCGTCTTTCGTGGCGTGGAACTGCTGGAGGCCGAATACTTCAACTTTCTCGGCGAAGGCGAAGCGGAGATCCTGCCGGCTCTTCACGCCCGCGCCGTGCCCGGCGGGCCGGTGTCGCGTGCGGTTTATGATGCATTCAAGCAGGAGTTCCTCGAACGCCTGAAGGCTTCGCTGCCGCTGGATGGGCTTTATCTTGCCATGCATGGCGCGATGAATGTCGAAGGCATTGACGACGCGGAGGGGGACTGGATTTCCAGCGCCCGCGCCGTGGTCGGGCAGGATGTCTTGATCTCCGCGAGCTATGATTTGCACGGCAATGTCAGCCAGACGATCATCGATCAGCTGGATATATTTGCCGGCTACCGAACAGCGCCGCATATCGATGTGCGCGAGACGATGGTGCGGGCATGGGCGATGCTGCTCAGGGCATTAAAAACGGGCGAAAAGCCCGGTGTGGCCTGGGCGAAAATTCCCGTGCTGCTGCCGGGTGAAAAGACATCCACGGAAGATGAGCCCGCCAGAAGCCTTTATGCCGTTCTGCCGGATCATGATGCCCGGCCCGGCGTGTGGGACGCAAATTTCATGATCGGTTATGTCTGGGCGGATGAGCCAAGGGCGACTGCCTGTGCGGTGGTGACGGGAACGGATAAAGCGGCCGCACAGGCCGCCGCCACCGAAATCGCGCAGTCCTACTGGAATGCCCGGCAGGATTTTCGTTTCGGCCCCGTGACGGAGCCGCTTGAGGCGATCCTGGATGTAGCGGAAAAAACGACCACCCGACCAATCATTCTTGCCGACTCCGGCGACAATCCGACCGGGGGTGGGGTGGGGGATCGCGCGGATGTTCTGGCGGCGCTGATTGCGCGCAACTGGCAGGGCGCATTGCTGGGCGGCATTACTGACAGGCCGGCGGTCGAAGCCTGCTTTGCGACCGGTGAGGGTGCTGTGCTTTCCCTGAAGATCGGCGGCAGTCTCGATCCGCAGAGCCCCTCCGTTACCGCGGAGGCGCGTGTCCTGAAGCTGGACGATCCGGGGACTGCGGACCAGCGGCAGGCTGTGGTCGCCATCGGTGGCATCACGGTCATTCTGGCAGCACGGCGCAGGCCCTACCACATGATCTCCGATTTCATCCGCCTCGGCTTTGACCCGAAGGATGTGCGGCTGCTGGTTGTCAAATCAGGTTATCTTTCACCGGAGCTCGCGCCGATTTCCAATCCCAACCTCATGGCGCTGACGGATGGGGTTATCAATCAGGATATCGAGAACCTTCCTAATCGCCGACGGTCCGGAGATTTTTACCCATGGAAGCCGCATTTCGACTATACCCCGAAACCCATCCTTTCGGCCCGCTGGCAATGACAGCGGTCCGGTAGCTCTTACCCAGCGATCCGGCCGGGCCGGATCATCTCAGGCGAATATCCATGCCGTCGGCTCTTTCCATCGTCATCAATAATCCGTCGATCCGCATCGGGGCGCTCGCCATCCTGTTCTTCGGTTTTTCGAATGCGGCGACCGCCCCCTATCAGGCGGTCATCGGTATTCGCGAAATCGGGTTGAGCAACAGCGTCTATTCGCTGCTGATGCTGTTTGCCGCCGTCATCAATGTCAGCGCCAGCGTGTTGATGGGTATCGTCGCCGACAGGCTGGGGGAATATCGCAAGCCCATGCTGTTCATCGCGCTCTTCGGCGTCAGCGGTTATATGCTGGTCTATCTGGTCGGCAACGCCATGGCTTTCGTAAGCGCCAAGCTTGTTCTCCTGCCGATCTTCGGAGCGATGAATTCGCTGATTTTCGCCCATGTGCGCGCCGATGCCCGCAATCTTTCGACGGGTGAGATGATCGCGGTGAATTCGATCATGCGGGCAACCATCTCGCTTTCCTGGGTGCTGGTGCCCGGCCTTGTCGGCATTTTTCTGGTGAATTCCGGCAATATGCTGATGGCCTTCCTGTTTTCGGGCGTCTGCGCATTCATCTGTTTTCTGCTCGTCGCCTTCTGTCTGCCGAGGACCGCGACGCCGGCGACGGTCAATACAGAAGCGCGCTTCGGCCTGCTGGCATCGCTTGCGGAAATTGGATCGCGACGGGTGCTGCTCAGGATCATCGCCATTGCGCTCATCTGCTCCATGCTGCATCTCAATGATTCCGTGCGCTCGCTCATCATAACCGGGCAGGCAAAGGGTACGGTGGCGGATATCGGCATCGTGGCGGGTATTGTCGCCGCTCTGGAAATCGTCTTCATCCTCCTGTGGGGCTGGATCGAGAAGAGGGTGCCGCAGACACTGACGCTTGCGGCGGGAGCAGTGCTTTATGCCGTCTATCTGATCCTGCAGGGGCTTGCGACGGCGCCCTGGCATATTTATGCGCAGACGGTGATCAGTGCGCTGGGGGCTGCGGCGATCATCAGCATCCCCATTACCTATCTGCAGGAACTGATCGCGGACAGGCCGGGGCTTGGAAGCTCGCTGATCGCGGTGAACATCTTCCTTGGCGCCGGTCTGGGCGCCTTGATTTTCGCCGTTGGAACTCTGGTCTCGAGCTATTCGGGAACGTCCATATTGGGGGCGGCCGTGGGTCTCGGTGGCGTTTACATGCTTTACGCGCTTGATGGGAAAGGCCGCCGCAGGTAGAGCGTCGGCCGAAAATGTGGCTGGTTTTCGCATGATCCGGCGTGGAAACAGACCACAGTCAATTGAAAGAGGTTACGATGATTCTCGAGATTTGCGTGGACGATGTGGCCGGTCTGGAAGCCGCAGTCAGCGGCGGGGCCGACCGGATCGAGCTTTGCGCCGCCCTGTCCGGTGGCGGCGTGACGCCGTCGGCGGGCTTCATGCACCAGGCGGCGACCTATGGGTTGCCTGTCAGCGTGATGATCAGGCCGCGTGCCGGGGACTTTGTCTTCACGCGCGCTGAAGCAGATGTGATGAAACGCGATATCGACGCGGCACGGACTGCCGGTCTTTCAGGCGTGGTGCTCGGCGCATCGCGTGACGATGGATCGCTCGATATCGCCTTGCTTGAAGAACTGCGCCGTCATGCCGACGGGCTGGATATGACGCTGCACCGCGCCTTCGATGTCGTTCCCGACATGGATGAGGCGCTGGAGGCGGCCATCGCATTGGGGTTTCCACGAATTCTCACTTCCGGCGGTGCGCGTTCGGCGCTCGAAGGTATCGAGACTCTTGCGCGCCTGTCGGAAATCGCCGCAGGCCGGATCGTCATCATGCCGGGTGCCGGCGTGCGTCCGCAGAGCGTGCAGACAGTGCTGGATCGCTTCCCGATCAGGGAAATCCATGCATCCTGTTCTGCCGTTCCGCCTTATGATCCGGAAAGCATGGCGGCGAAGCTCGGTTTCACCGGTGCGGGACGCAAGGCGACGGATGAGGCGGCAGTGCGTGAACTAAAGGCTATCGTCAGCGCTCATCATAAAGGCGGCGCAACGCTCTAGCCGTTCCTGCCGCGCCATCGAGGTCGAGGTGGATTTTATCCGGTGCCGGCAGGGATAAGGCCGCCCTGATGGCATCGGCCATCGATTGCGCCGTGATATCTTCCTCCTCCAGCACCTGCGCCAGCTCCAGCCGCGCCAGTCGTTCGGCGCGCGCACTCTGTTCCGTTTCTCCTCCGGCGGCGAAGGGGATGAGGAGCGAGCGGCATTTAGCCCGGAGAATATCGCAGACGGTGTTGTAACC
Source organism: Agrobacterium fabrum (assembly GCA_003241215.1). GTDB lineage: Bacteria > Pseudomonadota > Alphaproteobacteria > Rhizobiales > Rhizobiaceae > Agrobacterium > Agrobacterium fabrum_A. The sequence goes on from QFOL01000103.1 coordinate 9,431, forward strand.
GGCCTGCGACACCGAAAGCCTCGCCCCGGCAAGCAAACTTGCGAAGTCCTTGCGGAAACGGAAGACGGAGACGTTCTCCGGCGCCCCGGCCGAGATCGCATCGAAATCCGCCTGCGGCATGTTTGGACCGGTTACGAGGCACCAGTTCTTGATGCCATCGAGCAGGGGGGCGGCCTCAAGGGCAGCCCGTATGAGTGTGGCACCGACTGCGCCACCACCGGCGGAAACGATGATATCGAATTTCTCGGCCGGTTCCGGCGGCGGAAGCGGAGCGACGAGACCGGTATAGACGATGCGCTGACCGATCTCGCTGGCAAGCGGGAAGGTTTCTTCCAGCCGGGCGAAATCCGGATCGCCATGGACGAGCACCGCATCGAAATGTTTCTTCACCAGCGATACGGTCTCTTCATCTCGTCCCGGTTTGGTTTTTTCCTGCAGGATGTCGCGCAGTGACGCCATGACGAGCGGGCGCGGTTCGCTATCCTCGATCTCATCGAGAAGGGGCAGCAATTCGAAGCGCACCTGCCTGCGGCCAAATGGAAAAGCCTCGATGATCACAATGTCGGGTTTGGCGCCATGATAGGCCCCGATCAGCATATCGGTCCTCAGCCTCTTGAAGTCGTCGTCTACCGGTTTGCCGGAACTGTCGACCAGGCCGGCAAAGCTGCCGTCGCTGACGGCGATGGGCGGCAATTCGACATGGCGGATGCCTTCGCCCGGGAAGCCCGGGACCGGGGTGCCTCCCGTGACCAGAACGACATCGAAACCGTCAGCCTGCAGGGCGTTGGCAATGCGGCTGGCGCGGGCGATATGGCCGATGCCGAGAAGATGCTGCACGTAGAAGAAAACACAGGGGCGCTTTTCCATCTCGGTCATGGTGTCTTTTCCCACTCAGTCTCGAAGAGAGCCTTTAGTTCGGCGACGCTGGTGCGATGATCGAAGGCCGTTCGCACGCGGTTTTCGGCGGCAGCGCCCAGACGCTGGCGCAATTGCGGATCGGTGATGGTCGCGCGCAGGGCCTCAGCGAAGGCCGCGGGATTTTCCGGTTCCGTCAGCAGGCCGTTTTCACCACTGACGAAGAATTCCGGAATGCCTGATATATTGGTGGAGATGCAGGTCAGCGCCTGGCTAGCGGCCTCGACCAGCACATTGGGAAGGCCGTCACGGTCTCCATCGCTGGTGATGCGGCATGCGAGTGCGAAAAGGTCCGCCTGCCGGTAGTTTTCCAGCACCTGTTTCTGATCCATGGCGCCGGTCCAGACGATCCTGTCAGCGATGCCAAGTTCGTCGGCGAGCTTTTTCAGCGCGGCCAGTTCATCGCCGCCGCCGATATGGGTAAAGCGCCAATGGATGGCCTCAGGAAGCGAGGCAAGAGCCCGCAGCAGGATATCGATGCCCTTTTTCTTGACCGCGCGTCCGACGCTTAAAATCCGTACCGGATCAACGGCATCCGATCCGTCCCTTGCAAGACGCGGTCCATCAAAATGCGGAAAACGGGTCAAATCGAGCCCGTGGTAGCTGAGATGCACATTCTGCCTTGCACCTGAAAGGTTCTGCAGATGTTGAAATCCACCCGCAGTGCAGGTCACGGCCCAGCGGGCGCTTTGCAGTTTGGCGGCAAGGTCACGGTCGTTCGAGGTCCAGATGTCCTTCGCGTGCGCTGAAATCGTCCAGGGTGTGCCCGTTATGAGGTGGGTATAGGCGGCGACCGAGGCGGGCGTGTGGATGAAATGAACATGCAACCACTCGGCATCCACAGGCCATTCATGGGCGAGCACGGCGGCCTGGCCGAAACGGCGGAAGCGGTTGCGGCTGAGATCATGCGGCAGATCGCTGAAAAACCGGCGAAGCGCCCTGGTGAAACCCGGTTTTTTGCGGCAGGCCCAGAGCGCCCTCAGAACCCGCAGCGGTTCCTCGTGCAGATATTCCGGCAGATAGGTGACCGGGGCGCGGATTTCATCATGAACGGGGTGGCGCTTCTTGTCCGTCGGCCGGCGCATGGACATGAGTTCGAGCTTCAGCCCGGCCTTTTCAAGCCCCAGAAGTTCCTGGGCGATGAAAGTCTCGGACAGGCGTGGATAGCCCTTGAGGAGCACCACGATTTTTTTTGTATCGGTCACGTTGCGCGTGTCTCTTTTGAAGCGGTGTTTGTTGGGAGGCCGGTCACGCGGTTAGCGTGATCGGCGCCTTGTCGCCCTCGGGCGGCAGCCATTCGGCGATCCGGCGCGATATGTTTTCCAGACCGTCGAGCTTCAGATCCTGCGAATTCACGGAGGGTGGCGCGCGGTTCGGCAGGGCTTTCAGCGCCGCCGCCATTTTTGCAGGGTTCTCGGCATCTTCCGGCAGAAGCATGTCGAAAAGGCCAAGTTCCGACGCGCGGCTGGCGCGGATAAGCTGTTCCTCGCGCGGCACGGTGCGCGGCACGACGAGGGCGGGTTTGTCGAAGGACAATATCTCGCAGACGGTGTTGTATCCGCCCATGGAGACGACGGCCTGCGCGCCGGCGACGAGGTCTTCCATGCGGTTGTCGAATTCGATGATTTCGATATGCGGAATATCGGCGACGCTGTTCATGAAGCGCTGACGCTGATCGGCCGGCATGTAAGGGCCCAGCACCACCAGCGCCTTATGCGTCAGTTCCTTGTCATGGCGATAGGCGTTGATGACGTCATCGATCAATTCGCTGCCATCGCCGCCACCGCCGGTGGTGATCAGAAGATAGTCGCCTTCCGGCCGGTGCGATGCAGTTTCGGCCTGCGTCTTCGATCTCTGCAGGAAGCCGACGAAATCCATCTTGTCGCGAACGGTCTGCGGAACATCGAGCCCCGTCAGCGGATCGTGGAAATCCGGCGGACCATAGACCCAGACATGGTCGTAAAACTGGCCGATCTTGGTCATCACATTGTTGCGCTTCCATTCCGCTTCGAGCAGTTGCGGCGCATCCATGACGTCGCGCAGACCGATGACGAGCTTGGTGCCCTGTCCCTTGAGATAAGCGAGTGTTTCCTCCACCTCGCCGCGAAGGCCCATGGGCTCCTTGTCGACGATGAAGATGTCA
>QFOL01000488.1 GCA_003241215.1 Agrobacterium fabrum
GCATCTTCATTTCACGGAAAATGCCTTCGCGCTGCATCTTTTTCTTCAGGGCGCGGAGCGCCTGATCAACGTTATTGTCGCGGACTAGTACCTGCACGTGAATCCCGTTCCTTTGGTTTGGTTGATTTGCTATGTGAATAAGGCATCCGCATGCAAATAAAAAATCGTTCGTTCGGCTGTCGAGCCGGGCGATTGGTGACGTGCAATAACAGATCATTTGCAGCAAGTCCAGCCGGTAGCGCATAATCAGCCTGCAAAATGCTGTGTGCCCGGAATTCGGCTCCGCAATGTCGAAACAAAATCATTGCGACGTCGCAAAATGGATATTGCCTCCCATCCCGATTTGCCATGTGTATGATACGGGTCGGGACTATGTTTCCGGCCTCTGACCGGTTCTTGAGGAGCAGATTGCGAATGCGCAAATATTCCGTTTTTGCCGTGGCGCGTGAGGCGCTCAGGGGTCATAAGGGGTGGGATGCGCAATGGGCCTCACCAGAGCCGCGCAAGGATTATGATGTCATCATCATCGGCGGCGGCGGCCACGGTCTCGGCGCTGCCTATTACCTTGCCAAGGAACACGGCATTACCAATGTCGCTGTCTTGGAAAAAGGCTGGCTTGGCGGCGGCAATACCGGCCGTAACACCACCATCATCCGCTCCAACTATCTCTATGAAGAGAGCATGGATATTTATGAGCATTCCCTGAAACTGTGGGAAGGCCTGAGCCAGGATCTCAATTACAACGTCATGTATTCGGCGCGCGGCGTGATGATGCTGTCGCACAATATCCATGACCGGCAGTCCTTCAGCCGCCATATCAATGCCAACCGTCTTTACGGCATCGACAATGAGTGGCTGACGCCGGAGCAGGCGAAAGCCTATTGCCCGCCGCTCGATATATCAGGCAATGCCCGTTACCCGATCAATGGCGCAGCACTCCAGCGCCGGGGCGGCACGGCGCGCCACGATGCGGTGGCCTGGGGTTATGCCCGTGCGGCTTCGGACCGCGGCGTGCACATCATCCAGAACTGCGAGGTTACGGGCATCCGCCGTGGGCCGGACGGGGCGGTGACGGGTGTGGAGACCAATCGCGGCTTCATCGGTGCGAAGAAAATCGGCGTTTCCGCCGCCGGTCATTCCTCCGTCATCATGAAGATGGCTGACGTGCGTGTTCCGTTGCATTCAAACCCGCTGCAGGCCCTGGTTTCGGAACCGCTGAAGCCGATCTTCCCCTGTGTGGTGATGTCCAACACGGTCCACGCCTATATTTCGCAATCCGACAAGGGCGAGCTGGTCATCGGCGCGGGCACCGATCAATATAACTCCTATTCCCAGACCGGCGGCCTGCAGATCATCACCCACACGCTCGACGCCATCTGCGAGCTGTTCCCGATCTTCCGCCGCGTCAAGATGATGCGCCAGTGGGGCGGCATTACCGACAACACGCCCGACCGTTCGGCGATCCAGAGCGTGACGCCGGTGCCGAACCTCTTTGTCAATTGCGGCTGGGGCACGGGCGGCTTCAAGGCGACGCCGGGTTCGGCGAACCTCTTCGCGCATCTCATCGCGCGCGGCGAACCGCATCGTCTGGCGGCTGGTTTGACGCTCGACCGTTTCCGCACCGGCCGTCTTATCGATGAGGCTGCCGCTGCCGCGGTGGCGCATTGATGCTGGCGGCGGCCATGCTTGCGATCAACATATCGGGCGCGGCCTTGGCCGTGCCCGTCGGCAGCGTCATTCCCGAGGCCAGGGATTTTCGCAGCCAGAAGATTGCGAAGATGCAGGGTGAGAAAGACTGGCCCTTCGTGGCGGAAAAAGGCCTGCTCCTCTGTGCTCCGAGTCTCGCGAACAAGATGGTTTATTTTGTCGGCGAGAAGGAGGATGGCGAGCAGGATTACCCCTTCGCGATCGACACCGACATGATGGCGGTTGCCATCGTCAATATGGGCCGGGCCTCGGCGCTACGCCCTTTCGATAATTTCGAGCAGCTTTTAAAGCGGCTTTCCCCCTTTGTAGCCATGGGAAAGCGGCTGTGTGACCAACCCGCCGGAACAGCGCTTCCGGAAAATTCTCTCTAGGTGGAGCGACGATGCTTCTGATCCATTGCCCCTATTGCGGGGAAG
>QFOL01000104.1 GCA_003241215.1 Agrobacterium fabrum
GCTGCATATGGAACGAGCGCGTTTCGCTTGTCTCCTCTCCCCGGCGGGGAGAAGAAAAGGCGGCAAGCGCTAACGTTCTGGCTACCTGAGCCTACTGCGCCTCAGCCGTGCACTGTTGCGCCACTTCGCTGACCTTCGTCTGCTGATCGGGGTTTAGCTTGCCGTCCATCATCATGTCGAACAGGTTTTCCGCCTGCAGTTTCTCCAGCGTGCAGCCACAGAAGCGCTGGCACAGTTCCAACCCGTTCGCCTGCTCGACGCAACTCTTTTCACAGCTCGATTTGTAAAGCTCGACCTGATCGACAGGCGGGGGCGGGGCGATGACGGACAGGACATAAACGAGACCGATCAGTACCGGCTGATGGATCAGGTAGAAGGCGAGGCTGTGACGGCCGGCGCCGGCGATCAGGTTACGGGGTGAACTCGGGTTCCGAAAGCGGTCGAGCCAGCCGCGCGGGGTGACGAATTGCGAGACGGCGAGACCGGCGAGGAAGGGCGCAAGCCAGGGCAGCAGCGGCACATAATCGTTCGAGCGGGGCGGCATGGTGGAAAAACCGATCCAGGCCAGCCATTTGGCGTTGAACAGTTCGGATTGCAGATATTGCGGCACGATGAAAACGATCACCGCGAAAAGCAGCGTCACGGCCGCGGGGGCGCGCAGGAACAGCAGCCCCACAAGGCTTGCGGCGGCGATGTTGTGCAAGATGCCGAAGAAGATGAAGCTATCAGGAAAGGCGAAATAGGTGGCGACGGTGATGAGCAGCGCCGAACCGGCCACCATCGCGAAACGCTTGCCGAAGGACGGCCAGTTCACGCCCTTGCCGTGGGCGAGAAAGAGGCTGAAACCGGCGAGAAACAGGAACGAGCTGGCGATGCCGCGCGCATAGAGCTTCCAGAGACCGGTGGTTGCCGTACCGGGTTCGAGATAGCCGAAATATTCCAGATTCCAGGTGAAGTGGTAGGACGCCATGGCGATGAGGGCCAGCCCGCGCAGGGTGTCGAGGCCGCCCATGCGGCCTTTGCGGCGGTTTTCGTTTGCGGCTGCGTTCGTGTCCATGTTTTCCGTTTTTCAGCTTTTCAGGAGGCCGGCATTCAGGTGGCTTGGCCCTTGAAGTACGGCGATTTCAAGGCCTGTTTTCTTCCATGATGGCGCGCCGGGCCTCGGAAAAGAACTGGCGGCGCAAGAGCGCCACGATGATGATGACGGTGCTGGCGATGAAGACGTAGGGACTGATGAACCAGCCGAGATAGCCGATGGACAGAAAGATGGTCCTGAGGCCGTCATTGAAGTTCTTAGCAGCGATGATGTTCATCTTTATGACGTTTTCGGCGGCGCGCTCGGCCGCCTCGCGGTCCGCACCGACGTCATGGACCATGGGAATGGCGCCGAAGAGGATGGTGCAATAGTTGAACAGGCGGTAGGACCAGCCGAATTTGAAAAAGGAATAACCGAACAGGCAGGTGAGCCCGATGACCTTCAGTTCGAAGGCCGTGCGTCCGGAGTAATGCACGAAAGGCATGTCGCGAAACACCGATTCGACCTGTTCGGTGGCACCGAGAAGGGCGAAACAGCCACCGATGGCGAAGATGGAGGTGGAGGCGAAGAAGGCTGTGCCGTTCTGCAGGCCGGCCATGATCTGGGTGTCGATCATCTTCAGGTCGCGCTTCAGCGAATTCATGATCCAGTCGCGCCGGCGCTCGGCCATGGCCTGATTGAGGCTGGCGCGCGAAAACAGCCGCGATCCCGTCGTGATATGGGTATAGGCAGCCCACAGGACGATGAAAACGACGATCGATATATAGTCCATGACGGTCATCACGGGCAGGTCACCTTGCTGTTTGCGAATCTTCGAAAGCATATTGATTTGAAGGCCATGGCAAGGCAATGGCGGCGGTCGCCGTCATCCGATATTCTCCTTTGCCGTTGCGGTTTCATCATTCGGTTTTTCGCTAACTTTCCGGTAACCAAGTCGCTTTATCAATCCGGTCGCGGACAAGAGGTCTGCCGGTTCCGGGTAAGGTTTTGCGTACCGGTTCCGACTGATCTTCCGTCAGCATCAACGGCCGATTGACAGGACGGCCGTTCGCACCTAGCTTTTCACGAGGACCGGTGTTTCCGGTATCCGGAGTTGCCAAGGCTCCCATGTCCCGCATCCTGCGGGCAGGTTTTGTCTCTCCGGCCCGGTATCAGCGGCAGTCCGGCGTGAATAACCGGGGGACGCCTTTTTCTACGAATCGTTCCCTTCATGTCCGCCTGTCCCTGGCTTGCGACATCGCAAAGATGCCGGTCCGCTTCATCCTTTCCCTTCAGGTTCCCGATGACAGATAAAAACCGCTCCGTTTTCATTCTTGGCGGCGCGCGCTCCGGCAAGTCCCGTTTTGCAGAGGAACTCGCGGTAACTGCCGGCGGAAGCCTGCATTATCTGGCCACCGGCCGGGCATGGGACGATGAGATGCGCGAGCGTATCACCCATCATCAGGAACGACGCGGCGGCGAATGGACCACCCATGAAGCGCCGGTCGATATTGCCACTGTGCTGGGACGTCTCGATGCGCCGGAAAATGTCATTCTCATCGATTGCCTCACCTTGTGGCTCACCAATCTGATGATGGAGAACGCCGATATCGAGGCTGCGTTCACGGCAGTTGAGGCGGCGATTATATCGGCTCAGGCGAAGCTGATTTTCGTCTCCAACGAGGTCGGTCTCGGCATCGTGCCGGAAAACCGCATGGCGCGTGAATTTCGCGATCATGCCGGCAGGCTGCACCAGCGCGTCGCCGCCATTGCCGACGAGGTCTATCTTGTCGCCGCCGGGTTGCCGCTCAGGATGAAGGGCTGACGCGAGGCCCGTAAAAGCCAAGCCGTAAAAGCGGGATTTCCTTCATCATCTCTTCCGGTTTCCGCGTCGTTTCTCCCGCCGCAGCGCTCTTTCCTGACAGGGCTGCGGCAGCTTTGCTTTCTTGATCTGGATCAAGGTGGCCTTTCCCCGCCGGTGGCAATGCTCCAACCGACGCAAAGGCATGTTTCCGCCCTCCCAGGTGTGTCCTGAGCCTTTCGTCGGTCGGCTTGCACGTTGGGGGAAACCAACAATGAATTATACGTTAGAAACCGCGGTTGTGGCGCTTGGGGCCTTTCTCGCGTTGCTCGGGGCGGCCTTCGCCCATGACAGTCTTTTCGCCGCCCATATGTGGGTGCTGTTCTTTACGCTTCTGGTCAGCACGGTGCTTCTGCTGCGCCGTGTTTCCTTCGCGCCTGTCGATCCGGCCGCGCTCGCCCGTCGCAAGTCGGAATATTTCGACGAGGTGGTGAAATACGGCGTCATCGCGACCGTATTCTGGGGCGTCGTCGGATTTCTGGTAGGCGTCGTCGTGGCGCTTCAGCTCGCCTTTCCCGATCTCAATATCGCGCCCTATTTCAATTTCGGCCGGATGCGGCCGCTGCACACATCGGCGGTGATCTTCGCTTTCGGGGGAAATGCGCTGATCGCCACCTCCTTCTATGTGGTGCAGAGAACCTGTCGGGCGCGCCTGTTCGGCGGCAATCTCGGCTGGTTCGTGTTCTGGGGCTACAATCTCTTCATCGTCATGGCCGCCACGGGCTATCTGCTCGGCATCACGCAGGGCCGTGAATATGCGGAGCCGGAATGGTATGTCGATATCTGGCTGACCATTGTCTGGGTCGCCTATCTCGTCACCTTCCTCGGTACGATCCTGACGCGCAAGGAGCCGCATATCTATGTGGCGAGCTGGTTCTATCTGAGCTTCATCGTCACCATCGCCATGCTGCACATCGTCAACAATCTGGCGATTCCGGTTTCCTTCCTCGGCGTCAAGAGCTACTCGGCCTTCTCGGGCGTGCAGGATGCGCTGACGCAATGGTGGTACGGCCATAACGCCGTCGGTTTCTTCCTCACCGCCGGTTTCCTCGGCATGATGTACTACTTCATCCCGAAGCAGGTGAACCGCCCGGTCTATTCCTACCGCCTGTCGATCATCCACTTCTGGGCGCTGATCTTCATGTATATCTGGGCCGGCCCGCACCATCTGCACTATACGGCGCTGCCGGACTGGGCGCAGACGCTCGGCATGGTGTTCTCGATCATGTTGTGGATGCCCTCGTGGGGCGGGATGATCAACGGCCTGATGACGCTTTCCGGCGCATGGGACAAGATCCGTACCGATCCCGTCGTGCGCATGATGGTGATGGCGGTTGCCTTCTACGGCATGGCGACCTTCGAAGGCCCGATGATGTCGATCAAGGCCGTCAACTCGCTCAGCCACTATACCGACTGGACCATCGGCCATGTTCATTCCGGCGCACTCGGCTGGAACGGCATGATCACCTTCGGCGCAATCTATTACCTGACGCCGAAACTCTGGGGCAGGGAGCGTCTCTACAGCCTGCAACTGGTCAACTGGCACTTCTGGCTCGCCACGCTCGGCATCGTCATCTACGCCGCCGTCATGTGGGTAGCAGGCATCCAGCAGGCGCTGATGTGGCGTGAATACGATGCCCAAGGCTTCCTCGTTTATTCCTTCGCGGAATCGGTCGCGGCGCTGTTCCCCTATTACGTGATGCGTGCATTGGGCGGCCTGATGTTCCTCAGCGGCGCGCTGATCATGGCCTACAACGTCACGATGACCATTCTCGGTCATCAACGCGACGAAGGTATCCACACGGATGCCGAAGCTTCGGCGCAGCCCGCCGAAACCCGTTCGCTACAGCCCGCTGAATAAGGAGAGGCCGATGTCCATACTCGACAAACACGGCGTTATCGAACGCAACGCCACGCTGCTTCTGGTTGGCTCCCTGCTGGTCGTTTCCATCGGCGGCATCGTGGAAATAGCACCGCTCTTCTATCTCGAAAACACCATCGAGAAGGTGGAGGGCATGCGACCCTATTCGCCGCTGGAACTCGCCGGACGCAACATTTACATCCGCGAGGGGTGTTACGTCTGCCATAGCCAGATGATCCGGCCGTTCCGCGACGAGGTGGAGCGTTACGGACATTACAGCCTGGCGGCGGAATCGATGTACGACCACCCGTTCCAGTGGGGCTCCAAGCGCACGGGGCCGGATCTCGCGCGTGTCGGCGATCGTTATTCGAACGAATGGCACGTGCAGCATCTGGCCGATCCGCGCTCGGTGGTGCCGGAATCGATCATGCCGTCCTATGCTTTCCTGAAGACCACGCCGCTGAAGATCACCGATATCTCGATGGAGCTGAAGGCCAATCGCGCCGTCGGCGTGCCCTATAGCGACGAGATGATCGAGAAATCCGCGGCCGATCTGGCCGCCCAGGCCGATCCTAATGCCGATACGGGCGAACTTCTGGCGCGTTATCCGAAGGCGAAGGTGGGCGATTTCGACGGCGATCCGGCCAAGCTCACCGAAATGGATGCGCTGGTCGCCTATCTGCAGATGCTCGGCACACTGGTCGATTTCTCGACCTATGACGATGCCGCCGGATACCGGTGAGGAGGTGTGAACCATGGAAACCTATACGGCCATGCGCCACTTCGCCGACAGCTGGGGCCTGCTTGCCATGACCCTGTTCTTTATCGGTGTCGTCGTTTTCACCCTTCGCCCCGGTTCCAGACAAGCCGCGGACGATGCCGCCAGCATTCCGCTCAGGGAGGACTAGGATATGTCCGAAAAACAAATTGATGACATCAGCGGCGTCGAAACCACCGGCCATGAATGGGACGGCATCCGTGAGCTGAACAACCCCATGCCCCGCTGGTGGGTGTGGACCTTCTATTTCACGATCCTCTGGGCCATCGGCTACACTATTGCCTATCCGGCGTGGCCGCTGATCAACGGGGCCACGCAAGGGTTGCTTGGCTGGAACAGCCGTGGCGACATCGCCGCCGAAATTGCCGATGCAAAACAGTCGCAAAGCGTCTTTGTCGACAAGATCGCCAATTCGTCGCTTGCCGACATTCAGGGCGACCCGACGCTGATGCAATTTGCCCTGTCCGGCGGCGCTGCCGCTTTCAAGGTCAATTGCATTCAGTGTCACGGTTCGGGCGCTGAAGGCGGGCAGGGCTATCCCAACCTCAACGATGACGACTGGATGTGGGGCGGCAGCGTCGACGACATCTATACGACGGTGAAGCACGGCATCCGTTTTGCCGACGATGCGGATACGCGTGCTTCGGAAATGCCGGCCTTTAGCGATATCCTCCAGTCGAACGAAATCCGCGAGGTCGCCGCCTATGTCGTCAGTCTCACCGGCACCCCCTCCAACCCGGCTCTGGTGGAGCCCGGCAAGCAGCTCTTTGCTGACAATTGCGCCTCCTGCCACGGGGAAGACGCCAAGGGCAATCGTGAATTCGGCGCACCCAATCTGGCCGACGCGATCTGGCTGAAGTCGCATGGGGAGGAAGGCATCGTCTCGCAGATCCGTTCGCCCAAGCACGGCGTCATGCCAGCCTGGGGTGAGCGCCTCGGCGATACGACCGTCAAGCAGCTGGCAATCTTCGTGCATTCGCTTGGTGGGGGCGAGTGAGGCAAGTGGAATATAAAGAAGGGCGCCGGGTGGGCGCCCTTTTTTATTGTTCAGATCAGGCGTTCTCCGCCCGTCCATCCGGATATTCGGCTGGTCCCTTCAACTCGATCTTGTTGCCGAAGGGATCACGAAAATAGAACGAATGTCCCATTCCTCTCGCGCCGCCGTGAAAGGCTTCCTGTTCTATCGTGACGTTAAATTTCGCCAGATGTGCGCGAAGCGCATCATGGTTCAGAGGACCGGTCGCTATGCAGATGTGATCGACATTACGACCTCCGGCGACGGGCGGAGCGGCCTTTGTGCCACCGGGGTGCGTGACATCCCAAAGCACGATCAGGGCATTGCCGCACCAGACTTGTTCCATCCCGAGAGCAGGGTAAGAGTAACCATCCCTACACCCCAGCACGTTCCGGTAAAAATCGAGCGCCCGCGTCATGTCGTCGACGATGAATACGATATGATCGATACCGACCAACGAAAAAGGCGGTGTTGTCAAAGTCATGGCGGGCTCCTGCCGATCAGTTTCTCGACCAGACGGCCAGCTCATATCCATCCGGATCGGTGAAATGGAAACGCCGCCCGCCCGGAAACTCGAAGATTGCGACGCTGATCTGCCCGCCGGCGGCTTCGACGCGTCGCTGCACATCTTCGATATCGGCGGCGTAGAGAATGACGAGCGGTCCGCCCTTGGCCGAGACCGGCGCCGTGGTGGTGAAACCGCCGGTCAACCGGCCATCGGAAAACTCGCAATATTGCGGACCGTAATCCTTGAAGGACCAGCCGAAGGCGCCGCCGTAAAATTCCTTGCTGCGTTCGATATCGGCGACGTTGAATTCGACATAGTCGATCCGCCGGTCGTTCGTATTCGTGGTCATGGATCCTCCATCAATCCTTTTCGAGCAGCGCCTTCAGCGTTTCGAGATCGGCCGTGACAGCTTTTGCGTCCTGCTCGAAATCCTCATCCGTCATGCCCTGAAGGCGAAGCAGGGTGAAACTCACCTCCGTGCCGCTGCCGTTCGGCGTTACCCGTAGCGCGTTATAAACCTTCACGCCATCCGGCAAGGTCACGACATGGTCGATGACGCCGAACTCGTTTGCGGGGGCGAAATTGACGCGCACCTCGCCAAGCGGGCCGCCATCGGCGATCCAGTCTTCGCCGTCAGGCTTCAGCCCGCCGCCAAGACCTGCCGCCCAGCGCGGCATGTTCTGCGGGTCGGAGGCGAAGTCGTAGACATGGCTCCAGGGTTTTTCGATCGAAAGATGAATGATTCTCGACTGCATGACAGGCATTTCATCCTCCCTTGGCGGCGCGTTCCCATGCTGCGCCACTTTGTCGTCACTTGATGCAAGTCAAGGATGTTTCACCGGGGAGATGGGAGAAAGCAAGGAGATAAAAACGGACTCCTATCATGAACATCTATCGCGCCGGACAGGATCGCCCGCAACAGCCTGTCGAAAGGCTGGAGGCGGAAGCCGTCAATTCCGCAAAAACGCGCAAACCGCTCTACGAAGCGCGCAGGAAGATTTTTCCCAAGCGCGCGGAGGGGCGGTTCCGGCGGTTCAAATGGCTGGTGATGCTGGTCACGCTCGGCATTTATTATCTGACGCCGTTCCTGCGCTGGGATCGCGGTCCCTATGCGCCGGATCAGGCGGTGCTGATCGATATCGCCAACCGGCGCTTTTATTTCTTCTTCATCGAAATCTGGCCGCAGGAATTCTTCTTCGTCGCCGGATTGCTGGTCATGGCCGGGCTTGGGCTCTTTCTCGTTACCTCGGCTGTCGGGCGTGCATGGTGCGGTTACACCTGTCCGCAGACCGTCTGGGTCGACCTGTTTCTGGTGGTTGAACGGGCGATAGAGGGTGACAGGAACGCGCGCATGAAACTGGATGCCGCGCCCTTCTCATTTGGCAAATTGCGCAAGCGGGTGCTGAAACACGCGATCTGGCTGGTGATCGGCGTTCTGACCGGCGGCGCCTGGATTTTCTATTTTGCCGATGCGCCAACACTGGCGATGCAGTTCATGACCGGGCAGGCGCCGATGATCGCCTATTCCACCGTCGCCATCCTCACCGCCACCACCTATGTCTTCGGCGGGCTGATGCGGGAGCAGGTCTGCACCTATATGTGTCCCTGGCCGCGCATTCAGGCGGCGATGCTGGACGAGAATTCGCTTGTCGTTACCTATAATGACTGGCGCGGCGAACCGCGCTCGCGACACGCCAAGAAGGCTGCGGCAGCTGGGGAGAGCATCGGCGATTGTGTCGATTGCAACGCCTGCGTCGCGGTCTGTCCCATGGGCATCGACATCAGGGACGGACAGCAGCTGGAATGCATCACCTGCGCGCTCTGCATCGATGCCTGCGACGGGGTGATGGACAAGATCGGCAAGCCGCGCGGGCTGATCGCCTATGCGACGCTTTCCGAATATCAATCCAACATGGCGCTGGCGACCGGCAATGGTGAGCACGCCATCCGTCCCGTCAATATGCTGCGCGAGGAGGACGGCAGCTTCAGCAGGAATATCCGCCATTTCGACTGGCGCATCATCTTCCGGCCGCGCACGCTGCTTTACACGGCAATATGGGCTGCTGTCGGCATCGGCATGCTGTTTGCGCTGGTGACACGCGAGCGGCTGGCGCTGAATGTCCTGCACGACCGCAATCCGCAATATGTGCTGGAATCGAACGGCTCCATTCGCAACGGCTATACGGTGCGCATTCTCAACATGGTGCCGCAGCCGCGCATAATGAGCCTCACCATCGAGGGCATTCCGAATGCGGTGATGAAGATCAACGGTATGCCGGACACGGCCGCGCGCACCTTCGAGGTGACGGTGGAGCCGGACGAGGCGACGACGCTGAAAGTCTTCGTCACCCTGCCGGGCGAGGATGTCGTGCGCACGGCGGAAAACTTCGAATTCATCGTCAGCGATACGGGCGGCCATGAGACGGCCCGTTACGATGCCGTCTTCAACGCGCCGGGAGCGAAAAAATGACAGTGAACAATCAACGCGCTTCCGGATTTACGTTCACCGGCTGGCACATGCTCGGCGTCATGCTGCTGTTCTTCGGCACCGTCATCACCGTCAACATGGTGATGGCCTGGAACGCGGTCAACAGCTGGAGCGGGCTCGTCGTGCCCAACACCTATGTGGCCAGCCAGCAGTTCAACGCCAAGGTGGAAGCCGCCAAGGCAAGGGCTGCCACAGGTATCAAGGGCAAGCTCATCGTGGATGAAAAGACGGTGCGTTACGAGGTGTTTCATCCCGATACCGGTCCGGTCGAGACCGATAAGGTGACGGCGCATTTTCGCCGGCCTGTCGGGGAGCGCCAGAATTTCGACATGGAGCTGACCCCGGTTTCCACCGGCGCCTTCACCGGCCCGCATGACATGTTGCCGGGCCAATGGATAGTCGAGGTCACTGCCGTCAAGGATGGCAGGATCATCGTGCATGAGGGCACGCGGATTGCCGTCATCAGGGGGCGCAAATGAGCTGCTGCGCGCCGGGAACGGAAGGTTCGCTGCAACTCGGCGAGCCGGGCAATCCGCCATCGTCGGAGGAGTTGCTGCTGGCGAGCCGCGATCTGGGGCAGGGGTTGCGCCAGACCGATCTCAGCGTGCCGGATGTGTATTGCGGCGCCTGTATCGCCACCATCGAGACCGCGCTCGGCCGTCTTGGCCAAGTGGAGCGGGCGCGGGTGAACCTGTCGTCCAAACGTGTGGCGGTTGTCTGGAAGGAAGAGGTCAATGGCGTCAGGACCGATCCCGCCGAGATTGCCCGCGCCATTCTTGCGACGGGATATCGCACGCATCTTTTCGCCAGCGGGCAGGATGCCTCGGACGCCTTGCGTTCGCAGCTGATCAGGGCGGTGGCGCTGTGCGGCTTTGCTTCCGCCAATATCATGCTTCTGTCCGTCTCCGTGTGGTCGGGGGCGGATGCGGCGACGCGCGACATGTTCCACTGGATTTCGGCGATGATCGCCGCGCCGGCGCTGATCTATGGCGGGCGTTTCTTCTATCAATCTGCCTGGAATGCGCTGAAACATGGCCGCACCAATATGGACGTGCCGATCGCACTCGCCATCACGCTCTCCTATGCCGTTTCCCTGTGGGAGACGATCCATCACGGCGAACATGCCTGGTTCGATGCGACCGTGTCGCTGCTATTCTTCCTGCTGATCGGCCGGACGCTTGACCATATCATGCGCGACAAGGCGCGTTCGGCCATTGCCGGGCTTGCCCGTCTTTCGCCGCGTGGGGCGACGGTGATCGGTGAGGATGGAGCGCGGGAGTATCGGCCGCTTGCCGATATCCAGCCGGGAATGTCGATTGCGATTGCGGCCGGGGACCGTGTGGCGGTGGACGCCGTGGTCGTCTCCGGCAGCAGCGATCTCGACATGTCCATCGTCAACGGTGAAAGCGCGCCGCGCCGCGTTGCGGCAGGCGACAGCCTTCAGGCCGGGACGCTCAACCTCACCGGTTCGCTGGTCGCCCGCGTGACCGCCTTGGCCAGGGATTCCTTCCTTTCGGAAGTGATCGGGCTGATGGAGGCGGCCGAAGGCGGGCGGGCGCGTTACCGCCGCATCGCCGACCGCGCCGCAAGCTATTATTCACCCGTGGTGCATCTTCTTGCGCTGGTGACGTTTCTCGGCTGGGGCATTTTCGGCGGCGACTGGAAACAGGCGATGCTGATCGCCATTGCGGTTCTCATCATCACCTGCCCCTGCGCGCTTGGCCTTGCCGTTCCCGTCGTGCAGGTGGTGGCCGCCGGAAGGCTGTTCCGGCACGGTATCATGGTCAAGGAAGGCTCGGCCATGGAGCGGCTGGCCGAAATCGATACCGTGCTGTTCGACAAGACCGGCACATTGACCGTCGGCAAGCCGAAGCTGGTCGAAACCGGTGAGGTGAAGCCTGCTACCATGGCGATTGCGGCGGGACTTGCCGCCCATTCGCGTCATCCTCTCTCGAAAGCCCTGCATGCCGCCTATAGCGGCACCTTGCCGGCCTATGAGACGGTGCGGGAAATTCCGGGCTCGGGTGTCGAGGCCGAGACGGAAGCCGGCATCTACCGGCTTGGCAATCGCCGTTTCGCCTGTCCGGACGAAGCGGTCGTGGACAATGGCGATGGGCGTTCGGAAGTGGTGCTGTCTCTCGACGGCCGGCATCTGGCGAGCTTCGCTTTCGACGATAATCCGCGCGCCGGCGCGGTGCCGGCATTGCGCAGCCTGTCGGCGCGGGGCCTGATGCAGGAAATCGTTTCGGGTGACCGGGCCGCCACCGTCAGCGCCATGGCGCAGCGGCTGGGGATCGGCAACTGGCGTTCGGATCTGTCGCCGAAGGACAAGGCGGCGCGCTGCGCCGAGCTTGCCGGTGAGGGGCGCAGGGTGCTGATGGTGGGAGACGGTATCAATGATGCGCCGGCGCTTGCCGGCGCGCATGTGTCCATGGCGCCCGCTACCGCCGCCGATATCGGCCGGCAGGCCGCCGACTTCGTGTTCATGCAGGAGGATCTCGATGCCGTGCCTTTCGCAATCGAGACATCGCAGCGGGCCGAAAGGCTGATCCGGCAGAACTTTGCGCTTGCCATCGGCTACAACATCATCGCCGTGCCGATTGCGATTGCCGGTTACGCGACGCCGATGATTGCGGCCATCGCCATGTCGACGTCCTCGCTGATCGTCGTCGCCAATGCGTTGCGGCTTGCCGGTGCGGCTGAAGCCGCCCGTCCCCGGAACAACGTGAAAACAGGATTTGCGGGCGAGGGGGCGCAACTGGCATGAACATGCTGATCTATCTCATTCCCGTCGCGCTGTTTCTGGGCGCGCTCGGGCTCTTTGCCTTCCTCTGGTCGGTTCGGTCAGGGCAATATGACGATATGGACGGGGCCGCGTGGCGGGTAATTGATGATGGTGATGACCGGCCACGGCGCTCTTGAAGGGGAAGCAAAAGGTC
>QFOL01000489.1 GCA_003241215.1 Agrobacterium fabrum
ATCATCGGCTCCGCAGCACCTCTTTTTGCGGGGGCAGAGACGGGTTCCGGGCCGGATCATTTCCCGATTGCCTCTGTTGCACGCGCCGCAGCGCGCAAGCCTTCAGGCCAGCCGAAACCCGCGCCGCTTTATCTGCGTGGGCCGGATGCCCGACCGCAGACAGGTTTTGCGCTGGCACGCCAGGGCGTTGCCTGATAGGTGGCATCCCTTGATGCATGCGGATGATTCCCTGTTATGTTTGACGAATATCTGAGCTGGAAGCCCTATTTCGAGATCGTGCCGATGCAGCATGAGGATTGCGCCGCGGTGGCGGAACTGCACGCGCTGCGCTTTCCCCGCCCCTGGAACGACGGGGAGTTTTCCGGACTGTTGACGCAAGGCGCGGTTTTCGGCGCCGTCGCACGCCAGACAAACGCATTTTTCAGCAAACCGCTCGGTGGTTTCGTGCTTGCGCGGGAGCTGGCGGGCGAGGCGGAAATCCTTACCGTTGCCGTCGCCGACAAATTCGCGCGCGCCGGTCTTGGCTGGCGTCTGATGCAATCGGCCATCCGTGAGGCGATGATGCGCGGCGCCGAAACCATGTTCCTCGAGGTGGACAATAACAACACCTCCGCGTTGGGGCTTTATAAAAAGCTCGGCTTCAAAACCGTCGCCGAGCGCAAGGCCTATTACACCGCCAAGGATGGAACCAAGTCGACGGCGCTTGTCATGCGCCGCGATCTTCGCTAGTTCCCTGCGACAGGCATTTTTTCGGCGAAAGCCGTAAAATTCAACCGGAATACTCAAAAGGCCAGAAGACGTGATAGACCTTTCGAAAACGCTGGAGGAGCTTTGTGCCGAGCGCGGCATGCGGATGACCGACCAACGCCGTGTCATCGCCCGTGTCCTGCAGGAGTCCGCCGACCATCCCGATGTCGAGGAGCTTTACCGCCGATCCTCCGCCGTGGATCCGCGCATCTCGATTTCCACCGTCTACAGAACGGTGAAGCTGTTCGAGGATGCGGGCATCATCGAGCGTCACGATTTTCGCGACGGCCGCTCGCGTTACGAGACCGTGCCCGAGGAACATCACGATCACCTGATCGATCTGAAGAACGGCGTGGTTATCGAGTTCCATTCGGCGGAAATCGAGGCTCTTCAGGAGAAGATAGCCCGCGAGCACGGCTTCAGGCTCGTGGATCATCGGTTGGAACTTTATGGCGTGCCGTTGAAACCCGACGAACGCTGAGACGCCGGTGAACAGGCGGGCGTTTTTCTCATGATGTGGCTCCGGACAGCCTATATCGCGATCGTTCTTCTGATCGTCACGCTCATATTGCTGCCGCTGC
This sequence comes from Agrobacterium fabrum, assembly GCA_003241215.1. Classification (GTDB taxonomy): domain Bacteria; phylum Pseudomonadota; class Alphaproteobacteria; order Rhizobiales; family Rhizobiaceae; genus Agrobacterium; species Agrobacterium fabrum_A. The sequence continues at coordinate 1,329 of QFOL01000489.1, forward strand.
AACTTCTCGGCCTCGCCTTCGACTGGCGGCTTCGCCGCCGCATTCCGCGCCTCTGGCACCGTATCGCCTGCCATGTTCTCGGCATCCGCGTGCATGTTCACGGCGAGGTGGAGCGGGCAAAACCGCTGATGCTGGCGGTCAATCACGCCTCGTGGAAGGATATCCTCGTTCTCGGCAGCATTGCCGACGTGGTGTTCATCGCCAAGACCGAGGTTCGGGACTGGCCTGTTTTCGGCTGGCTCGCCCGTCTGCAGAAAAGCATCTTCGTTCAGCGTGAGCAGAAACGCAGCACCGGCGCGCAGGTGAGCGAGATCGCCAGCCGCATGGCCGATGGCGAGATCGTCGTGCTGTTTCCCGAAGGCACCACATCGGACGGCAACCGGATGCTGGCCGTCAAATCCTCGCTGTTCGGCGCCGCTTCCACCGCCGCGGAGCAGGTGCCGGGCAAGCTGGTCTACGTGCAGCCGGTCGCCATCGCCTATACGCGGGTGCAGGGCATGGCCATGGGGCGTTACCACCGAGTGATTGCCGCCTGGCCGGGCAGCATCACGCTCGTGCCGCATCTGCTTGGCATCATCAGGGCCGGCGCCATCGATGTCGATGTGACATTCGGTGATAGCGTTCCGTTCCACAGCACGGATAATCGCAAGCGACTGGCGACCGATATCGCCGCTTCCATCCGTTCCATGCTGGCCTTCAGCCTGCGCGGCGGCTGGCGGAATTCGTGAGATCGTAGCTTTTCCGGCATTTTTCTGTTTAATCTGGCCGTGAAAAACACTAGATAG
>QFOL01000490.1 GCA_003241215.1 Agrobacterium fabrum
CGCGACGCTCTCCATGAGCTTCATCGTGCAGTCCATCGCCATCTGGTCGAACCGCGGCCTGCGCATCAAGCCGCCGGAAACATTGGCCACATTCGCCACGTCGAGCACTTTCGGGGTTCCAAATGTCGCTCTCGTCGCCCTGCTGCTTTCGGTCATCGCCTGGCTGCTACTCGACCGTTCCTTCTACGGACGTTGGATTTCCGCCATCGGCCAGAGCACCTTCGCCGCCCGCATGACCGGCATTCCCGTGGACGGCGCACGTTTCGTCACCTATGTGCTCTGCGCGGTGCTTGCTGCCATCGCGGGTTATCTGCTCGCCAGCTTTTCCGGCGGTGCTGCGCTCAACATGGGTTCAGAATATCTGCTGATGTCCATCGCCGTTGTCGTCATCGGCGGCACGGCGGTGGCGGGCGGCGATTCCAATGTTCCCGGCATCTGGGGCGCTTCGCTCTTCATGTTCCTGGTGGTGTCGATGCTGAATACCTATGGTTTCGGCGCCGGCATCCGCCTCATCCTCACCGGCCTCATCATCATCTCCGTCATTCTTCTGGCAAGCGGCCCCAAGGCCACGCGCTGAACCCATAACGACAAGCCCCCAAAGCGGACCACGCTCATGACCACAGACAAGACCTCCCCTTACGAAATCCACGATGACCGCTTCCGCCATCTGATCGTCGGCAATGCCGAGCTGGAAGAGCTTTATTCCGGCTGCCGCTGGGCCGAAGGCCCGGTGTGGTTTGCCGATCTGAACTGCCTGCTGTTCAGCGATATTCCCAATCAGCGCATGCTGCGCTGGGTGCCGGATGGCGGGATCTCCGTGTTCCGCCAGCCCTCCAACTTCACCAACGGCAACACACGCGACCGGCAGGGACGGCTTATTTCATGCGAACATGGCGGCCGCCGCGTCACCCGCACCGAAGTCGACGGGTCGATCACCGTCCTTGCCGACAGCTATGGCGGCAAACGGTTGAACTCGCCCAATGACGTGGTGGTCAAATCCGATGGCAGCGTCTGGTTCACCGATCCCACCTACGGCATTCTTTCCGATTACGAGGGATACAAGGCCGAGCCGGAACAGAAGACGCGCAATGTCTACCGGCTCGATCCCGCCACCGGAAAGATCGACATCGCCATCGATGATTTCGTGCAGCCGAACGGGCTTGCGTTTTCGCCTGACGAGACGAAGCTCTACGTCGCCGACAGTTCCTACAGCCACGACGTCTCCCGCCCGCGCCATATCCGCGTCTTCGATGTGGTGGACGGTGTGAAGCTCGCCAACGGCCGGGAATTCTGCAATCTCGACAATGGCCTGCCGGATGGCTTCCGCCTGGATACGGCCGGCAACCTGTGGACCAGCGCCGGTGACGGCGTTCACTGTTTTTCCCCCGAAGGCAAGCTCATCGGCAAGATCAGGGTGCCGCAGACGGTCGCAAACCTCACCTTCGGCGGCCCGAAAAAGAACCGGCTGTTCATCACCGCAACGAAATCGCTCTATTCGGTCTATGTCGCCGCAACCGGTGCGCAAACACCTTGAGGTGCTGAAAACCGGAGGATATGGGCCGGGAAGGAACTGGCAAGACGGGTTCACCGCGCTATAAAAGCGGAATGAACGACGATTCCAGCCCCTTCCTGACCGACGACATGGCCGAGGACGGCGACATGCCGGCCGTTGAGCCCACCAGCCGGATGCTTTCATGGGCACGCAATTCCGCGCTCTACCGGCTGGAACAGAGGATGATGACGGAAAAGCAGCTGCGCGACGCCATCATGCGCAAGGCGCGGGAAAAATTCGAGGACATCAGCCCGGCGCAGGTGAAGGCGCTCGGCGAGTTTGCCGTGACCTTCGCTTATGGCATCAAGGCGCTCGACGACACCGCTTTCGCGGAAATTACCGTGCGGAGCGGCCAGCGCAGCGGCAAATCGAGACGCGGGCTGGCGCAGAAACTTCAGATCAAGGGTATCGCCCGGGAGACGGCGACGGCCGCGTTGCAGGAGACCAACGATCTCGCCGCCGCCGTCATCTTTGCGCGCAAGCGCGCCTTCGGGCCTTTTCGCCGTGCCGAACTCGACGAGAAGCGCAAGAACAAGGAGTTTTCCGCCTTCGCCCGCAAT
>QFOL01000491.1 GCA_003241215.1 Agrobacterium fabrum
CAAAAAACGCTTCTCGCTCATCCGCGACGATGATTTCCTCCGGCTCGGTGAAGGCTGTCACCGTGCCGGTCGTGTCATCCCGGAAAAGAACGTAAGGCGTATGTGCCAAGGAAAAATCCGTAGAAGGTAAAACTGGAGACTTCAGGGCGTTGGAAAGATACCTTTCCATCGTCATCCCCGGTCCCCGGATCAAGTGCGAGGATGTCCCGAGGATCTACCACCCGTTGACTTCAGCGACCTCGGCAGATCCTCGGCACGAAACCGAGGTTGACGTCGAGTGTGGAGACAGGTCACGAGGCATTAAACCGGGTCTATATCGCCCCGCGCCCACATTTCGATGGTTTCCGCATAAAAATCGGGGAAACGGCCTTCCTCGATCGACTTGCGGATACCCTGCATCAGCTCCTGATAATAGGCAAGATTGTGCCAGGAAAGGAGCATGCCGCCCAGCGCCTCGTTGCGCGGGAGTAATCGCGCGAGGCCGGGCAGTTGGACTGTTCGTCGAGCGGGCGCATATCCTCGGCATGGCGGGCATTACGGATATTGACCTTGCCGCGGCGCGTGAAGGCCAGACCATGACGGCCGGAACGCGTCGGCATCACGCAGTCGAACATGTCGATGCCGCGCGCCACCGATTTCAGGCCCAGCATGACATCCTGCGGCTCACCGACGGCAAGGCCGCCGACGGCATAACCCTTGAGATCAAGCTGCTTCAGCCCTTCGGCCGAGCGGATACGCAAATCCGGCTGATCACCGCCCTGTACGATACCGAACATGGCCTTGCCGGCCTGTTCGCCAAAGGCAACGCGGCAGCGCTCCGCCCAGCGCAGCGACATTTCCATGGCGCGCTCGATTTCCTTGCGCTCGGCCGGCAGCGCGATGCACTCATCGAGCTGCATCTGGATGTCGGAATCGAGCAGTCCCTGAATTTCGATCGAGCGTTCCGGTGACATGTGATGCAGCGAACCGTCTACATGGCTTTTGAAGGTCACGCCCTTCTCGTCCAGCTTGCGCAGGCCGGACAGCGACATGACCTGAAAACCGCCGCTATCGGTGAGGATCGGGTGTGGCCATCGGATCAGCTCATGCAGACCGCCAAGGCGGGCGACACGCTCGGGGCCGGGCCGCAGCATCAGGTGATAGGTATTGCCGAGAATGATATCCGCCCCCAGCTCGCGCACCTGATCGAGATACATGGCCTTGACGGTGCCGACAGTGCCGACCGGCATGAAGGCGGGCGTGCGGATGACGCCGCGCGGCATGGCGACTTCGCCGAGACGCGCGCCGCCGCTCGTGGCTTTCAGGGTGAAGGTGAATTTGTCGTGCATCAGTTTTTCCGGAACAACAGGCTGGAATCGCCATAGGAATAGAAACGGTACGCATCGTTTCGAGACCGCAGAAAGCCGAAACGAGCATGAACAGCGTCGATTTCGGCAGGTGGAAATTGGTCATCAGAATATCGACCGCGCGGAAACGGTATCCCGGCGTGATGAAGATGCCGGTGGCGTCGGACCATGGGTGGATAACGCCGTTATCGTCGGCCGCGCTTTCGATCAGCCGCAACGAAGTGGTGCCGACGCAGACGATGCGCCCGCCGCGCGCCTTGACGGCGTTGAGCCTTGTCGCGGTTTCCTGCGACACATGGCCGATCTCGAAATGCATCTTGTGGTCGTCGGTATCGTCGGACTTCACCGGAAGGAAAGTGCCTGCCCCTACGTGAAGCGTTACGAAATGCCGCTCGATACCTACCTTATCAAGCGCTTCGAACAGATCGGGCGTGAAATGCAGCCCGGCCGTGGGCGCGGCGACAGCGCCCTTTTCGCGGGCATAGATGGTCTGGTAATCGGTCTGATCCTGCGCATCTTCCGGACGTTTCGCAGCAATATAGGGCGGCAAGGGAATATGGCCGACCGACGCAATCGCCTCGTCCAGAACAGGGCCGGAGACGTCGAACAGCAGCGTAATCTCGCCCTCCTCACCCTTCTCCTCGACGGTGGCTTCCAGATGGGCAAGGCCGCAGGCATTGTCGCGCTCGTAACCGAAACGGATGCGGTCGCCCTGCTTGATCCGCTTGCCGGGACGCGCGAAAGCCTTCCAGCGGGATTGGTCGGCACGCATGTGCAGCGTGGCCGAAACCGCCGTCTCCAGCGCGCCTTCGCGCAGCCGCACCCCTTCCAGCTGGGCAGGGATGACACGGGTGTCGTTGAAGACAAGCGCATCGCCGGGCCGCAGGAAAGACGGCAGGTTAAAGACGCGATGGTCCTCCATGCGGTTTTCATTCGGATCGACGACGAGCAGGCGCGCGCTATCGCGCGGGTTCGCCGGGCGCAGGGCGATATTCTCCTCGGGCAGATCGAAATCGAACAGGTCTACACGCATGAAAGGGGCTCTCGAAAATATCAAAACCCGCCTCGCAGCAAACTGCCGGCGGGTCGTTGTTGGTGAAGGGGCTCCCTCGCACTCGGCGTCATCCTCGGGCTTGCCCCGAGGATCCACGACGTCGCCGGGTGATGGATCCTCGGGTCAAGCCCGAGGATGACGCCGAGTGCGAGGAACACTCCATCAGCAAAACATCCGCCCGCCCTGCAGTTCAGCAAGGCGGGAGAAACTCTTTAACCTTAAGCCGCAGAAGCGAGCTTGATGGAAACGATCGAATCCGGGTCCTTCACCGGCTCGCCACGCTTGACCTTGTCGATGGCTTCCATGCCTTCGATGACCTGGCCCCAGACGGTGTACTGCTTGTTGAGCCACGGCGAATCCGTGAAGCAGATGAAGAACTGCGAGTTGGCGGAGTTCGGGTTCTGCGAACGGGCCATGGAGCAGGTGCCGCGCACGTGCGGAATGGCGGAGAATTCGGCCTTGAGGTCCGGCTTGTCGGAGCCGCCCATGCCGGCGCGGGCCGGGTTGAAGCTTTCCGCACCCTTCTTGCCGAACTTCACGTCGCCCGTCTGGGCCATGAAGTCTTCGATGACGCGGTGGAAAACGACGCCATCGTAAGCGCCTTCCGATACGAGTTCCTTGATGCGGGCAACGTGGCCCGGAGCAACTTCCGGCAGCAGCTGGATCACGACCTTGCCGGTCGTGGTTTCCATGATGATGGTGTTTTCCGGATCCTTGATCTCGGCCATGACTATTCTCCTCTGTTCGGGCTCTATTGCCCTACCTTACTTCTTGCCGACGGTGACCTTGATCATCCGGTCGGGGTTGGAAACTTCGCCGTTGCCGCCTGCGCCGCGCTTGATCTTGTCCACGGCTTCCATGCCGGACACGACCTTGCCGACCACGGTATATTGGCCGTTCAGGAACGGGCCGTCGGCAAACATGATGAAGAACTGCGAATTGGCGGAATTCGG
>QFOL01000492.1 GCA_003241215.1 Agrobacterium fabrum
ACATCGCAGGTGACGTAAACGTCAGGCAGGAAGTGCATCTCGATCTTGATGACGCCGTCGCCCTGGCAGGCCTCGCAGCGGCCGCCCTTGACGTTGAAGGAGAAACGGCCCGGCGCATAACCGCGCGCCTTGGCTTCCGGCAGGCCGGCGAACCAGTCGCGGATCGGCGTGAAGGCGCCGGTATAGGTGGCGGGGTTGGAGCGTGGCGTGCGGCCAATCGGCGACTGGTCGATATCGATGACCTTGTCGATGAATTCGAAACCGTCGATACGGTCATGCTCGGCCGGGATTTCGCGCGCGCCCATCACCCGGCGCGCCGCCGATTTATACAGCGTCTCGATCAGGAAGGTGGACTTGCCGCCGCCCGATACGCCGGTCACCGCGGTGAAGACGCCGAGCGGCACGGCGGCCGTGACATTCTTCAGATTGTTACCGCGTGCGCCAAAAACCTTGATCTCGCGGCCCTTCTTGGGCTTGCGGCGCTCCGCCGGCACGGCGACGCCGAGTTCGCCGGAGAGATATTTGCCGGTCAGCGATTTCGGATTGGCCATCACCTCCTGCGGTGATCCCTCGGCGATCACCTGACCGCCATGAATGCCGGCGGCCGGGCCGATATCGACGACATAATCCGCCGTCAGAATGGCGTCCTCGTCATGTTCGACCACGATGACCGTATTGCCGATATCGCGCAGGTGTTTCAGCGTATCGAGCAGGCGGGCATTGTCGCGCTGGTGCAGGCCGATCGAGGGCTCGTCGAGGACATAGAGAACGCCCGTGAGGCCCGAGCCGATCTGCGAGGCCAGCCGGATGCGTTGGCTTTCACCGCCCGAAAGCGTGCCGGAATTGCGCGACAGGCTGAGATAATCCAGCCCGACATCGTTGAGAAAACGCAGGCGTTCGCGGATTTCCTTGAGGATACGGACTGCGATCTCATTCTGCTTGGCGTTGAGGTTTTCCGGCAGCACCTCGAACCAGTCGCGCGCGGTGCGGATCGACATTTCGGTGACTTCACCGATATGCAGCCTGTTGATCTTGACGGCGAGCGCTTCCGGCTTCAGGCGATAACCGGCGCAGGCCGGGCAGGGGGCCGCCGACATGTAGCGTTCGATTTCCTCACGCGCCCAGGCGCTGTCGGTCTCTTTCCAGCGACGTTCCAGATTGGGCACGATGCCTTCGAAATTCTTCACCGTCTTGTAGGATCGCGCGCCGTCCTGATAGTTGAATTCGATCTTGTCATCCGTGCCCTGCAGGATGGCGTGCTGTGCGTCCTTCGAGAGATCGGACCATTTGCTCGACAGCTTGAAACCGAAGGCCTTGCCCAGTGCTTCCAGCGTCTGGTTGTAATAGGGCGAGGAGGATTTTGCCCAGGGCGCAATCGCGCCGTCACGCAGCGTGCGGGCCGGCTCCGGCACAATCAGGTTTTCATCCACCTTCTGCTGCGAGCCGAGGCCATCGCAGCTCGGGCAGGCGCCGAAGGGATTGTTGAAGGAAAACAGCCGCGGCTCGATTTCCGGAATGGTGAAGCCGGAGACGGGGCAGGCGAATTTTTCCGAAAACAGCACACGTTCATGGGTTTCGTTAAGCGACTTGTTGGCGGAACCGCCGGCGGCGGTCTCTTCCGGCGGCAGGGGCTTGTCGGCGAATTCCGCGACAGCCAGCCCGTCGGCGAGCTTGAGACAGGTCTCGAGACTGTCGGCAAGGCGCGCGGCCATATCCGGGCGCACCACCGCACGGTCGACCACCACGTCGATATCGTGCTTGTATTTCTTGTCGAGGGCCGGAACGTCGGCGATTTCGTAGAACTGGCCATCCACCTTGACGCGCTGGAAGCCCTTCTTCATCAGATCGGCGAGTTCCTTTTTATATTCGCCTTTGCGGCCGCGCACCATCGGGGCGAGAATATAAAGACGTGTGCCTTCCTCGAGAGCGAGGATGCGGTCAACCATCTGGCTCACCGTCTGGCTCTCGATCGGCAGGCCGGTCGCAGGTGAATAGGGCACGCCGACACGCGCGAAAAGCAGGCGCATATAGTCGTAGATTTCGGTGACCGTGCCGACCGTGGAGCGCGGATTGCGCGAGGTG
>QFOL01000493.1 GCA_003241215.1 Agrobacterium fabrum
GACTGCCGTCTGGGCGCCGTTCTTGACCTGGTCGCCATAAGCGGCGACAGGACCGGTGAGCGGCGCAATCAGGCCGATGACGATTTCGGCATGGGCAAGAGGTGCGAATGCGAAGGACGCTGCGAGCGTCACGCTGGTCAATGTCTTCAGTTTCATCCTGGTGTCTCCTTAAAAGGGGTCGCGGACCCGGTGAGCGCCATGGGCGTCGACCGAATGAAACTATCGGACGCCTCCCGGCGAAAACTCGTTCCATTTTTGAATTCCGAGCCTTCCACTCAACTCATACGGAAGGTTTGATGATTTATGCAAGTCACCTTTGCTGGATTAACTCTATTCCCGGTAAATCAATCGCCAGGCTGGCCGGGATTGCCCCTGCGGAAGGACGAATCGAGCTTCCGTAAACGCTTGGCGTTTGGCCGCCGCTGGAGGATAATACGCCATGATCGCAGCAGATGAAGAGTTTCTGACGGGCCTGCCCGTCTTCCGGCATTTTGAAGACGTGGCCGACCCGGCGCTCTACCGCGCCCTGCCGCCGGGATGGGGGCTGGCCATCGCCGATATCGTCGACTCGACCTCGGCCATCGGCACCGGCCGATACAAGGCGGTCAACATGGCGGGTGCGGCGGTCATATCGGGCGTATCGAACAGTCTCGGGCGTCACGACCTGCCTTTCGTTTTCGGCGGCGATGGCGCCGCCGTTGCCGTGCCGCCCTCCGGCCTGCCCCTTGCGCGCATCGCACTGTCCAGTGTCCAGCGCTGGGTAAAGGACGATCTCGATCTCACCATGCGTGTGGCGCTGGTTCCCGTCGAGGATATCCGCAGCAATGGCTTCGATATTCGTGTCGCACGTTTTCAGGCGAGCGAGGATGTCTCCTACGCCATGTTTTCAGGCGGCGGCAACAGCTGGGCGGAGGCGCGGATGAAGGAGGGGCAATATGCCCTGGCCGCAGCCGAAGCAGGCGAGCACCCGGACCTGACAGGTCTTTCATGCCGCTGGAACCCCATTCCGGCGACCCACGGCAAGGTGGTGTCGATCATTGCCGTACCGGGGCCGTCGCGGGACATGCCGGCATTCCGCAAACTGGTCATCGATGTTGTCGATCTGGCCGAACAGGATGCGAGGCACGGTCACCCCGTGCCCGAGGATGGGCCGAAACTCGGTTTCGTGCGTGAAGGTCTCAGCCTCGAAGCGCGGGCCGGCGCGGCCCATCACGATGTCTGGGGCAAGATGCGCCGTTCATTCCGCATTCTCGCGGAGAGCCTGCTCGTCAATCTCCTCAGCGCGACGCAGCTGTCGCTCGGCCGGTTCAACGCCGTTCGCTACCGCCGCTCGGTCGCCAGCAATACCGATTTCAGGAAATTCGACGACGGCCTGAAAATGACGGTGGATATCGATGCCGCACGGCTCGAAAAAATCCGCGCCCGGCTGGAACAGGGCCGCCTATCGGGAAGCTGTTATTATGGCCTGCATGAACAGGAGGCCGCATTGATGACCTGTATCGTGCCCTCTCCGCTTTCGAGAGACCACATGCATTTCGTGGACGGCGCGGACGGCGGCTATGCGGCTGCGGCAAGCCGTCTCAAGCAGCAGATGCAGGTTGCGGCATCCGGCTGAAAACCACGCCTGTTCCCGATCCTCGATAACTGCATTGGAAACCACGAAAAGGCCGTTGAAAAGAAAAACCGGCGTCGTGCGCCGGTTTCAATCGAGTGATGCTGCCGGGGGTTAGACAGGGCCCTGGGATCAGGCGGCTGTCTTGCTGCTCTTCTGCGCCTGACAATAAATTTCCTCGAGGGAGGCGAGGATTTTTTTCACGGATTCGGAGTTGCTGGAATAATAGATGGTCTGCGCGTCCCGTCGTGTCTTCACCAGCCGTTGCGCACGCAATTTCGAAAGATGCTGCGAGAGCGCTGACTGGCTGAGACCAACCTGTGAGGCGAGAACACCAACCGGCACTTCCGTATCCACCAGCGTGCACAAGATCATCAGGCGCTTGGGATTCGCCATCGCTGAGAGCAAGTCTGCAGCGGCGATGCTATGTTCCGACAGAGATTGGTTATCCATACGCTCAAGTCTC
>QFOL01000105.1 GCA_003241215.1 Agrobacterium fabrum
TGGTCGGCTTCCTGCCGCATTGCACCTTCAACCTCAATCCGCGCGCGGCCTCCATCGATACGCCGCTGCACGGTTTCGTGCCTTACGATCATGTCGACCATATGCATCCGGACGCGATCATCGCCATCGCCGCCTCGAAGAATTCGAAAGAGCTGACGCAGCAAATTTTCGGTGACGATATTGGCTGGCTGCCCTGGCGTCGCCCCGGTTTCCAGCTCGGTCTCGATCTCGAAGCTTTCGTCAAGGCCAACCCGAAGGCCAAGGGGGTCGTGCTGGAAAGCCACGGCCTGTTCACCTGGGATAACGACGCCAAGGCGTGTTACGAGCTGACGCTTGCCATCATCAACAAGGCGATCGAATGGTTTGCGGCCAAGACCGAAGGCAAGACGATTTTCGGCGGCGCGGTGGCGAAGAGCCTGCCGCTTGCCGAACGTCGGGCCATCGCCGCCCGGCTGATGCCGGAAATCCGTGGCCGCATCGGCCGTGAGGAGCGCAAGCTCGGCCATTTCGACGATCAGGACGCGGTTCTCGAATTCGTGAACTCGAAAGACCTGAAGCCGCTCGGCGCGCTCGGCACATCCTGCCCGGATCACTTCCTGCGCACCAAAATCCGCCCGCTGATCCTCGATCTCGATACGGCCAATCCCGATGTGGATGCGCTGACATCCGGCCTCGACAAGGCGCTGGAGGCTTACCGCGCCGATTATACCCGCTACTATGAAGCCTGCCGCCACGACAATTCGCCTGATATACGCGACCCTAACCCGGTGATTTTCCTGATCCCCGGCGTCGGCATGTTGTCCTTCGCGAAGGACAAGGCCACCGCCCGCATCGCCGGCGAATTTTACGTCAACGCCATCAACGTCATGCGTGGTGCTTCCACCGTGTCCGAATATCAGGGCCTTCCCGAACAGGAAGCCTTCGATATCGAATATTGGCTGCTGGAAGAGGCAAAGCTGCAGCGCATGCCGAAGCCGAAGAGCCTTGCCGGCCGGGTAGCTTTCGTCACCGGCGGTGCTGGCGGTATCGGCCGGGCAACGGCGGAAAGGCTGGCGAGCGAGGGCGCCTGCGTTGTGCTGGCTGATATTGACGAAGCGGCGCTGGAAGCTGCCAAGGGCGATTTCGTCAAGCGTTACAGCGCTGACGCGGTGCGCAGCGTGAAGCTGGATGTCACGAAAGAGGATGCCGTCATCGCGGCCTTCGCGGAAGCGAGCGTCGAATTCGGCGGCGTGGATATCCTCGTCTCCAATGCCGGCATCGCTTCCTCCGCGCCCGTGGAAGACACGACGCTCGCCATGTGGAACAAGAATATCGACATTCTCGCCACCGGCTATTTCCTCGTTTCGCGGGAAGCATTCCGGCTGCTGCGGCGTCAGAATCTCGGCGGCAACGTCGTTTTCGTTGCCTCCAAGAACGGTCTCGCTTCCTCGCCCAATGCCTCCGCCTATTGCACGGCCAAGGCGGCGGAAATTCATCTGGCCCGTTGCCTCGCCCTCGAAGGGGCGGAAGCGGGCATTCGTGTCAACACCGTCAATCCCGATGCCGTGCTGCGCGGTTCGAAAATCTGGAGCGGCGAGTGGCGCGAGCAGCGTGCGGCCTCATCTAAGATCGAAGTGACCGATCTGGAGGAACATTACCGCAAGCGCTCGATGCTGAAGCTCAATGTCTTCCCGGAAGATATCGCCGAGGCGATCTACTTCCTGGCGTCCGACGCCTCCGCCAAGTCGACCGGCAACATCATCAATGTCGATGCCGGTAATGCGCAGAGTTTTACGCGGTAGGAATTTCAGCACGTCTTACCTCCGTCATTCCGGCTCAAGGCCGGAATGATGGAGGTGGGGCGATGAACTAGTATGCACGGGACCGATTCCGGGGAGGAAGAGATGATCGAGACGAAAATCGCCGCCGATGTGATCGCGGCGGAAAACGACAAGCGTGCTGCTGCGCTAAAGGACGATTATCAGGCGCTGGGTAACCAGCTCGCGCGCCGTAACATCGACATCGAGGCCGTCACGGCCAAGGTCGCGGAATTTTTCGTCGCCGTGCCCTCCTGGGGCGTTGGCACCGGCGGCACCCGGTTTGCCCGTTTTCCCGGCACGGGCGAGCCGCGCGGCATTTTCGACAAGCTGGATGATTGCGCCGTCATCAACCAGCTGACACGGGCGACGCCCAATGTTTCCCTGCATATTCCGTGGGACAGGCAGGACCCGAAGCGATTGAAAGCCCATGCCGATGCGCTGGGTCTCGGCTTCGACGCCATGAATTCCAACACGTTTTCGGATGCGCCCGGCCAGAGCCATTCCTACAAATACGGTTCGCTCAGCCACACGGACGCCGCCACGCGCCGACAGGCGGTCGAGCACAACATCGAATGTATCGAGATCGGCAAGGCCATCGGCTCGAAGGCGCTGACGGTGTGGGTGGGCGATGGTTCGAATTTTCCCGGCCAGAGCAATTTCACCAGAAGTTTCGAGCGTTATCTCGCCGCCATGGCCGATATCTACAAGGCGCTGCCGGATGACTGGCGCATTTTCTCCGAACACAAGATGTACGAGCCGGCTTTTTATTCCACCGTCGTGCAGGACTGGGGCACCAATTACCTCATCGCCAATACGCTCGGCGAAAAGGCCTTCTGCCTCGTCGATCTCGGCCATCATGCGCCGAATACCAATATCGAGATGATCGTCGCCCGGCTTATCCAGTTCGGCAAGCTCGGCGGTTTCCACTTCAACGACAGCAAATATGGCGATGACGATCTGGATGCCGGCTCAATCGAGCCATACCGCCTGTTCCTCGTTTTCAACGAGCTAGTGGATGCCGAACATCGCGGTGTGAAGGGTTTCCATCCCGCCCATATGATCGACCAGTCGCATAATGTGACGGACCCGATCGAAAGTCTGATCTCCAGCGCCAACGAAATCCGCCGCGCCTATGCGCAGGCGCTGCTGGTGGATCGCGCGGCTCTCGACGGTTACCAGCAGGATAATGATGCGCTGATGGCTTCCGATATGCTGAAGCGGGCCTATCGCACCGATGTCGAACTGATTCTTGCCCAGGCGCGGCAATTGGCGGGCGGCGCTATCGATCCCATCGCGGCCTATCGGGCAAGCGGTTACCGCAAGCGTGTCGCGGCGGAACGGCCGGCTTCGATCGGCGGCAGCGGCGGGATTGTGTAGTCATTCGATTCGCTGGTGCAAAGACTGCGATCAGTCCGTGCAGGCGGCTAACAGTTAACTGCCTTTCCTCAACCCCTCCGCCGTCATCCTCGGGCTTGACCCGAGGATCCATGGTGCGTCGGGTTCTGGATCCTCGGGTCAAGCCCGAGGATGACGTTGAGTTTTAGGGCAAGTCTTGCCATCAGCATGCCGCCCAAGCATCACCGTCCCTTAACGGGGTGCTTGCGAACCTGAAACGTATGCTCAGGCCCCGGAAATGCGCCCGAGCGAACCTCATCGGCATAGGCCGCCGCTGCTTCCGAGACCGTCGGGCCAAGATCGGCGAAACGCTTGACGAATTTCGGTTTGAAGTCGGTGAAAAGGCCGAGCATGTCGTCGGAAACGAGCACCTGCCCATCGCAGGCCGGCGATGCGCCGATGCCGACGGTGGGTGCGGCGAGTTTTTCGGTCAGCTCGCGGGCCAGCGGCTCCACCGTGCCCTCCACGACAATCGCGAAGGCGCCCGCCTGATCGACGGCAATCGCATCCCGCCAGATTTTCTGCGTTTCCGCATCCGAATGACCGAGCGAGCGGAAGCCGCCGGCGGTGTGAACCAGCTGCGGCATCAGGCCGACATGGCCGAAAACGGGAATGCCGCGGGCAACGAGAAACGCGACGGTCTCGGCCATCTCCTCGCCGCCCTCCAGTTTCACGCCATCGCAGCCGGTTTCCTGCATCAGCCGCACGGCGTTGCGGAAGGCCTGTTCCTTCGATTCCTGGTAGGTTCCGAAAGGAAGATCGACGATCACGCAGGCATGTTCCACGCCGCGCATGACGGCGCGGCCATGGGCAATCATCATGTCCAGCGTGACGCTGACCGTCGTCTCCATGCCGTAAAGCACCATGCCGAGCGAGTCGCCGACCAGCAAGAGATCGCAATGCGGATCGAGCAGGCGGGCAATCGGTGTCGTATAGGCGGTGAGGCAGACGATGCGGGCCTCGCCTTTCATCTGCCGGATGGAGGCTGTCGTCAGCCGCGTGTGTTTTGCGTGGGTGCTCATTGGGCAGCCTCCCTTTTTTCGCTTCTGCTGCGGCCGATGACGCGGTTATCGAGAAGCCGTGTGCTGCCGATGCGTACGAACAGCGCCACCAATACCGGCCCGGACTGCACGGAGGTGACGGGCGCCAGCGTATCAGGATCGCGTATAGCAACCACCTCCGGCGACGCCAGCGGTTCGGCGGCGATGAGTTTTTCGAGCGCGGCTTCGAAGGCCGCCGGGTCGTCGAGGCCTTCATTATAGAGCCGTTCGGCCTCGTCCAGCGCGCGCGGCACGATCACGGCGGCGGCGCGTTGCTGGGGGTTCAGATAGACGTTGCGCGAGGAGCAGGCGAGACCATCCGCTTCCCGCACGGTGGCGACAGGCACCACGCGTACCGGTTGTGCAAGATCCTCGACCATTCGACGGATCAGCGTCACCTGCTGATAGTCCTTTTCGCCGAAATAGGCGGCGTCCGGCTGGACGAGATTAAAAAGCTTGGTCACCACGGTCGTAACCCCGGCGAAATGACCCGGCCGTACCGCGCCTTCCAGCTGGCTGCCCAGTTCCGGCACATCCACGATGGTCGACATGGGGCGCGGATACATCTCGGCAACCTCGGGCGCGAACAGAATGTCGACGCCCGCCTCTTCCAGAAGCGTGCTGTCGCGGGCGAGATCGCGGGGGTAGCGAGCGAGATCTTCATTTGCGCCGAATTGTAGCGGATTGACGAAGATGGAAACCACCGTGACGTCGTTTTCCGCCTTGGCTTTGGTAACCAGCGTCAGATGGCCGATATGGAGAAACCCCATGGTCGGCACGAAGCCGACAGTCTTGCCTTCGCGGCGAAAGGCGGCAATCGCATCCCGCAATTCGGCGACGGTTTTTACAAGGCGCATAAAGTCTCCTCCGGCTTCCCGACCGCACTGCGGCGAAAGGTGCTGGATAGAACGCGATTTGTTGAACGGGGTCAACGCGGTGGCGGGTATTATATCGATTAACAGCGGGGATGGCCTTCGATCTCCGCCACCGGGCTCAGGGCGGGTCATTCCAGCGCGGCGGGCGTTTTTCAGCGAAGGCCAGCCGCCCCTCCCGTGCCTCGTCGCTGCCGCTGACGGCCGCGATAACGCCTTCGGCAAAGCCGAGACGTTCGGGAGCGGGCATCTCGCGCATCGCCAGCAGGGCCGCCTTTCCAGCCGCGATGGCGCCCGGTGCATTCTGGCGCAGCCTTGCAAGAACATCCTCGATCAAAGTATCCAGTTCGGCCACCGGCACGGTTCGGTTTATGAGGCCGAGCCCCGTCGCTTCTGCGGCGCTGAGAGGCTGGCCGAGATAGGCCATTTCCTGAAGCCCGCCCAGGGATATTTTCGTCAGAAGCTTTGCCGCCACCATGGCCGGGAAAAGTCCGACTCGCACTTCCGGCAGGCCGAATTCCGCATGATCGGCGGCATAGGCAAGGTCGCAGGCGGCGACAAGGCCAACCCCACCGGCCAGAACCCGTCCGTTGATGCGGGCAATAACGGGTTTGTCGCAGCTCTCGATGGCGCGCATCACGTCGGCAATGGGGTTCGTTCCCTCTCGAGAGAGGAACATGCCGCCGGCGCTTTCTTTCAGGTCGGCCCCGGAGCAGAAGCTGCGCTCTCCCGCCGCCGTTATCACCACGGCGCGCAGGGCGCGGTCGCTGGAGGCGGTTCTGATCGCATCCGTAAGCGCATCCGTCATTGCCGCATTAAGGGCATTGTGAACCTCAGGCCGGTTAAGCGTCAGCCACAGAACGTCCTTGCGCGTCTCGCGCAACAATTCATTCGCCATGCGGGTCGCTCTCCTGTCTTGCGGCAAGCAGGGCCTTGCCGGCGCGTGCCGCATTCGGCCTGCCGAGATGCCGGCTGATCCAGTCGCCAGTCTTCGCCACGGCCGTCAGGTCGATACCGGTTTCGACGCCAAGTCCATTCAACAGATAAACGACATCTTCGGTGGCGACATTGCCGCTCGCGCCTGGCGCAAAGGGGCAACCGCCCAGCCCGGCCACGGAGCTGTCGAAGACGGTGATGCCTTCCTGAAGCGAGGCCAGCACATTGGCGACACCCTGCCCATAGGTGTCGTGGAAATGCATGGCGAGTTTCTCATGCGGGATGCGGGCCGATACGCCTTTGATGACCTTGCGAATCTGGCCGGCCGTGCCGACACCGATGGTATCGCCGAGCGAGATTTCATAGCACCCAAGCGCGACAAGCGCCTCGGCCATCGCCGCCGCCTCATCGGGCGCGACCGCACCGTCATAGGGGCAGCCGGCAATGCAGGAGACATAGCCGCGCATGCGGATATTGCCGCTGGCCGCCGCCTCTGCGACATCGCGCAGGCGCTCCAGGCTTTCCGCCCGCGAGCAGCCGATATTGTGCGTGCTGAAGCCTTCGGAGGCGGACACGAACACCGCGATTTCCGTCACGCCGGCATTGAGGGCGGCCTCGAAACCTTTCATATTGGGCACCAGCGCCGGATAGGCCGTAGCGGGTCGTCGCCTCAGGCCCTGAAACACCTCCGTTGAGCCAGCCATTTGCGGAACCTTCCTGGGCGACACAAAAGCGCCCGCCTCGACCGCCGGCAATCCGGCCGCGGCGAGCCGTTCGATGAGTTCGATCTTGATGGCGGTGGAAACTTCGGTGCTTTCATTCTGCAGGCCGTCGCGCGCGCCAACCTCGACAAGCCTTACAGTTCGTGGCCAGTCCATTTCATGCGCCCTCCGGCTCGAAATCCACCAGCACCGCCCCGGCTGACACCATATCGCCCTCCGCGCAGTTGATGGCGGTGACGATGCCTTTCGCGGGCGCACGGATCGTGTGTTCCATTTTCATCGCTTCCATCACCACCAAAGCGTCGCCGGCTTCAACCGCGGCGCCTTTTTCGCGTAGCAGGGCGCGAATGACGCCGGGCATGGGCGCTTCAAGGCCGCCGGTATGGGTGGTGGAATCCGCGATGTCGACCGGGTCTGGCTGGCTGATGCGATAGTGTTCGCCATCCAGAAAAAGCGCATAGCCGCCGCTCTCTTCCAGAAAATAGCCTCGCCGTGTCATGCCTGTGACCGTCGCACGGAAGCTGCCGTTATCCGTGAGGTTGCCATGGGCGCGGATCGTCCGTTCGCCAATCGCCAGCGAAAAGCCGTCCGCTTCATGGGTGACGCCAAGGTCGATTGGCTGGTTGTCCATAATGAAATGCAGGGTTTCCCGTGCCGGCGCATTCAGTCGGAAGGCGTTGGCGGCGTTCCATGGACTATGGGGATCGGTTATCGGCTGTGAGCCGCACTCTTGGGTTTTTCCGCGCGAAAGCAGCAGGCCGAGCGCGCCCAGTGCGATTTCATTTTCGCCCGTGGTCGCGGGAGCAAAAAGCGCCGCCTCATGGCGGGGTATGAACCCGGTATCGAGATCGGCGGCGGCGAAAGCCTCGAGCCCCGTAAGCCGCGTCAGAAAGGCAATGTTGCTGGCGACGCCGCAGATCGCCAGTTTTTCCAGCGCCAGCCGCAGGCGTCGCACGGCGGATGGGCGGTCGTGATCCCAGACGATCAGCTTGGCGATCATCGGATCGTAATGCACGGTGATGGCGTCGCCTGCGCGAATGCCGCTGTCGATCCTGAGGTGAGTGCCCTCAGCCGGGAAAACGAGATGGCTTATCGCCCCTGTCGACGGCAGGAAATCATGCACCGGGTCTTCGGCATAGATCCGGGCCTCGATGGCATGGCCGCTTATGCCGAGATCGGCCCAATGTTTCGGCAGCGCCTCACCATTCGCCACTCTTATCTGCCATTCGACCAGATCGAGACCGGTAATAAATTCCGTGACGGGATGTTCGACCTGAAGCCGGGTGTTCATTTCCATGAAATAGAAATCACCGGAAGGATCGAGGAGAAACTCCACCGTTCCCGCCCCGCGATAATCGATGGCGCGGGCGGCGGCGACGGCTGCCTCATACATGCGTTGCCGCAGGGTATCGGGCAGGCCGGGAGCCGGGGCTTCCTCTATAACCTTCTGGTGCCGGCGCTGGATCGAGCAGTCGCGCTCGAAAAGCGAAACACAATTGCCGTGACCGTCGGCGAATACCTGTATTTCCACATGGCGTGGCCGCTCCAGATATTTTTCGATCAGCATGCGGTCACTGCCAAAGGCGGCCAGCGCTTCGCGTTTGGCGCCGGCAAGTTCCGCCGCAAAATCGTGTTCCCGCCGGACAATGCGCATGCCCTTGCCGCCGCCGCCGGCCGAAGCCTTGAGCAGCACCGGATAACCGATCTTGTCCGCCTCGCCCGAGAGCCGTTTGCCGCCCTGTTCGTCGCCATGATAACCCGGGACAACGGGGACGCCGGCTTTCGCCATCAGCGCCTTCGCTTCGCTTTTGCCGCCCATGGCGCGGATCGCTTCGGGCGGCGGGCCGATGAAAACGAGGCCGGCAGCGGCGCAGGCTTCGGCGAAAGCCGCATTTTCGGAGAGAAAACCGTAACCTGGATGAATGGCTTCCGCGCCGCTTGCCCTTGCGGCGGCAATGATCCTTTCGGCGTCGAGATAGGACGAGCGCGCCGGTGCGGGGCCGATGGCGATGGCTTCATCGGCCAGTGCCGCATGCATGGCTTCCCGGTCGGCATCTGAATAGACGGCGACGGTGCGGATGCCCATCCTGGCGGCGGTGCGGATGATGCGGCAGGCGATTTCGCCCCTGTTGGCGATCAGTATCTTCGAGAACATCGTCGCCTCACATCCTGAACAGGCCAAAACGGGTGGGTTCTATCGGTGCGTTGAGTGCTGCGGAAAGCCCGAGGCCGAGCACGAAACGGGTATCCCGGGGATCGATGATGCCGTCGTCCCACAGCCGCGCGCTGGCATAATAGGGATGCCCCTCTTTTTCATATTTCTCCCGGATCGGCTGCTTGAATGCCTCCTCGCCTTCCTTGGACCAGTGACGGCCATCGGCCTCGATGCCGTCGCGGCGAATTTGCGCCAGAACGGAGGCCGCCTGTTCACCGCCCATCACGGAAATGCGGGCGTTGGGCCACATCCACAAAAAGCGCGGCGAATAGGCCCGCCCGCACATGCCGTAATTGCCTGCCCCGAAGGAGCCGCCGATGATGACGGTGAATTTCGGCACTTTTGCCGATGCGACGGCGGTGACGAGCTTGGCGCCGTCCTTGGCGATGCCGCCCGCCTCATAGGCCTTGCCGACCATGAAGCCGGTGATGTTTTGCAGGAAAACCAGCGGAATACCGCGCTGGCAGCAGAGTTCGATGAAATGTGCGCCCTTCAGCGCCGATTCCGAAAAGAGAATGCCGTTATTGGCGACGATGCCAACGGGATAGCCATGGATATGGGCGAAACCGCAGACCAAAGTTGTGCCGTAAAGCGCCTTGAACTCGTCGAATTCGGAACCGTCCACCAGACGCGCGATGATCTCGCGCACCTCGAAGGGTTTTCGCGTATCGGCGGGTATGACACCGTAAAGCTCGTCTGCCGGATAAAGCGGCTCCGCCGGCTCGCGAATATCCAGCTCCACCTGTTTGCGGCGGTTGAGTGTCGAGACGATCCGACGGGTCAGCGCCAGCGCGTGGCGGTCGTTATTGGCGTAATGATCGGTGACGCCGGATTGCCGCGAATGCACGTCAGCGCCGCCCAGCTCTTCCGCGCTCACCACCTCACCGGTCGCGGCCTTCACCAGCGGCGGGCCGCCGAGGAAGATCGTGCCCTGATTTTTGACGATGACGGACTGGTCGCTCATGGCAGGCACATAGGCCCCGCCTGCCGTGCAGCTGCCCATCACCACGGCGATCTGGGCGATGCCTTCCGCCGACATGTTGGCCTGATTATAGAAGATGCGGCCGAAATGATCGCGGTCGGGAAACACCTCGTCCTGATTGGGCAGGTTCGCACCGCCGGAATCCACCAGATAGATGCAGGGCAGGCGATTCTCGGCGGCGATTTCCTGCGCGCGCAGATGTTTTTTCACCGTCAGCGGATAATAGGTGCCGCCTTTGACCGTCGCATCATTGGCGACGATCACACATTCCCGGCCCGAGACCCGGCCAATGCCTGTGACGATGCCGGCGGCGGGGACGGGTTCGTCATAGACATCGTAAGCTGCGAATTGCGAGAACTCCAGGAATGGGCTGCCGGGATCGAGAAGGGCTTCGATCCGGTCGCGCACCAGCAATTTGCCGCGGGAAAGATGCCGTTCGCGGGCCTTGTCGCCGCCGCCTTTCGAGATTTTTTCGACGTGCTGCCGCAGGTCACCCACCAGACCCGACATGAAATCGACATTGGCAGCGAAGGTGGGGTCGCGGTTCAGACTGGATGTAAGCTTCATCGCGTGTCCTCACCCGTTGCCCTTGACCAGTTCGCGGCCGATCAGCATCCGGCGGATTTCGCTGGTGCCCGCGCCGATTTCATAAAGCTTGGCGTCGCGCAGCAGCCGTCCGGCCGGGCTTTCATTGACATAACCGGAACCGCCGAGAAGCTGGATGGCATCCAGGGCCACCTGCGTCGCCCGTTCGGCGGCAAACAGGATCGCGCCCGCCGCGTCCTGCCTTGTGATGCGACCATTGTCGCAGGCCCGCGCCACGGCATAGACATAGGCGCGGGATGCATTCATGGCCGAATAAATATCGGCGAGCTTGCCCTGCACCAGCTGGAATTCGCCGATAGGTTTGCCGAATTGCTTGCGCTCGCGAGCATAGGGCAAAACCAGATCGATAGCCGCCTGCATGATGCCGACCGGGCCTGCGGCCAGCACGGCGCGCTCGTAATCCAGTCCGCTCATCAGCACCGTCACGCCGTCATTGAGGCGTCCGAGAATGTTCTCTTCCGGCACCTCGCAATCCTCGAATACCAGTTCCGAGGTGGGTGAGCCGCGCATGCCGAGCTTGTCGAGTTTCTGGGCCGGGCGAAACCCCTTGAAGCCCTTTTCGATCAGGAAGGCGGTGATGCCGCGTGGGCCGGCGGACATATCCGTCTTGGCGTAGACCACCAGCGTATCGGCCTCATGGCCATTGGTGATCCACATTTTCGCGCCATTCAGCACATAGCGGTCGCCTCTGCGTTCCGCCTTCAGCCGCATCGACACGACATCCGAACCGGCCTCCGTTTCGCTCATGGCGAGCGAGCCGACATGTTCACCGGAGACGAGTTTCGGCAGATATGTGTGCTTCTGTTCTTGCGTTCCCCAGCGGTGGATCTGGTTGATGCAGAGGTTGGAATGGGCGCCGTAGGAAAGGCCGATGGAAGCGGAAGCCCGACTTATTTCCTCCATCGCCACGCAATGGGCGAGATAGCCCATGTCAGCACCGCCGAACTCCTCCGAAACGGTGATGCCGTGCAGGCCGAGCTCGCCCATTTGCGGCCAAAGCTTGCGCGGGAAGCGGTCGTCGCGGTCGATCTCGGCGGCGAGCGGGACAATTTTATCGTCGGCGAATGCTCTTGCGCTGTCGCGCAATGCTGCGATTTCCGGGCCGAGATCGGCGTCGAAAATGGCGGCGAGGTTCAAACTCATCGCGTCTCCTCCTCCGGACGGCATCTGCCGCCGTCCCTTTCATCGGCGGCCGGCACCTCCTCCGCGCCGGCAGCCCTTGATTACGGCGCGTCACCTCCGGTGAAGGCGGCGGAACGGCGCACGAATGTCTTGATGGCGAAATTGGACTGGATGCGCGACACGCCGGGAACGGTGGTCAGGAAATCCAGAAGCTGCTGATAATGCGGCAGATCCCGCACCATGGCGTGGATCAGGTAATCGGAGCTGCCGCTGGTCTGGTAACCGCCCACCACTTCGGGAATGGAAGCGACATGATGCTCGAAGGTCGTCAGCGCTTCCTTGATCTGCCGTTCCAGCGTGACGGAAATGAAGACGCCCATATTGCCGAGCAGCCGGTTCTCATCGAACACGGCGGTGTAACCACGAATGATGCCTTCCTCTTCCAGCTTGCGCACGCGCCGCAGCGTCGGCGTGAAGGAAAGACCTATCCGCGCCGCCAGATCCCGCCAGCTCACCCGCCCGTCATCGCCGAGCACATGCAGAATCTTCTGGTCGAAACTGTCGAGCTCAATCATGGATCATTTGCTCTATGATATGACTAATTGTTGGATCAAAGATATCGCCAATCAAAAA
>QFOL01000494.1 GCA_003241215.1 Agrobacterium fabrum
ATCGCTCGAAAAGAAACACGGTGCTCTGGAGGAGGAGCTCGAAAGTATTCTTGCTTCCCCGTCGTCTGACGATAGAGAGATCGCGGACCTTAAACGTCGAAAACTGCGCCTGAAGGATGAACTGCAGAGGCTGAGAGCCTTGACAAGACACTGATTTATGCCAGGCCGCCGGCCCTCGATGAATGAGGGGCTGGCGGTCTGAGCCTTTCGAGCTCTGGCGGCGAAAACCTGCTGCCAGAGCTTTTTATTGCCCGGTTCAGAACGGCAGCCCGTCCCATAGCAGTTTCAGCGCGGCAATCAGCGCCATGGCGTACATGAGCGGGTAAAACACGGATGGTTTCAGATATTTCACCACCCTGGCGCCTGCAAGCGTCGCCACCATGGCCACGGGCAGCAGGCTGGCCGATGTCTTGAGGTTGGTGGCATCAAGTGCGCCGAGCGCGAAATAGGGGATGAGCTTGATAGCGTTCATGATGGCGAAGAAACGCACGCTCATGCCGGTATAGGTCTTTGGATCGAGCTTCAGCGGAAGGACATAGATCTGGAATGGCGGTCCGCCCGCATGGGCGACGAAGCTTGCATAACCAGAAAGGCTGGACCAGAGCGTGGCGGCGGCCGGTCTTTGCGGCTTGGCCGGGATTTCCTGGCCCTTGCGGCTTTTGAAGCTCTCATAGAAATAACGCAGCACGAACAGGATCGTGACAGAGGCGACGACAAGGCGCATGGCGTCCGCGGAAATGAGGCTCGAGGTCGCCCAGCCCAGTGCGATACCGGCGATTGCGCCCGGCAGCATGATGAGGAGCGTTTCCCGGTGGTTGTAGTGTCGCCAGGCAAAAAGCGCCACGATATCCATGACGATCAGGATCGGCAGGAAGATGGCCGCCGCCTGCACGGGCGAAACCGCAAGCGCCATCAGCGGCACGCCCATCAGGGCCAGAGCGCCGCCCAGCCCTCCCTTGGAAAGGCCGACGAGGACGACTGCGGGAATGGCGACGAGATAAAAATGAAAATCGGTGAGCATGGATGGACGGTTGATCCTTTCGCCGGTCCGGTTTATCGGATTTGTCATATGAAAACGAGTGCAGATCGCGCGCGAAGCGTCTTCTGCCTGAAATGGACGAAACGATGAGCATTGTTGAAGACCGTTGCCGCCTTGTCCTGATCGTTCCGCAAATGGACGATGCACAAAAGCAGGCGACAGATGTGGAAGAAGCGCTGCGGGGCGGCGATGTCGCTTCGGTCATCATTCCGCAATACGGTCTTGATGACGCCGCTTTCCAGAAACGCGCCGAACTGATCGTCCCCCTCGTCCAGAAGGCGGGCGCGGCAGCGCTCATCGCCGGTGACAGCCGCGTTGCGGGCCGCGTGAAGGCGGATGGCCTGCATGTGGTTGGCAATGGCGAGGCGCTTGCCGAGGCGGTGGAAAAATTCACGCCGAAGCTGATCGTCGGCGGCGGCAATGCGGATGACCGCCACAAGGCGCTGGAGCAGGGCGAGGCCAACCCCGATTATGTGTTTTTCGGGAAGCTGGAAGGCGACATCAAGCCTGAGGCGCACCCCAAAAACCTGGCGCTCGGCGAATGGTGGGCGTCGATGATCGAAATTCCCGCCATCGTCATGGGCGGTACGGATCTTTCCTCGGTGGTTGCTGTGGCCGAAACCGGTGTGGAGTTCGTGGCGATGCGCAGCGGTGTTTTCGATAACGCCAGTGGCGCCGCCCAGGCCGTTTCTGAAATCAACGCCCTGCTTGACGAAAAAGCGCCACGGTTTGACGGTTGATACAGGCGATGATCATGCGCTCGGTTCACCTCTGCCTTTCCGTTTCGCTGCTGGCGCTCGCTTTCGGCGCGCCGGTGGGTGTGGCTTTTGCCCAGTCCGGGCCGCAGAGCGAAAGCAATGCGCTGTCCCGCCAGCTGGAAAATGAGGCTCAGCCGAGCCGTCAGGGCAGGGTGCAATCCGAAGAGCAGAAGGACCTGCAGCCTTCTGCGGGCGTGAACGTCTATCAGCGCATGGGCGCGGAGCTGCCGGCCCTGCCGCCCGAAAAGGAATTCAAGGGCCGGGTGGACGAG
>QFOL01000495.1 GCA_003241215.1 Agrobacterium fabrum
CCCAAACCAGTTTTCTTCCGGTGACGTCATTGCCGACCGCCGGGCGGACTATGCCCGCATGTTGGCGGAAGGCGGTGATTATCCCGCCGCCGCCGAACTTATGGAGCAGGCGCTCGAACTTGCGCCGCGGTGGACGGCGGGATGGTTTCGCTTCGGGGAGTATCACGAAAAGGCGGGGGAGACCGCAAAAGCCGTGGCGGCTTACGAGAAAGTCGCCGCACTTGATTTGGAAGGGCTGTTTGCAGCCGAACTGAAACTTGCGGTTTTTGGCGCCGCCGAAACACCCGAACAGCCGCCAAGCCGTTATGTGGAAGGGCTGTTCGACGATTATGCCGACCGTTTCGAAACCTCGCTTGTCGAGAAGCTGGATTACAGCGTGCCGCAAAAACTGGCGGAACTGATCGGCAAGGAAGCGAAAGACAGCGCCTTTGACACTGTCGTCGATATTGGCTGCGGTACCGGTCTCCTTGGTGTTGAAATCCGCTCCCTCGCAAAACGGCTCGAGGGTTTCGACATTTCCCAGAACATGCTGGCCAAGGCGGAGGAAAAGGCTCTTTACGATCATCTCGGCCAGGCCGATCTTTCATTGGACGAAGAGAGTTCGGGACTGTTCATCCCGACACTTGCGCAGCACCGCGCCGATCTCGTCGCCGCCGCCGACGTGATGATGTATCTCGGCAGTCTCGAAACCGTCATGCCGCTTGTTTCCGCCCTGCTCAAGCCATCGGGCCTTTTTGCCTTCTCGGTGGAGGATGCGGGGGATGAGGAAGGTTTTATCCTGAGGGAATCCCTTCGTTACGCCCATTCCAAAAGCTACGTAACCGAGCTTCTTGAGCGCACGGGCTTTTCCCTCATTGAAATCCGCAAAACCACCATTCGCAAGGATGCCGGAAAACCGCTTTCAGGCATTCTTTTTCTTGCCCGCGCCAAAGCCTGAACATTCCGTTTCTTGCCTTTTTTGCGATAGGTCAGTCTTGCTTACTTATCCATCTTGATCGGCGGTTTTTTGCAGTGCAAAATATGTCGGAAAGCTGAGGGAAAAAGCGTGAGCATAACGAGAAGCGTTTACGGCATGTGGAGTTCCGATCCAGCCAGGCATGCGCCGGTGGAAGACGTTCAGGGCATCGTCACCGGTGCCATTGTCTCGGCGCTCGGCTTTTATCTTCTTAACAAGGTCGGCCTTCTGACCGGCGGCACCGCCGGCGTTGCCTTCCTGCTTCATTATGCCTTCGGCATCAGCTTCGGCCTGCTGTTCTTCCTCGTCAATCTGCCGTTTTATTACCTGTCCTTCCGCCGCCTTGGGCTCGCTTTCTCCTTCAAGACATTCATCGCCATCGGCCTTGTTTCGGTACTGACGGAAGTGGAGGCGCGCTGGATGGTGATCGACAGCATCAATCCGCTCTGGGCGGCGCTGCTTGGCGGCCTGCTTCTGGGCTATGGTCTGCTGGCGCTTTATCGTCACCGCGCCAGCCTCGGCGGCATTGGCATTCTCGCCATCTATATTCAGGACCGTTTCGGCATCCGCGCTGGTCTGATCCAGCTCGCCTTCGATGCCTTCGTGATGCTCTGCGCCTTCCTCGTCATCGATCCGGCGACCGTCGTTTATTCGATCGTGGGTGCCTTCGTTCTCAACATGTTTCTGGCCATCAACCACCGCTCGGACAGATACATCGTCGTGCGCTGAGCAAAGGTGGTTGAAATCCGTCGCGCTTCGGCGCAATAGCTCGGCAGGGTCCGAAAGACAGGGGAATGGGCATGGATGATACGACTGCGCGCAGGCGCCTGAACCTTTGGGCCTCCGCGCCGGATCGTCATTCATTGCTGGAGGATGCGCAGGGCGTTCTCGCGGGCAGCATGCTGGTTTCGCTCGGTGTCACGCTGTTTTCCGCAGCGGGCCTTTTGACGGGCGGCACTGTCGGCCTCGCTTTTCTCGTGCATTACGGCACGGAGCTGAGCTTCGGCACAGTCTTCTTCCTCGTCAACCTGCCGTTTTATTATCTCGCCTTCCGCCGCCTCGGCCTCGCCTTCACGGTCAAGACCTTCTGCGCCATCGCCATGAC
>QFOL01000496.1 GCA_003241215.1 Agrobacterium fabrum
CAGAACCACACCGACGACGATGCGCTGGAAGGGCGTATCGATGCCCACCAGCACCATGCCGGATTGCAGCGACTGCATGACGAGCGCGCCGAGCATCGCGCCCGCTATGGTTCCGACACCGCCGGCAAGCGAGGTGCCGCCGATGACGGCCGCCGCGATGGTGTAAAGCTCGTCCAGCTCGCCCTGGGCATTGGTGGCGGCGTTGAGGCGGGCGGTCGAAATCGCCGCGGCGATGGCGCACAGAACGCCCATCAGCGTGAATATCTTCACGGTGACCCAGCGGGTCTTGATGCCGGCGAGTTCGGCCGCTTCCGGGTTACCGCCAATGGCGAAGACATAACGTCCGAACCGCAGCCGTGTGGCGATGAAGGTCATGACCGCGCCGACGGCGAGCGCCATCAGCACCGGAATGGCGATGCCATGGGCAATGAACAGGCCGCCTTCAGGCCA
The DNA here is from genome assembly GCA_003241215.1 of Agrobacterium fabrum. Lineage (GTDB taxonomy): Bacteria > Pseudomonadota > Alphaproteobacteria > Rhizobiales > Rhizobiaceae > Agrobacterium > Agrobacterium fabrum_A. The sequence goes on from QFOL01000496.1 coordinate 451, forward strand.
GGCGATACCATTGGCATCGGCATAGTTGCGGGCGATGTTGATTGGCCAGGGATAGCTGTTGACGACAGCCACGAAACCGATGACGACAAGGCAGCCGAGCGCCACCAGAAAATATTCCGCCCAGACCGGCCGCAACGGAAAGCCGAACCGCCGGCGCTGGTGGCGGGAATTGAGGATGGCCGCGACGATGGCGACGCAGGCGACGACGGCGGCGATCCAGCTCCATGTCGCGCCGATCGAACCGCTGGTGCCGCCGCCCATCAGCCGGAAGGTGGAATCCATCGGCGCCACGGTGCGGCCGCTGGTGATGAACCAGGTGCCGCCGCGCCAGACCAGCAGGCCGCCGAGCGTGACGATGAAGGACGGCACGTTGAGGAAGGCGATGATGGAGCCCTGCAGCATGCCGATGGCACCGCCAACGAGAATGCCAACCAGAAGCGTGACGATCCATGTCGCCCAATGTTCGAAGCCGAGGATCTGCGGCAGGATTTCCGCCTGCATGACACCCATGATCATGCCGGAAAAACCGAGGATCGACCCAACCGAAAGGTCGATATTGCGGGTGACGATGACGAGCACCATGCCGGTCGCCATGACAGCCACGGACGCGGTCTGCACGGAGAGGTTCCAGAGGTTTCGCGGCGTCAGGAACAGGCCGCCGGACAGGATATGAAATCCGATCCAGATCAGAAGAAGCGCGCCGACCATGCCGAGCAGTCTGGTATCCAGCTCCGTGGCGCTGATGAAGCGCGTTATCGAGCCTGTTTTTTCCGTCTTTTGCGACGCTGTGGAATTGGATTGGGTCATATCGGCCATGTACTGCCGGTGCTCCTTGCATCTTAAAGCGTTTTCGCTTTTCCCTGAATCGCAAAAACGCTCTAACTCTTTGTTCTCGCGCATTTCCGGTCGGAAAACCGGGCTTCACTTTTCCTGGAAATGCTCTAAAGGCGCCGCGCCATGAACCATGGCGCAGCGCCCGAACCGTGACCTGTTAGATCAATCGCAGGCTTTGACGGTTCCGGCCTTCACACCCTGGCAGGCCGTTTCCTTCTTGATCCAGCCGGCGTCGATGACGACGTTCAGATTGTCCTTGGTGATGGCGATCGGCTTCAGGAAGACCGACTGCATCGCCACTTTCTTCGGACCGCCATCAAAGGTGGTGACACCCTTGATCTCGGTCATCTTCTTGCCGCCCGCCAGTTCCAGCGCGATGCCGGCCGCTTCCTTGCCGAGTTCACGGCTGTCCTTCCAGACCGACACCGTCTGCGTGCCGAGCGCGACACGGTTCAGCGCGGCGAAATCGGCATCCTGACCGGAAACCGGAACCGAACCGGCCATGCCCTGCGCGGCGAGAGCGGCGATTGCACCACCGGCCGTGCCGTCATTCGAGGCGACGACCGCATCGACCTTGTTGTTATTCTTGGTCAGGAACTGTTCCATGTTCTTCTGGGCATTTTCCGGCTTCCAGCCATCGGTATAGGCTTCGCCGACATTCTTGATCTTGCCGCCATCAATGGCCGCCTTCAGCACTTCCTGCTGGCCCGCAAAGAGGAAATCCGCGTTCGGATCGGAAGATGAGCCCTTGATGAAAACATAGTTGCCTTCC
>QFOL01000497.1 GCA_003241215.1 Agrobacterium fabrum
ACGGCTTCGAAGTCATCGGCTACATTCCGGGCGAAGGTCACAACCTTCAGGAACACTCCGTGGTCATGATCCGTGGCGGCCGCGTAAAGGACTTGCCGGGCGTGCGTTACCACATCATCCGCGGTGTTCTCGATACCCAGGGCGTCAAGAACCGCAAGCAGCGCCGCTCCAAGTACGGTGCGAAGCGTCCGAAGTAATTCGGGTTTAACAAATTCCGGCGCTGCGCGAGGTTCTCCGCGTGGTTTAGCGTCAATAACATTGAGAGACAAAGAATATGTCCCGTCGCCATAGTGCAGAAAAGCGTGAGATCAACCCGGACCCGAAGTTCGGCGATCTGGTCGTCACCAAGTTCATGAATGCCATCATGCTTCACGGCAAGAAGTCGGTCGCAGAAAGCATCGTTTACGGCGCGTTCGACGTCGTTCAGGGCAAGACGAAGCAGGAGCCGCTCGGCGTGTTCCACTCCGCCCTCGACAACGTTGCTCCGCACGTTGAAGTGCGTTCGCGCCGCGTTGGTGGTGCCACGTATCAGGTCCCGGTCGATGTTCGTCCGGAGCGCCGCCAGGCTCTCGCCATCCGCTGGCTGATCACTGCTGCTCGCAAGCGCAACGAAACGACCATGGTCGATCGCCTTTCCGGCGAACTCATGGATGCTGCGAACAACCGTGGTTCCGCTGTCAAGAAGCGCGAAGACACGCACAAGATGGCCGACGCCAACCGCGCATTCTCGCATTACCGCTGGTAATCTTAACCGGTCGCATATCGAAAGGCAGTCCATTATGGCTCGCGAATATAAAATCGAAGACTACCGCAATTTCGGTATCATGGCGCATATCGACGCCGGCAAGACGACGACCACCGAGCGTATCCTTTATTACACCGGTAAGTCGCACAAGATCGGCGAAGTCCACGATGGCGCTGCCACGATGGACTGGATGGAGCAGGAGCAGGAGCGTGGTATCACCATCACCTCCGCTGCCACCACGACCTTCTGGAAGGGTCGCGACGGCAAGATGCGCCGCTTCAACATCATCGACACCCCCGGCCACGTCGACTTCACCATTGAAGTTGAGCGTTCGCTGCGCGTTCTCGACGGCGCCATCGCGCTGCTCGACGCCAACGCCGGTGTTGAGCCGCAGACGGAAACCGTCTGGCGCCAGGCCGAGAAGTATCATGTTCCGCGCATGATCTTCTGCAACAAGATGGACAAGACCGGTGCTGACTTCTACCGCTCGGTAGAAATGATCAAAACCCGTCTCGGCGCCATCGCCGTTGTCATGCAGCTGCCGATCGGCGCTGAGACCGAGTTCAAGGGCGTTATCGACCTGATCGAGATGAACGCACTCATCTGGCGCGACGAATCGCTCGGCGCTCAGTGGGACGTCGTCGAAATCCCCGATGACATGAAGGCCAAGGCTGACGAATATCGCGAAAAGCTGATCGAGACCGTTGTCGAGATCGACGAAGAAGCGATGGAAGACTACCTGAACGGCATCATGCCCGACAACGACAAGATCCGTGCGCTCGTTCGCCGCGGCACCATCGACGTGAAGTTCCACCCGATGTTCTGCGGTACCGCGTTCAAGAACAAGGGCGTTCAGCCGCTTCTCGACGCCGTCGTCGACTACCTGCCTTCTCCGCTGGACATTCCGGCGATCAAGGGTATCGACTTCAAGACCGAAGCCGAAATCGAGCGTCATGCCGACGACAGCGAGCCGCTTTCCATGCTCGCGTTCAAGATCATGAACGACCCCTTCGTCGGTTCGCTGACCTTCGCACGTATCTACTCGGGCAAGCTCGAAAAGGGTACGTCTGTCATCAACACGGTCAAGGACAAGCGTGAGCGCGTCGGCCGTATGCTGCAGATGCACTCTAACAGCCGTGAAGACATCGAAGAAGCCTTTGCCGGCGACATCGTTGCTCTGGCTGGCCTCAAGGAAACCACCACTGGCGACACGCTCTGCGATCCGCTGAAGCCGGTTATCCTCGAGCGCATGGAATTCCCCGAGCCGGTCATCCAGATCGCGATCGAGCCGAAGACCAAGGGCGACCAG
>QFOL01000498.1 GCA_003241215.1 Agrobacterium fabrum
GGTTGTCGAAGGCGCCAGCTTCATTGACGATCTGGGCGCTGATTCGCTCGACACCGTTGAACTGGTCATGGCTTTCGAAGAAGAATTCGGCGTTGAAATTCCCGACGACGCAGCGGACTCGATCCTGACCGTCGGCGACGCCGTCAAGTTCATCGAGAAGGCCCAGGCCTGATCGACCTTCATGGGGGAGGTGCAATATCCTCCCGTCCTTGGCCCGGCTCGTCCGGGCCAATGTTTTATCGGCAGACGGTGCGCGCCCGATAGGCGCCAGCTCCGGATGTCGCAAGGGTTACGGGCCCGAACAACGCTGCCTGTAACTTTCGTGCAAAGATTTAGACATACTGCGGCCTGCCGCGAGCGCCATCCCTGGTGCCCGGCGTTGCAGAAAGACCGATGATTTGGATAAGGGCGGAGCATTGGCGATGAGGCGTGTCGTTATCACCGGTACCGGCATGGTATCTCCTCTTGGATGTGGGACGGAAGTCACCTGGGAGCGGCTGCTGGCCGGCCAGAACGGCGCCCGTCTCGTGACTGAATTCGAAGTCGATGACCTTCCGGCAAAGATCGCCTGCCGTATTCCTGTGGGCGATGGTTCCAACGGCACCTTCAATGCCGATGACTGGATGGAACCCAAGGAACAGCGCAAGATCGATCCTTTCATCCTGTACGGCATGGCTGCCGCCGACATGGCGCTTGCCGATGCAAACTGGCACCCGGAAACGGATGAAGACCAGATTGCCACTGGCGTGCTGATCGGCTCCGGCATTGGCGGCCTGGAAGGTATTGTCGAGGCGGGTTACACGCTGCGCGACAAGGGCCCGCGGCGCATTTCTCCATTCTTCATTCCCGGCCGTCTGATCAACCTCGTATCCGGCCAGGTTTCCATTCGCCACAAGCTGCGCGGCCCGAACCACGCCGTGGTAACCGCCTGCTCGACCGGCGCGCACGCCATCGGCGACGCCGCCCGTCTGATCGCGCTCGGCGATGCCGACGTCATGGTCGCCGGCGGCGCGGAATCGCCGGTCTGCCGCATCGCGCTTGCCGGCTTCGCCGCCTGCAAGGCGCTTTCCACCCAGCACAACGACAATCCCGAAAAGGCCTCGCGCCCCTATGACCGTGACCGCGACGGTTTCGTCATGGGCGAAGGTGCGGGCATCGTCGTTCTGGAGGAGCTGGAACATGCCAAGGCGCGCGGCGCAAAGATTTACGCCGAAGTCGTCGGCTACGGCCTTTCCGGTGACGCCTATCACATCACCGCGCCGTCCGAGGACGGTGAGGGCGCCTATCGCTGCATGTCGATGGCGCTGAAGCGCGCGGGTCTCACGCCGGACGATATCGATTACATCAACGCCCACGGCACTTCCACCATGGCCGATACGATCGAGCTTGGCGCGGTCGAACGGTTGGTCGGCGAATCGGCGTCGAAGATTTCGATGTCCTCCACCAAGTCGGCCACCGGCCATCTTCTCGGCGCTGCGGGCGCCATCGAAGCGATTTTCGCGACGCTTGCGATCCGCGACAACATCGTTCCGCCGACGCTGAACCTCGACAATCCCGATGTCGAGACCAAGATCGATCTCGTGCCACACAAGGCGCGCAAGCGGCAGGTCAATGTGGCGCTCTCGAACTCCTTCGGCTTCGGCGGCACCAACGCTTCCCTCGTGCTGCGTCGTTACGAAGCATAATTGCGGCGGCGGCTCCGCCGCCGCTGGCGCCCTCCCACCGGGTGCTGACAAAGGACGTTCTTTCCTTTGAAGAACGCATTGCGGCCTGCGAAAGCCATTCCGATTTTCGCGCCGATATTGTAGTCGTTTATGGAATGGGTCTGCCGGTTCGGGGTGATTTCCGGCCGCAGGCGGCTTTCTCCATCGGCTTTGTCCGAAACGATGTTCGTGAAGCGCAATATCAGGGCTTCACGATATCTCCATGTGGTGCAGGAAGACATTCCGAACCTGTTTTTGCCGCATTACCTGCGCAAAAAGCGCTGACAACGCCGAACTGAAAAGGACCGACGGTGAGCGACACGAACCAGAACAGCCAG
>QFOL01000499.1 GCA_003241215.1 Agrobacterium fabrum
CAGCTCGTCGATCGCCTCGCCGCTCATAAGGAAAATGCCAGCCAAGCCAAAACCTTCAACTGAGTGCGAAAGAGAGATGCAGTATGAATGCAGATCGTTCGCATAGAGGCAGACGCCGGTGCCGTCCCAGAAGATCAGCTTGATCCGGTCCGTGCGCTTGGCACGGAAGACATAGACCGCACCGCTGAACGGATCGGCGCCCATCGTCTCGCGCACCAGCGCGGCCAGCCCCTCCGCGCCTTTGCGGAAGTCCACCGGCTTTGTCGCCACCATGACCTTGACGGCGCCAGTCGGCCCGATCACGACGTTGCCTTCAACGCACGGATCACCGTCGCAACCGTCCTGGCGTCGGCGCCACGGCCGACCCGCATCGCAACGCCGTCGATCTCCAGCTCGATCACGCCGGCGTCTGGCGCGGCCTTCCGCTTCCGCGTCGATCTCGCGCGCTTCCCCGACGGTTCAGGCTCCGGCGCCGCAATCACCGCCGGAACAAACAATGGCTCCGGTGCCGGCGCTCCCGCCAATGGCTGACGCGCGGCCCGACGCCAGGCGAACAACTGCTGCGGGGACAATGCATATCGCCGGGCCACTGCGCTCACGGTCTCGCCGGCATCGTAGCTTTCCGCCACGATCCGAGCCTTCTCCTCCGGCAACCATTCGCGCCTCCGGCCGGAACCCGTGAAAACCTCGAACCGCCGCGCGGGCTCAGGATCGCTGGATTTAAGCGTAAACTCTGAAATCGTCATGTGTCGAAGCCCTCAAAGGCTCCGAACATCGTCGCTCACGACCACGCGCGAAAGGTGCCGCCGGAACAGCGCTTACGCTCAAACCACTTTCAGGCGTCATTTTGTAGGGCTATAGCGTAAGCGTAGTGATCATCACTATCGGTCGCGGCCCGCCATGTAGGGCTATAGCGTAAGCGTAGTGATCATCACTATCGGTCGCGGCCCGCCATCAATTTCAGTTAAATAACTGATTTATAATGATTTTCTCGATCCGTAATTTACTTTTGGTACAATTATTGGTACAAAAAGTGGATGAACAAGGCTCGTCTTCCCGGCTTCGAAGCTCGATATCTGTATCTCCGTGGTGACGGCAATTTCGTCTATCGGCGCCCGATTCCCGAGCAGCTCCGATTGCTTGCCGGGCGAAAGTCCGAATTCAAGGAATCGCTGAGAACCCGCGATCCGGTCAAGGCAACCGTCCGATACGGCGAACTTCACAGCAAATACGAAAATATACTGGAACAGCTGAAAAACGGCATTCCATTCTCTAGCCGGAAAATGCCGTCGCTGGCCGAACTGAAGGACAAGGCGAAGGAATTTAACCTCCCTTACAAGTCAGCCGATGACCTGATGGAAAAAGCTGACATGCGATCGATGATGACACGCCTCGCAAAATGGGAGGATCTCGGTCGTCCCACAGGCGTGGAAATGAGTGCACTGTTCGGGTCGATGCCGGACCTTGTGACCATTCAGAACGTCCTCGAATTCTACGAGGAACATACCCGAGTGGACATGATCGGAAAAACCAAGCGGGAGGCCAGCAAAAGCCAAAGTCCGGTCAAGGCTGCCGTCAAGCGATTCCGGGATTTTGTCGGCTCTGACATCCCCCTTGAGGAGATCAAACGTTCGACCGCAAACGAATACAAATCACACCTGATTGGGATCGTCGAAAAGGGTAAGCTCACGGCCGAAAGTGCCAACAAGACGATCATGCACCTTCGCAAAATCATCACCTTTTATATCGAGAACATGGACCTCGAAATGAGCAATCCTTTTGCCGGTATTCGGCTGAAGGGAAAAAAGAACTCGCGTCCTGTCTTTTCGCTTGAGTTCATCAAGGAGAATTGGCTGCGAGGTGATCCATTCGCGACGTTGAATGACGAAGCTAGAGGTGCCCTCTTGGCGATGATCGATACCGGTTGCGGGCCGAAGGAAATTATCGGTCTGGACGCGACAGAAATCCGGCTTGATGCCGAAATTCCTCATATCGTCGTACAGGCCAACAAGCACCGGCAACTCAAAACCGATCATCGTGGCCGAACTATTCCCCTCATCGGCCACGCCCTCAAGGCGTTTCAGGCGAACCCGGAGGGCTTTCCGGCATATAGGAGACCAACAGGGGCCGACGCCCTGTCAGCCGTGTTGATGAAGCACCTGAAGACGAACAAGCTTCTCGAAACTGACGATCACTCGGTTTACAGCCTCCGGCACATGTTCAAGGACCGGATGAGAAAGCACAAAGTGCCAGAGGAGTTGCAAAACTTCCTGATGGGTCACAAGAACCCTATGATTGGTGCGAGTTACGGTGCGGGATACGATCTCGCCAGCACCCTTGAATACCTCAAAAATCTCGAATCCGACTGGAAATAGTGGTTTACTTTTTTCAATAAATACAATATATTCAATCTGATGCTTAGGCATGACTGCCGTTATTTTAGAGAGTCTATACGGCTAGACAAAATCCCTAAAAATGAAATCAGATTTGGATGAGGATGAGCTCGAGTGGCTCACCCAAAGGTTGTGTTCGTTAGGAAATACGGCCCATAAAAATTCAGACCCGAATATTGTTCGTTTGGTCAACTTTTATTGGAAAAAGGCCCAGGAATTAAGGGAAGACACCCGGCCTTTATGGCTTGAGGCGGCCTGATCCACCCCCCTTTAAAATAACACGATAGACGGCACACGTTATGCGTGCAAAGGTAGTGTTTGGGTGAGTTCGCCCTCGACTGCCTGTCTTATTGTGGCTATGAGATGGACTCGAGCGATGAGCCGAGCGGGTCCAATTGTTTATTATATTCTAAATATAGAATAACTTATAGGATATGTTATAAAATCATATGGATAACTCTTCTAAATATAGTCTAGACTCTTCTTTCTCCCTCTTTATAGAAC
>QFOL01000500.1 GCA_003241215.1 Agrobacterium fabrum
CGGAGAAATACACCGCGCCGAGCGTGACGGCGCAAACCCAGACGCCGGTGAGAAGAAGCTTCAACATCAGGAGGCTGCGCCGTACATGAACTGTTCCTGCGAATAGGTGCCGTCCGTATCGGCCTCCTGGATCGCGTTCTTGAGCAGATCCGCGACAGCGCGAACCGCGTTCAGATGCGCCTCGACACGGCTGGCATTGGTGGCGAGCTTGGACTTGATGCCCTTGACCTGCTCCATGTAACCGGCGGCGATTTCCTCACGCGGCGTATCGCGGAACAGCATCGTCAGCTCATAGAGGCAACGGCTCTTATGGGCGTTGGAGACCTTGAAGTCGAACTGCGGGTCCTTACCGATATTGTCGTTCTCGTTGTCGATGATCATCTCAAGGCGGCCGAGAACGGATTGGATACGGTGGTCGTTCGACATAAGGTCCATGCTTGTCTCCTCGTTAGGGTTTTTCATTATCAAGCCTCGTCCGTTTTATCATTGGAAACGCCGAGGACCTGCCGCTCGAACTCCGCCACCATCCGAATTGCAGCATTGTGGTCTTTTTCATTCATCGATACGTCGGTGATGCCTTTGCTTTCGGCTTTCCGCAACGCATCCTTGTATGCCTGTTCGGCAATGCCGACGCCGCCATTTCTGGAAATCGTGTCGGCAAACTGTTCCGCCATCATGCTCTTCCAGATTTCGCCGGCATTACCCTTGCCGTAAACCTCCTCGCTGTCTTTCGGCAGCATGTTGGCGACGAAGGTCTGGAGCACGGTGGCTTCATATTTGCGGTATGTTTCCGGAATTTCGGTGCGGGCCGAGCGAATATTGGTGTCGCCAAGACCGGCCTTCGAGGAGGCGCCATCCAGCATATCGACGGCGGCGCCAAAACCCTTGCCGGCATCGGCGAGGCTGGTCGCGGCAAAGGCCGCCTTGTTCGCCTTCAGTTTTTCCTGGGCGACCTGAACTTCCTGGGGGTCCGCCGCACGAACCACATCCATCACCAGATCGCTTATAATCGATATCGCCACGTCCCGATCTCCCGAGCTGACGAACGTGCCGGACCAAAACCGGCGCGTTCGCTCAATCAAGAAACATCGCCGGAGGCGTCTTCAAAACACCCGCGATGCAACAATGGGATAGACTATGGATCGCCAACCTTGCTGGAGGCTGGTGTGTGGGACGCATTCGTAATTTCCAACAAATCATAGATTGCATTATCATCCGCCTCGCGGTCCTCGAGATCGCGGGCGACGTGCATCCTGTCCTCCAGCCTGTCGGCCTTGGTCTTTTCCTTCAACACCTTGTTTTCCTGCAATTGCTGCATGCCGGCGAGCTGGCGGTCCTGAACGACGAGACGGCCGTAGCGGTCCGAATAGTGCCTGGAGAATGTCTGGTGCACCGGCTCCATGGAACTCATGGCTTCCAGCACGTTTTCCATGGATTGCGCCACTTCGGTGCGGGTGCGGGTGGTGTCGGCCAGTTCCACCTCGGCCATTTTTTCCATGTGCCGCTGCACCGTTACCAGGCGTTTGAGCTTTTCCGAGCGCTTGTCCGAAGCCATGGCCAAGCACCCGAAGATATTCAAGGCTCTCTATGTTTCCCTCATATCCGCCGGTGAAGAGACCGGTAAGATGAGCCAGAGCTATCAGCAGCTTATTAAATACCTGAAATGGGTCGATGCCATGCAGGCCCGTATTCGTAAAGCCACACGCTACCCGATGATCCTTCTGGTCGTCGTTCTCGGCGCCGTGTCGCTGATGATGGGGATGGTCGTGCCCCAGATTGTGGACTTTATCCGCAATATGGAGATGGAGCTTCCTTTTGCCACGACATCGCTGATCGCTACCTCCGACTTCTTCGTCGAATGGTGGTGGGCTGTGCTTCTCGTGCCCGTGGTAACTTTCGCTACCATTATGGTTCTGCGTAAATCCTCCGAAAATTTGGCTTATCAGATCGATAAGGCTTTAATCGCTGCTCCCGTCATGGGGCCGTTGATCCGCAAAATCAACATCGCCCGTTTCTGTCAGACGTTTGGCGCATTGT
>QFOL01000501.1 GCA_003241215.1 Agrobacterium fabrum
ACAGCGACCTCAACGCTGCGCGTCTACCAATTCCGCCACGACCGCATCGTGGTAGGCGTCGACTTGCGCCGACGGGGGTGCATGTAGCAAAAGGATTTTCGGTGCACAAGAGCGTCGTGACAGTTTTTTGAAATTAAAAATCGCACCGCACCATCCTATATGCAGGAAGCCCGGAAATGCTGGGGTTGCCGCCCTCTCATCATTTTGCGAGAAGGCTGTGGAAAGGACTTTTTCATGCTCACACGCACCGATATCGAGACAAACATGCTGCCCGCCGCCGGTTCACCGCCGGTTCGCTGGCGAATCTCGGAAGGCCTCGTCCCTTACGGACAGGCGATAGAGGAGATGGAGCGTGAAGTCGCCGCCATTGCCAACGGCGAGGCTGACGAACTCGTCTGGCTACTGGAACGTCCGCCGCTTTATACGGCCGGCACCAGTGCCGATGCGGCCGATCTCATCGAGCCGGATCGTTTTCCCGTCTTCGCAACGGGCCGTGGCGGCGAATATACCTATCACGGGCCGGGACAGCGGGTCGTCTACGTGATGCTCGATCTGAAACGCCGCCGGCAGGATGTCCGCGCCTATGTGGCGGCGCTGGAGGACGTCATCATCCGCACGCTCGACAAGATGAATGTGCGCGGCGAGCGGCGCGAGGACCGGGTCGGCGTCTGGGTCAGGCGGCCGGAGAAACCGCTGCTTCCCGATGGCGGCATGGCCGAGGACAAGATCGCCGCACTTGGCATCAGGCTGCGCAAATGGGTGAGCTTCCACGGGCTCTCGATCAATGTCGATCCAGACCTCTCGCATTTTTCCGGCATCGTTCCCTGCGGCATCAGCGCCTATGGCGTCACCAGCCTTGTCGATCTTGGATTGCCGGTTATGATCGGCGACGTCGACGTTCTGCTGCGCGAGGCCTTTGAGGAGGTTTTTGGCCCGGCAGTGCCCGAAACCGGCGCAGGCGGCTGATCCCACCGCAACCTTTGCCGCAGGCCGGTGTTTCCTGCATTGATCACCACAAGAGGAGGAACGACCATGTTCACAACGTCCGCCTATGCCTGCGATGACGGTTCTTCGCCGATGAAGCTCGCGACCATCAAGCGTCGCGATCCCGGCCCCCGCGATGTCGAAATCGAGATCGAATTCTGTGGCGTCTGCCACTCCGATATCCACACGGCCCGCAGCGAATGGCCCGGCTCCCTCTACCCCTGCGTTCCCGGCCACGAAATCATCGGCCGCGTCGGCCGGGTGGGCTCGCAGGTCACCCGGTTCAAGGCCGGCGACCGCGTCGGCGTCGGCTGTATCGTTGACAGCTGTCGCGAATGCGCAAGCTGCGCCGAGGGGCTGGAGCAATATTGCGAAAACGGCATGACCGGCACCTATAATTCGCCTGACAAGGCCATGGGCGGCGGCGCGCATACGCTTGGCGGTTATTCCGCCCATGTGGTCGTTGATGACCGTTACGTCCTCAACATTCCCGAAGGCCTTGATCCGGCCGCCGCCGCACCCCTGCTCTGCGCTGGCATCACCACCTATTCACCGCTGCGCCACTGGAACGCCGGCCCCGGCAAACGTGTCGGTGTCGTCGGCCTCGGCGGCCTTGGCCACATGGCCGTCAAGCTCGCCAACGCCATGGGCGCGACTGTCGTGATGATCACCACATCGCCCGGCAAGGCGGAGGACGCGAAAAAGCTCGGCGCTCACGAGGTGATCGTCTCACGCGATGCCGAGCAGATGAAAAAGGCCGCTTCGAGCCTCGACCTCATCATCGATGCCGTCGCCGCCGACCACGACATCAACGCCTATCTCGCGCTGCTGAAACGCGACGGGGCGCTGGTGCAGGTGGGCGCGCCGGAAAAACCGCTGTCCATCCACGCCTTCAGCCTCATTCCCGGCCGCAAGACCTTTGCCGGCTCGATGATCGGCGGCATTCCCGAAACCCAGGAAATGCTGGATTTCTGCGCCGAAAAAGGCATCGCCGCCGAAATCGAGATGATCGATATCGATCAGATCAACGATGCTTATGAACGCATGATA
>QFOL01000106.1 GCA_003241215.1 Agrobacterium fabrum
CAAAGAATCGTATGAGCTCAAGGCCGAGGCGCGCGAACGAGTTGGTAAGGGGTCCTCTCGTGAACTTCGCCGCAACGGTTTGATTCCCGCTGTCATCTACGGTGACAAGCAGGCCCCCATTTCCATCGCCCTGTCGACCAACGAAGTCACCAAGCGTATCCACGCCGGCGGCTTCATGACGACGGTTGCGACCATCGACGTCGACGGCCAGAAGATCAAGGTTCTGCCGAAGGATTACCAGCTCGATCCGGTCCGCGACTTCACCATGCATGTCGACTTCCTGCGCGTTTCGGGCAACACGCTCGTCAACGTCGAAGTTCCGGTTCACTTCGTCAACGAAGAAAAGTCGGACATCAAGATCGGCGGCGTTCTGAACATCGTTCGCCACACGGTGGAATTCCACTGCCCGGCCAACGACATTCCGGAATTCATCACGGTTGATCTCGCTGGCCTGAAGATCGGCGACAACGTTCACATTTCGAATGTGAAGCTGCCGAAGAACATCTCGCCTGTAATCGCCGACCGTGACTTCACGATTGCGACGATCGTTGCTCCGGCCGCTGGCGTTGCAGAAGAAACGACTGAAGAAGCTTCCGAGGAATAATCGGCGGCCGCAAGGCCTGACAGCTTTGAAGTAATGAGGCCCGTTCCGTTTTCGGAACGGGCCTTTTAGCTTTTATGAACTTTAAAACCAGAAAGCTCGCCGCCTTCGCAGGATGCGGGGCCTGTTTCAGTGTCGATTAACACTTCCATGAAACGATACCCTCGCGCTGTCGTGGAAACATCGGGCGGGTTGAGAAATAATGTGGGAAAATGCGGCTCTTGCCGGAAACCCACGCAAAACCTGTTGGAGTGAACGAAACGTGGCGCAGCAAGTCTTGGGGCAAAGGGTAGCTGCAATCGAACATGGCTCATTCCGTCGAAAGTCGCTTTATCGCGATTGTTTCCGGCGCACTTCTCACAGTGGTCGCCCCGCTCTTTACGCTTTTGCTGACGCTTTCCTACCACGAAGCCATTCGTAGCCAGCGCAACCATATTGAAATTCTGCTGTCGACAAATACCCAGGCGCTTGCCCGGCCCCTGTGGGATCTCGATGACGACACCATAAACCAGATTACCGGCACCCTCATCTCCGACCCCATGATCCGGATGGTCGAGGTCAGGGATACGTCCGGCCAGCTCGATATCGTCCAGACGGCCGGCAGCGATATCATTCAGGATGCGGCCTCGACAAGCCGCGAGGTGACCTACAAGACCACGAAGGGCTCCGTCACCGTCGGGCGGCTGACGGTCTATTACGACGATGTCAGCCTTCTGACCTCCCTGAGCCAAACCGAACTGGCCTTCATCACGATTTTCATCCTCGCCGTCCTCACCATCGTTCTTGCCGCCATCGCAGGCAACCGCTTCATGGTCATCCGCCCGCTGATGCGGCTGGCGGCCGCCATAGAGGCAACACGGCGTCTCGGTTCACGCCACCATGTCGACTGGCGCTCGAAGGACGAAATCGGCCGGCTGGCGAAAAGTTTCAATGAAATGCAGACCCAGCTCGAAAAGGAAGAGCTGGAGATCAAGAACGCGCATGAGCGAAAGACGGAAATCTACAACCGCACGCCCGCCATGCTGTTCTCGCTCGACAGGCATGACCGCATTGCCGCCGTCAGCGATTACTGGGTGGAGGCAACCGGTTACGACCGCGCCCGGATACTCGGTCTCAACTTCGCGGATCTCATTCACCCCGATGACAGGGCCCTGTTCCAGCAGCGAAAGACGGCGCATCCTTTGCCCGACGCCTCGAATAGCGGCATTACCGTGCGTTTCCATTGCATGGATGGCAGCGTCATGGATGCGCTCATCCTCGAAAAACCCCTCGATTCCGGCGACGGCACATGTCTCTGCGTCATGACCGATGTGACCGAACTGCGCCAGTCGGAAAAGCGCAACCGCCAGCAGGCCATTTCCGACCACCTGACCGGCCTCTTCAACCGTCAGGGCTTCGAGGCCATTCTCGACCTGCAGATCCGTGAAGCCGACCGCAACCGCAGTGAACTCGCCTGCCTGTTCATCGACCTCGACCGGTTCAAGGCGATCAACGACAATCTCGGCCATGCCGCGGGCGACGCCGTTCTCAGACAATTCACGCTGAAGATCGAACCCCTGCTGACGCCGCTGGACAGCGCATCGCGCCTGGGCGGCGATGAATTCGCCATATTGCTGGCCGGCGACAAGGTGGAAGAGCGCGCGCTGCAATTCTGCGAACGCATCTGCGCCATGCTGGACACGCCCTTCGAGATCGAGAACAACAGTATCCGCCTCAGCGCCAGCATCGGCATGGCGGTCTATCCCCTGCACGCCGCGAGCGCCTCCGAGCTTTTGCAGAATGCCGACATGGCCATGTATACCCGCAAGCGAACCGGCAAGAACGGCTCGCAGGTCTTCGACAGCTCGATCACCGACCGGGCGCGCGAACATGCGGAACTGGAGCGGGATATCGCGCAGGCGCTTTCAGAGGATTGGTTCGAGGCCTATTTTCAGCCGATTCAAAACCTCGCAACCGGCCAGACGGCGGGTTTCGAGGCGCTGCTGCGCCTCAACCACCCGGATAAGGGCTTGCTCTCCCCCGCCGCGATCATCAGCCTTGCGGAAGAAAACGGCACCATTCACCGCATCGGCAATGTCATTCTCGATCAGTCTATCGCCAATCTCGCCAGGCTGTCGCGCCTGCCGGGCATGGAGCAGACCTATGTGGCGGTGAATTTTTCGCCGCTGCAATTCGAACCAGGGTTGCCGACGCGCATCGCCGGCGTACTGCACCGTCACGGCATTCTTCCCGGACGGCTGGTCATCGAAATCACCGAAGCCGTCATCATGAAGGACGACCCGCAAATCCGGGCGATCCTCAACGCCATCCACCAGCTCGGCTGCCGCATCGCACTGGACGATTTCGGCACCGGTTATTCTTCGCTCAGCTATCTCAGCCGTTTCCCCGTCGATATCGTCAAGATCGACCAGTCCTTCACCCGCTCGATCTGCGACGACAGGATGGAGATCAGGCAGCGCAACCGCATGCTGGTCGAGGGCATAGCCGCCATCTCGCACAAGATGAATTGCGCCGTCATTGCCGAGGGGGTCGAGACGGAAGAGCAGAAGGAACTGCTGAGCGATATTGGCGCGGATTTCGGGCAGGGTTATTTCTTCGCGCGCCCGCAACCGGTCGAAGGGCTGATCACCTCACTCGACACGGCGTCCGGACAAGGCTGCGCCGTGGCGCGGCAAGCGTGAACCTCCAGGGGGGAGCCATGGGATTGATCCGCTTTTGCCTCATCTTTCTTGCTCTCGCCACTCCGGCCAGCGCGGCCAAACTTTTCCTGACGACCGAGGTCTATCCGCCCTACAATCTGCAGGCCAGCGACGGCAGTGTGCACGGCGTCTATTTCGACCAGCTCAAGACGGTGCTTGAGGATACCGACACCAGCTACGAGGTCGTCGTCATGCCCTGGGCGCGGGCCATCGCACTGGCCAGCACACAGGCCATGCATTGCGTTTTCGCCGCGGCGAGAACACCGGAACGCGAAAAGCTGTTCAAATGGGTGGCGCCGATCCATATCGACCGCAACATCCTGGTGGCGCGCCGCAAGGCGAATATCGAAGCCTCCAGCCTCGATGAAGCCAAGAAATATCGGGTGGGAACCCAGCGCGGGGATTACACCGAAGCGCTTCTTGAAAAGCTCGGTTTCCCGCAGGTGGATGTCAGCGCGGATTTCGAGATCACGCTGCACAAGCTGAAAGCCGGCCGCATCGACCTGATGCCCATGTCTGAAAGCACCTTCAAGGGCCTGCCCGCCAACACTTTCCGGGAGGTGATGACACTGACCCGGCAACAGCTTGGCCTTGCCTGCAATAAAAGCGTTCCCGACGAGGTGATCGCGAAACTGCAGGCCCGGCTGGACCGGTTGATCGCCGATGGAACGCAGCAGCGGATATTCGACCGCTACAACCTCGTCAGCCCCTAAGCGGCCGGTTCGGCGTCCGCTGCAAAATTCATAAAAGGATTGACAGCCGGCGCTTTTCGGGGTGGTGACAACAGCATCATCAGGCAAAACGCGGACATGCCCCATGAAGATCATCGCAGGCCTCGGCAATCCCGGCGCACAATATGCCGGAAACCGTCACAATATCGGCTTCATGGCCGTCGATGCGCTGCAGCGCCTGCCCTCCTTTGCGCCCTGGTCGAAGAAATTCAAGGCGGAAATTTCCGAAGGCGAGATCGACGGCGAAAAGGTTCTGCTGATGAAGCCGCTCACCTACATGAACCTTTCGGGCGAATCCGTCGGCGAAGCCATGCGCTTCTTCAAGCTCGCACCGGCGGATATCATCGCCATTCATGACGAGCTCGATCTGCCGGCCGGCCGCGCACGCATCAAGACGGGCGGCGGCCATGGCGGTCATAACGGCCTGAAATCGCTCGACGCCCATTGCGGCAGGGAATACCGCCGCCTGCGCCTCGGCATCGGCCATCCCGGCGACAAGGAAAGGGTGCATGGCCACGTCCTCGGCGATTTCGCCAAGGCCGACCGGGTCTGGCTCGATCCGCTTCTGGACGCCATTGCCGACAATGCCGCCATGCTGGTGAAAGCCGAGGATTCGCAGCTGATGAACAAGCTGGCGCTCGCCACCGGCAGCAAGCCGGAAGCCGAGAAGCCGGCCAAGGCAGCCAGACCCGCGGCGCAATCCCATATCCATCAGGCGCGTAACAGCGCCCAGCCGAAAAAACTGCCGGAAACCGGCCCCATGGCCGAAATGCTGAAGCGCATGTTCGGCAAGAAGGACTAGATCGCGAATGTCTTCAGAGACCATCGTCCTGCGCGAAGCCGAAGCCCGCGACCTGCCCGGCCTGCTTGACCTTTACCGGGCGCTCAATCCGTCCGATCCGGAAATGACAGCGGAAAAAGCGACTACGGCTTTTGCGGCCATGCTCGCCCAGCCGGGCCTGACCGTGTTTCTTGCTACCGAAGGCGAAGAAGCGGTCGCCACCGCGACGCTGCAGATCGTTCCGAACCTGACGCGCGCCGCCCGTCCCTATGCCCTTATCGAAAATGTGGTGACGCTGGAAAACCGTCGCGGCCGCGGATATGGCCGCGCGGTGGTGCGCCATGCCGTCGAGGCGGCTTTTGCGGCGAACTGCTACAAGGTGATGCTGCTGACCGGGCGACAACGCCCGGAGGTTCACGCCTTTTACGAAAGCTGCGGCTTCGTGCAGAACAAGACGGGTTTTCAGATAAGGCAGGATTAATGCTCACTCCTCCGGCTCGGTGGTGAACATCAGCGGAAATCCCGCCTCCTTGCCGAGATCGGTCGCTTCCTTGGCCTTGGTCTCGGCAATATCCCGCTCGCAGACGACGACGACCGCACTGCCGAAGCGATGCGCCGTCATCATCACCCGGTGGCCGGTCTCCTCGCTCATGCGGAACACGGCCTTCAGCACCACGGTAACGAACTCACGCGGCGTATAGTCGTCATTCAGCAGAATGACCTTGTAAAGCTTCGGCCGCTCCAGCTTCGGTTTGACTTTCGGTTTTGGCTTGAGATCGACAGGACTGTCACTCATCATGGTCGCCCGTGCCTGTCGCTCATCGCGGTTGTTCATGGGAAACCCCGTTGACGACGAAAGATCGATCGCTTGACCCGCTTATATTGCGCCGCAACCGCAGCATCAGCAAGCCTGCCCGAAATTTCGCACCATTAAAGGGGCTTTGCCCGCACAAATCGGCCCGCGGGCTTGACCTTGCCCTGCCCTTTCCGCAAAAGGCTCCTCAACGAATTCTTTCAAACGGACAGGTTTCAAGCCATGGGCTTCAAATGCGGTATTGTTGGTTTGCCAAATGTCGGCAAGTCCACTCTCTTCAACGCGCTGACGAAAACGGCAGCGGCGCAGGCCGCCAACTATCCCTTCTGCACCATCGAGCCGAATACCGGCGAAGTGGCGGTTCCTGATGTGCGCATGAAAATCCTTGCCGACATTGCCGGCTCGAAGGAAATCATCCCGACCCGCATCTCCTTCGTCGACATCGCCGGCCTGGTGCGCGGCGCATCGAAGGGTGAAGGCCTCGGCAACCAGTTCCTCGCCAATATCCGCGAAGTGGACGCCGTGGTTCACGTTCTGCGCTGCTTCGAGGATGACGACATTACCCACGTCGAAGGCCGCATCAACCCCGTGGCCGATGCCGAAACCATCGAGACCGAGCTGATGCTTTCCGACCTCGAAAGCCTTGAGCGCCGCACGGAACAGACCCGCAAGCGCGCCACCGGCAAGGACAAGGAATCCTTGGCGCAACTGCCGCTGATGGAAGCCTCGCTGAAGCTCCTGAACGAAGGCAAGCCGGTCCGCACCCTGCTCTCCACGCTCGATGCCGAAGAACTGCGCATCCTTCAGGGCCTCAACCTCCTGACCGCGCATCCGGTTCTCTACGTCTGCAACGTCGCCGAAAGCGACGCCGTCGACGGCAACGAACACACGAAGGCCGTTGCCGAAATGGCGAAGGCCCAGGGCGCCGAGACCGTCGTCATTTCCGCGGCGATCGAATCCGAAGTCGCGCAGCTTCCCGATGAAGAAGCGAAGGAATTCCTCTCGGCCCTCGGCCTTGAGGAAGCAGGCCTCGACCGACTGATCCGCGCCGGCTACAAGCTGCTCGATCTCATCACCTATTTCACCGTCGGCCCGAAGGAATGCCGCGCCTGGACCATCGAGCGCGGCACCAAGGCCCCGCAGGCCGCCGGCGTCATCCACTCCGATTTCGAGCGCGGCTTCATCCGCGCCAACACCATCGCCTATAACGACTACGTCGCCTTCAAGGGCGAAGTCGGCGCGAAGGAAGCTGGCAAGGCGCGTGACGAAGGCAAGGAATATGTGGTTCAGGACGGCGACGTCATCCACTTCCGCTTCAACACCTGATCTGGCCTTTGGCGGCTTCGATAAGGTCCGCCAAGAAGGGTAACCGAACATTGCCGCACGGTTTCTTCTCCCCGCCGGGGAGAAGGTGGCCCGAAGGACCGGATGAGGGACAAGCTCTCCGAATCTCTACCCTCATCCCCTCATCCCCTCATCCCGCTGCCGCGGACTTCTCCCCCTCGGGGAGAAGAAACAAGACCCTTGCTCGTCCCATTCCTCCGCATCGCATCCTCGATTTGACCTTTACGTAAAGGGCAAAATCATCTTAGATGCGCCGACATTGACTGTGCGAAGGGAGGAAACCATGGCGCCGGTCGCGACATATGCCTATGAGGATTTTTCCGTTGGGCGGGAATTCCCCCTCGGGCCACAATCGATTTCCGCAGCACAGATCATCGAATTCGCCAGCGAGTTCGATCCCCAGCCCATGCATCTTTCAGAAGAAGCCGGACGCCAGAGCATCCTCGGCGGGTTGGCCGCCTCCGGCTGGCACACTTGCAGCCTGTTGATGCGGATGATGGCCGACAGCTACATTTCGGATTCGACATCGCAGGGCAGCCCCGGCATCGATTATGTCGACTGGAAAAAGCCGGTGCTGGCGGGCGATACGCTTTCAGGAAAATCCATCGTGCTGGAACAGCGCCCTTCCGCTTCGCGCCCCGGCATCGGCCTCGTGAAATTTCGCCACGAGCTTTATAACCAGCGCGGCGTTCTGGTTTCGCACGGCGAAAACACCGTGATGTTCCTGACGCGCGCAAACGGAGACGTTGCAGCATGAGACTGGCAGAACTCTCCCCGATCGGCGAACGCGTCACCCTCGACACGCTGCATTTTTCCGCCGAAGACATTGTTCGCTTCGCCCGTGATTTCGATCCGCAGCCTTTTCACCTTGATGCCGAAGCCGCAAAGAACAGCGTTTTCGGCGGTCTCTGCGCCTCCGGCTGGCACACCGGCGCGGGCTGGATGAAGTGTTTCCTCTCCCACTGGGTAAAGGAAGTGAAGAGGCTGAAGCAGCAGGGCCTCGAACCCCCAAAGCTTGGCCCCTCCCCCGGTTTTCGCGAACTCAGATGGAGAAAACCGGTTTTTGCCGGCGACGATGTCACCTACTTCGTCACCCTGCTCGACGCCCGTCCGCTGGAATCCAGAGCCGGCGTCTGGTTGAACACGACCTTCAATGAAGGCGTCAATCAATCGGGGGAGACGGTGCTAACCTTCCAGAGCGGAGTTCTGGAATTCGAATAGAGGCTCTGGCCCATACCGTCCCGCTGCGATAGCTTCGAAGCAGGTTTCACGGCGGACGGGTCAATATGGATGATATTCTCAAGGGTTATGCCGAGGCGGCAACGCCGGAGCTGATTTCCAGATTCGATAATCTAGACTGCCAGGAAATTTACGCGCCGGTCATCGACCTGCTGCCCTCGGCACCGTGCCGGATCGCAGATATCGGCAGCGGTACCGGCCGCGACGCCGCATGGTTCGCAGCGCAGGGTCACGATGTCCTGGCAGTCGAGCCGGTCGAGGAACTTCGCGAACCCGGCATGCGATTGCATCCATCGGACAAGATTACGTGGCTGGATGACAGCTTGCCCGATCTCGCAGAGGCCCGTCTGCAGGGCGTCTTCGATTTGGTCGTCCTGTGCGGCGTCTGGCACCACGTCGATCACGGAGCGAGGCAAACCGCGATGGAAAACCTAGCGGAAATGACGGCGACAGGCAGCTTGCTGATCATGTCACTGCGCCACGGCCCCGCGCCCGAAGGTCGTCGCGCCGTTGCCATTTCACCGGCGGAAACCACAGGCGAGGCCGCCCGTTTCGGCTTCACGCTGGTCCGACAGGCTGAAGTCGCCTCCATTCAGGCGGGAAACCGCGCTCTGGGCGTCCACTGGACCTGGATTGCCTTACGGAAGACGGGGTAAAAGACCGGGCTGCCGCAGCAGCCCAGATCGACCTTTCAGCCTCAATGGCCGGAAAACTCCACCAGCGTCCGTACCTCGACACCCAGGTCTTCGAGCTTCTTGCGTCCGCCGAGATCGGGCAGATCGATGACGAAACAGGCGGAAACGATCTCCGCGCCCATCTGCCGCAACAGCTTGACCGCGCCTTCAGCGGTGCCGCCGGTGGCGATCAGGTCGTCAACCAGAATGACCTTTTCGCCCGGCTGCACGGCATCCACATGCATTTCCATTTCGTCGACACCATATTCCAGGCTGTAAGCGACACGCACGGTGGTGTGCGGCAGCTTGCCCTTCTTGCGGATCGGTACGAAACCGGCCGACAGCTGATGCGCCACCGCCCCACCCAGAATGAAGCCGCGCGCTTCCATGCCGGCGATCTTGTCGATCTTCGTTCCCGCATAGGGCTGCACGAGTTCGTCCACTGCACGGCGGAAAGCCCGTGGATTGCCGAGCAGTGTCGTGATGTCCCTGAAGATGATGCCCGGCTTCGGATAGTCGGGAATGGAGCGGATGGCAGCGGAAAGCTCCGAAGCGATAACGGTCATGGTATTTCCAGTTGAGACAAGGGAAATGGATCAGAGGGTTCGGGTTACCCTATCAACTTGACGGCTGACGACCAACTAAAAAGGCATCAATGCTCATTCGACCGCCGTCATTCCCTCGATCCGCGCCCATGCCGGGCAGACATCCTCGAAGGAATGCGACAGGGGCCGCAGCGCCTCATCGTCCCTGTCGTCGAAACTTCCCGAGACCAGCGCGACAGTTGGCGCGTCGTCTATGGCGCCAAGCGTACTGCCGCAGACCGGGCAAAAGGCCCGGCTGGAATAATCGGAGGACCGGAAAGTCGAGGGCGTACCGCCTTCACCCGTCCATGTCACCGCATCCCTGTCGAACTCCACCCAGGCAAGACTGGAGGCGCCGGAATGACGCTGGCAGATATCGCAGGAGCAAGTGTGCGGGTTACCGGGCTCCCCTGTCGCTTCAAAACGGATCGAGCCGCACAGGCAACCGCCGCTGCGAATTTTTGTCATGTCCATCATACTCCCCTCAACACATGAAAAAGCCTCCACGGAAGACCGTGGAGGCGAATGATTGCCGGCATCTGGATGCCAGTTAATGTTCCTTGTTGGCGTAGACCGACTTCTTGGTGAGGTAGATCAGCGCCGTGAAGATGAACAGGAACACCATGACCATGAAGCCGGTGCGCTTGCGCTGCTCCAGATGCGGTTCCGCAGTCCACATCAGGAAGGCGGCAACATCCTTGGAATATTGGTCCACGGTCTGCGGCGCGCCGTCGTCATAGGTCACCTGATCGGCGCTGATGGGCGGAGCCATCTTCAAGGAAGTGGCGCCGACGTAGTACGGGTTGAAGTGCGTACCTTCCGGCACCTTGTACTCCGAACCATCCGTGTTCTTGATGTCGGCCGGCGCGTCCTGATAACCGGTCAGCAGCGCATGGATGTAATCCGGCCCGCCTTCCTGATAACCGCCGATGATCGGGATCATGTCGATGATGAATTGCGGGAAACCACGCTCCACGCCGCGCGCCTTGGCCAGCAGCGACATATCGGGCGGGGCAGCGCCACCATTGGCGGCCGCCGCCGCCTCATGGTTCGGGAACGGCGAAGGGAAATGGTCGGAAGGTACGGCCTTGCGATTATACATTTCGCCGTCGGTATTCGGCCCGTCCTGCACTTCATATTCAGCGGCGAAAGCCTTCACCTGATCTTCCGAATAACCAAGATCTTCCAGCGTGCGGAAGGAAACGAGGCTCATCGAATGGCAGGCGGAGCAGACTTCCTTATAGACCTTCAGGCCGCGCTGAAGCTGGCCCTTGTCGTATTTGCCGAAGGGCCCGGCAAAGGACCAGCTCTGCTCCTCGGGCTTGATGATCGGGAAGTGATTGCCGGCGATCGCATGCTCCGTCCGGGTGGCGAGATCGTGGCTTTCCTCCGCCGCGAGAGCGGCGGCGGAACAGCCGATGGCGGCGATAAACGCGATGCTCGTTACAAGCTTCTTCATTGTCGTCATCCTTCCTTCGCGCTCACACTTCGGCGGCCGCAGATGCGGCGCCCGTCTTGGCGGCGTTCTTTTCGAGAACGGCCTCGGTAATCGAATTCGGAATACGCCGAGGCGTTTCGACCAGACCGAGGATCGGCATGATGACAAGGAAGAAACCGAAGTAGTAGAGTGTACCGAGCTGCGAATAACCGACATAATTGCCTTTGAGATCGCCGGAGAAAATCAGA
This sequence comes from Agrobacterium fabrum, assembly GCA_003241215.1. Classification (GTDB taxonomy): domain Bacteria; phylum Pseudomonadota; class Alphaproteobacteria; order Rhizobiales; family Rhizobiaceae; genus Agrobacterium; species Agrobacterium fabrum_A. Next base: position 11,154 of record QFOL01000106.1, read on the forward strand.
CCGATCAGGCCGCTGCCTTCCGCCGGGCGCGAGCCCAGCCAGCCGAGCAAGATGGCATTCACCACGAACAGCCAGAAGAACATCTTGTACCAGGGACGGTAGACGGCGGAACGAACCTTGGACGTATCGAGCCAGGGCAGGAAGAACAGCACGACGATTGCACCGAACATCACGAGAACGCCACCGAGCTTGGAATCGATGATCCAGATGTTGAAGGTGATGGCGCGCAGCATGGCGTAGAACGGCAGGAAGTACCATTCCGGAACGATATGCGCCGGCGTCTTCAGCGGATCGGCCATGATGTAGTTATCGGGGTGGCCGAGGAAGTTCGGCATGTAGAACACGAACCAGGCGTAACCGATCAGGAACACCGAAACCCCGAGCGCATCCTTCAGCGTCGCATAGGGCGTGAAGGGAACCGTGTCGGTCTTGCTCTTCACTTCCACGCCGGTCGGGTTGGTCTGGCCGGTCACATGCAGCGCCCAGATGTGCAGGATGACGACACCCGCGATCATGAAGGGCAGCAGGTAATGCAGCGCGAAGAAGCGGTTCAGCGTCGGCTGGTCCACGGCGAAGCCGCCGAGCAGGAACTGCTGGATCCATTCGCCGATGGCGGGAAACGCCGTGAAGAAGCCGGTGATGACGGTTGCGCCCCAGAAGGACATCTGGCCCCAGGGCAGAACGTAGCCCATGAAACCTGTCGCCATCATCAGCAGGAAAATCACGCAGCCGAGAATCCAGAGGATTTCGCGCGGCGCCTTGTAGGAGCCGTAATAGAGACCGCGGGCGATGTGGAGATAAACCGCGATGAAGAAGAACGACGCACCGTTGGCATGCATGTAGCGCAGCAGCCAGCCATGGTTGACGTCGCGCATGATCTTTTCGACGGAATTGAAGGCGACCGTCGTTTCGGCCGCATAATGCATGGCCAGCACGACGCCGGTGAGGATCTGCACGATCAGCATGACGGAAAGCATCGCGCCGAAAGTGTAGGCGTAGCGGAAAGCATCGCGCCGAAGGTGTAGGCGTAGTTCAGGTTACGCGGGACAGGGTAGGCAACGAAGCTGTCATAGATCATGCGCGGCAAGGGAAGCCGCGAATCGATCCACCTCTCGATGCCGGTGGACGGCTGATAACTGGAATGACCACTCGAGGTTCTGCGGCGCCGGACCCTTACGTATGCGGCCCGCCGTATCGTAGTGCGAGCCATGGCAGGGACAGAACCACCCGCCGAAATCGCCGGCCTGGCCGAGCGGAACGCAGCCGAGATGGGTGCAGGAACCGACCATGACGATCCAGTTTTCCTTGCCCTCGCCGGCGGAACGGTCGATATCGGTCGCCTGCGCGTCGTCGGCGATGTTGGCATTGCGCGCCACGGGATCCTTGAGATCGCCGAGAGCGACGGCCTTGGCTTCCTCGATTTCCTTCTCCGTGCGGTTGCGGATGAAAATCGGCTTGCCGCGCCACTTCACGGTAAGGGACATGCCGGGCTCGACGGCCGCGACATCCACCTCGATGGAGGCGAGCGCCCGGGTCGATGCATCAGGACGCATCTGGTCGATAAAGGGCCATGCGGCGGCGGCGGCACCGACGGCACCCGCCATTCCCGTCACTAGATAAAGAAAATCGCGACGGGTCGGTTCACCCGAAGCGTCGTGATTGGTTACGTGCTCGCTCACCGCTACACCATCCTCTGCGCTGTTTTTGACCATCCTCTGCGCTGTTTTTGCCGTAAATCGCATGAGTCCTCCCGCTATGATTTGATCCAGGACAATCTCCGTCCCACCGTCCTGGACACAACTGCGGCATCAAGAAACCGCGTCACTCTGTGTGATCGCAAAATATTGACCGACTTGGCAAGAGCAAAGCACACAAAGCTGCCGTAATTCTGCCCGAAGCGCCCGATTTGCTTCTCATTTTTTCGCCGCCTCTGGCAGTCGGGCAACATTGTGCACCCAAAGGCGCCATGTTAGGAGACTACGAGGGAGAGCTTGGAAAGCAGGGATTCGGATGACGGCGAAGCTCTCGTGCATGGTCTCCACGGCGGTTGCTGCCGTTCTCGTCATTGCCAGTTTCCGCCGTGCTCTTGGTCTGGTCGATTGCGCTCGCCGTCCATGCGGTGGCCATGCTTCTGGATTTTTCGACATCGGCCACGGCCGCACCGGATGCGCAGCCGTTCCGGCTGCTTTCCTTCAATGTGCTGATGGATAACGCCGCCAATGCGGAGGTGATTGCCGACGCGATTGTCGAATCACACGCCGATGCGGTTTATCTCTTTGAAGCGGACGCCCTGCAATCGGCTCTGCCGCGTCTGCAACAGACATATCCGCACAGGCTGGGCTGCTTCGAGGGAACGCCGGGCTGTGACCTCGTGATCCTGTCGAAGCGGCCTTTGCTCGAAGGCCATTTTCATAGTCTTAGCGACCTGCGCCGCGACCGTTTCGCGATCGCCAAAATCGATCTCGACGGCAGGGAAGTCACGCTTGCCGCGGCACATCTTACCAAGCCCTATTTCGACGATTATCACCGCGACGAGCTGGACGAGGTCAGCGAAATTCTCTACCGCGTC
>QFOL01000502.1 GCA_003241215.1 Agrobacterium fabrum
GTCAAAAAGGGTGAGATCGTCAGCCTGATCGGCGCCAACGGCGCCGGCAAGTCGACGCTGATGATGACCATCTGCGGCAGCCCGCAGGCGCGTGCCGGCCAGGTGATCTTCGACGGCGAGGATATTACCCATCTGCCGACGCATCTGATCGCCCGCAAGCGCATCGCCCAGTCGCCGGAAGGCCGCCGGATTTTCCCGCGCATGACGGTGCTGGAAAACCTGCAGATGGGCGCCAATCTCGATAACCTGAAATATTTCAAGGAAGACGTCGAGAAGATCTTCGTGATGTTCCCGCGCCTGAAGGAGCGCCAGAGCCAGCGCGGCGGTACGCTTTCCGGCGGCGAGCAGCAGATGCTCTCCATCGGCCGCGCGCTGATGGCGCGTCCGAAGCTGCTATTGCTCGACGAGCCGTCGCTCGGTCTCGCGCCCTTGATCGTCAAGGGCATTTTCGAGGCGATCAAGAAGCTGAACAAGGAAGAGGGGCTGACCGTCTTCCTCGTGGAGCAGAACGCCTTTGCCGCGCTCAAGCTTTCCGACCGCGCTTATGTGATGGTCAACGGCAAGGTGACGATGAGCGGTTCGGGCAAGGAACTGCTGGCCGATCCGCAGGTGCGGGCCGCCTATCTGGAAGGTGGAAGGCACTGAAAGATTTTACTTGCGCCGGAAATTTTGCGGCGCAAGACTGCAAACGGCGGCCTGTCGTCCTTTCGGCCAAACCTTAAGGATCCATGGCGGGGCGTAAACAATAAAATGCCCGGCGGGAAAACGGCGGGACGACAGACAAGGCAGGGCCAGGGCGTTTCAGCCCGGCACTGATGGGGAAAGAGATGCAGGGCCTTTTTTTCGAAACCGATAACGGCGTGCGTTATGTTCTGCGCGCACTGGTTGTCCTCTTGGGTTTCTGGACGGCATGGCGCACGGGCAGATCCGTGGCCGATGGCTGGGGCGATTATACGCGGGTGGTGATCTACACGCTCGCTCTGGGAGTGGTGATGCGGTTTCTGCATCACGCGCTCTTCAACGGGCCGTTCATCAACGGCTTTTATTACGTGTTTGACGTCGTTCTTCTTCTGGTTTTTTCGAGCATCGGTTTCCGCATGCGCCGAACGAGCCAGATGGTCAATAACTACTATTGGCTCTACGACCGGACGTCGGCATTTTCCTACAAGAAGAAAGATTGACAGGCGGATTTTTCCGGCTGCACAATGCTCGTCAGAGTGGAACAGTTTCCTGTTCAGTGAAGGTGGGTACTGAACGGGTTCTTGCTATCAACCCATCCAAGGAACTGGGAGTAAAGTAATGAAGAAGTCTCTTCTTTCCGCTGTCGCGCTGACCGCCATGGTCGCGTTTGGCGGTTCGGCCTGGGCCGAGGTCGTGATCGCTGTCGGCGCACCGCTGACCGGCCCGAACGCTGCTTTCGGTGCTCAGATCCAGAAGGGTGCCGAACAGGCTGCGAAAGACATCAATGCCGCCGGCGGCATCAATGGCGAGCAGATCAAGATCGTGCTGGGCGACGACGTATCCGACCCGAAGCAGGGTATTTCGGTTGCCAACAAATTCGTCGCTGACGGCGTGAAATTCGTTGTCGGCCACTTCAACTCCGGCGTTTCCATTCCGGCCTCTGAAGTTTACGCCGAAAACGGCATTCTCGAAATCACCCCTGCCGCAACCAACCCTGTCTTCACCGAACGCGGCCTGTGGAACACCTTCCGCACCTGCGGCCGTGACGACCAGCAGGGCGGCATTGCCGGCAAGTATCTGGCCGACCACTTCAAGGACGCCAAGATCGCCATCATTCACGACAAGACCCCTTACGGTCAGGGCCTTGCCGATGAAACCAAGAAGGCTGCCAATGCCGCTGGCGTGACCGAGGTCATGTATGAAGGCGTCAATGTCGGCGACAAGGACTTCTCCGCGCTGATTTCGAAGATGAAGGAAGCCGGCGTTTCCATCATCTACTGGGGCGGCCTGCACACCGAAGCCGGCCTCATCATCCGCCAGGCGGCTGACCAGGGCCTGAAGGCC
>QFOL01000503.1 GCA_003241215.1 Agrobacterium fabrum
GTTTTTTGATTTCGTCGGCTTTCACCACTATTCTCCTGTGCGGTTCGCGTTGGCCCGCTTTTGGCATGGGACAAAGGCCAAAGTAAAGTGAAAGCGGCAAGTCATCCGTGTCTTCCACACGGACGACCGTAAAAATTCCGGCTCCAACGGAGCGGGACAGGGCCGGTCAGATATCGGCCCCGATAAGCTGGTCCATCAGGCGCGAGGGTTCGGAACACCCTGCTTCTCCCACCACACGCGCCGGCACGCCGGCAACGGTTGTCTTGGGCGGAACCGGCTTCAGCACCACCGAACCGGCGGCGATGCGCGAGCAGCTGCCGATCTCGATATTGCCGAGGATTTTCGCCCCTGCCCCGATCATCACGCCATTGGCGATCTTGGGGTGGCGGTCCGCCCCCTCCTTGCCGGTGCCGCCGAGCGTGACGCCATGCAGGATGGAGACATTGTCGCCGATGACAGCCGTCTCGCCAACCACCAGCCCGGTGGCATGGTCAAGGAAGATTCCCCTGCCGATACGTGCGGCCGGATTGATATCCGTCTGGAAGATGCTCGAGGAGCGGCTTTGCAGATAAAGCGCGAAATCCTTGCGGCCTTTCTGCAGCAGCCAGTGGGCAAGGCGATGGGTCTGGATGGCCTGGAATCCCTTGAAATAGAGGAGCGGCTCCATGAAGCGTGTGCAGGCGGGATCGCGGTCGTAAACGGCCTGGATGTCGACACGCAGCACGCTTCCCCATTCCGGCCAGTCATCCAGCATGTCCTGGAAGGTCTGGCGCAGAAGCACGGCCTGCATGTCGGGATGATCGAGCAGTTCGCAGATGCGGTAGATCACACATTCTTCGAGAGACCGGTGATTGAGGATCGTCGAATAAAGAAAGGCCGAAAGCAGCGGGTCCTGCGCCGCAGCGCTTCGGGCTTCATTGAGCAGGCTGCCCCAGATCGGATCGACGATCGCCAGCTGTTCAGGCTGACGGGCCTCGGTACGTGCGACCATGAATGGTCTCCTCGTTTGCAGTGGTCGTTCTTTATACAGAAAAAGACATGCATTAGAAATGGGATTCGAATGACGACTTTAAAGGCGGCAAGGCTTCAGTTTTTCTTCATGCAGCATGAAAAACCGTTTCTTGCCGTCCTGAGCATCGCCGCATTTCCGGACGGAAAACCGGGCTCCACTTTTGCTCCGGATCAAAGCGAGTGGTAAAATTCCAGCACCGCCGCCTTGAACACCCGGTCGCCAACGGCCAGCATGTGGTCGCGGCCGGGAATGTCGATCGCCCGCGCATGCGGCATGATCGCGGCAAGCTCCGCACCCGATCCGGCGATATCGTCCTTCGTTCCGACCGCAATCAGCGTCGGCGCGTCGATCTTTTCGGCCTGTTCGCGCGTGACGAGAACCCGCGATGTCTCGATACAGGCGGCAAGCGCCAGCCGGTCGCTTTTCGTCTGGTCGGCAAAGGCGCGGAACATGCGGCCGCGCTCATGGGTGACGACATCGAGCGAAGATGCAAGAAGCGCCTCGGCGATCGGATCCCAGTCGCCGACACCTTCGACCATGCCGATGCCGAGCCCGCCGAACACCAGCGAGCGGACACGCTCAGGATGGGCCATGGCCAGAAAGGCGGAAATGCGCGCACCCATGGAATATCCCATCACATGCGCTTCCGCGATGCCGAGATGGTTGAGCAGCGCCACCGCATCCCCGGCCATGACGGGCGGATAATAGGCTTCCGGATCATGCGGCTTGTCGCTTGCGCCATGGCCGCGATTGTCGATGGCGATCACCCGGTAACCCGCCTCGCCCAGCGTCTTCAGCCAGCCGGGATGCACCCAGTTGACATTGGCGCTGGAGGCAAAGCCGTGGATCAGCAGAACCGGATCGCCCGCCGGATCGCCCTCGTCGAAATAGGCAAGGCGAAGGCCGTCATGGGAAAAATCGGAAAACTGCGGCGTGTTGAGATTCATCAAGGACATCCTTTTTGCCGGACCATATGGCAGGAATTAGCAATGTTGAACATGTTTTGCTGACG
>QFOL01000504.1 GCA_003241215.1 Agrobacterium fabrum
ATGCCGACCACGCCGCGCGTGAACGGAACCTTGGAGAATTCGGCCGGGATGTCAGGCAGGTCGGAACCGCCGGTGCCGGCGCGCTGGGCGCTGAAACCCTTCTCCATGTTGCCATACTGCACGTCGCCGGTCTGCGCCATGAAACCGTCGATGACGCGGTGGAAGGCGACGTTATCATAAGCGCCCTTCTTGGCCAGCGCCTCGATCTGCGCCACGTGCTTCGGCGCGACATCCGGCGCCAGCTCGATGACAACGGGGCCGTCCTTCAGCTGGATGGTCAGAAGTTCGGCGGCGGAAGCGATGGTGCTGGCGGCAAGCGCGCCGGCAAACATGACGCCGGCAAAGGCAAATCGAGCGAGTTTCATCGGATTGGCTCCAAATGTGAGGCTGAAGTCAGCGCTTCAGCTTGGCGTTGAGGGCTTCAAGCACGGCTTTCGGCACGAAGGCGTCGACATTGCCGCCCATGGCGGCGATCTGCCGGACCAATGTGGCTGTAATGGGTCGCGACGAGGTGCCGGCGGGCAGGAACACGCTCTGGATATCGGGCGCCATCTGGCGGTTCATGCCGGCCATCTGCATTTCATAATCGAGATCGGTGCCGTCGCGCAGGCCGCGCAGCAGAAGGCGCGCGCCGTGCTGGCGGGCGGCGTCGACGACCAGATTGTCGAAGGAGACGACCTCCATGCGCGCCGCCTCGCCCGGCAGCTGCTCGGCAAGCGCCTGCTTTATCAGCGCCGCCCGCTCCTCGAAGCTGAACAGCGGCGCCTTGCCGGGGTGGATACCGACGGCGACGATGACTTTCGACGCCACATTCAGCGCCTGGATAAGCACATCAAGATGTCCGTTGGTCATCGGATCGAATGATCCTGGATAAAAGGCAATCGTCATATCGCTCTCAGATGGTGGGCGCGCTTCGATGCTGGGTACCATGTGCCCGCCTTTTGTCATGGAGAGCCACGCGGCGCAAGACTTTATAACCGGAGGACACAGGCGCAGCGATGGCGTGAACCCCGGATGAATGGACCGTTCAGGGCGGTTTCAGAGCTATTTTGTTTAAATGCACAGCATCGGGAAACCGAAACGCCCCTCACCCGTTAAGCATCCGGAGAATTGAAAATGCTGGCCTTCATGATCGTCCTTTCGATCATCGCATCATTCGCTGCCGAGTATCTTTTTCTCGAATGACGGCCTTAGCCAGTTTCCTGAACGCCAGATGAACGAGCCATTCAAGGAAGTTTCACCGGGGCGATGCTAATCGATTTTTACGATTGACGCGGAACATCATCGGACGTGGCGCGTTAACAAGAAACCAAAGGAACAGACAGATGTTTGTAAGAGAAAAACAGTCTACTTCGGCGAAAATCAGCGTCATCAGCACCGCCTGGACAGTACTGGTTATCGCAATGGTAGCAACGACGTTTAGTCTTTATGAGCAGAAGCCTGAAACCCAGGGACCGGACTACCCGCAGCTGACCGCCCGTTACCAGTATATGAATTATTACTGAGTAGTGGGGAGAATTTCCTCGAAACTCCCGGAGACGATATCATGTTCACATTTCTGACGATGCTTCTGGCCCTGATCAGCGTCATGTTCGTGATGTCAATGATCTCCGTCGTCACCGAGATGCGGCGGGAAGACGAGGAGTTCAAGGATATGATCCGGCGCGACCGCGCCTTCTGAGCGCGCAAGACCGGCTTCACGGCCGTCTCAAAAACGATTCTTCGCAACCGCCTGGCCGCTCCGGGCGGTTTTATTTTGCGCCTCGCAGGGGCGATGCGGCGAAGATGACGGCGAAAAAACCGCGTCCCAATCACATAAGCGTTTTCAAAACCCCGTTTTTCCAAGGCAAATTCCCTTCAATTTCCGTTTGGATTGATTTAAGGAACCCCGATACGTTGCGGGCCGGACAACCGGCGACCGCGACGACGTTCCTGTGAGGTTTGCATAACGATGCTCGATTCCCTGAGAAATGCTTCTCGAACCATGGCAGCCAAGCTGCTGCTTCTCCTGCTTGTTGTTTCGT
>QFOL01000505.1 GCA_003241215.1 Agrobacterium fabrum
GCCACGTCCGCCGGAAGAATTGTTGCGCCGGCAGATCGCCAAGCTGGACGCCGCCATTGCCGAGGTGGACAGCGAATATGCCGAGGCGCTTCCGGCGCTTGAGGATGATGACGCTGTCTCGCCGGCTGCGGAAGAGACGGCGGCATCCTATCACCAGGAGGATGCTGCCGACGAAGACGCGGCCCGCGCCGCCGAGCCGGAACAGGCTGCCGAAGCGGAACCCGCCGCCGACCGCCAAGAGGAGCGGCACGAGCCGGCCTATGAGGAACCGGTATCGGTTGAGGCCGAAGAGCCGAAGCCCGTTTACGAAGAGCCCGCCCATAACGACGAAACCCGGCACGACGCCCACGCTCTTGACGACGAGCGGCATTATGGTGAGCGTGAGCCGGAAGAGCTTTATGATGCGCCGGAACCGGCGCACGCCGCACCGGCCCGGGCAGCCGCTTCCCACGAGGAGGTCGGCACCTATTTTACCCGCGCTGAAGAAGAGCCGGTTCAGCAGCTGCACGACGACCATGTAGAGCCTGAAACGGCGCCCGTCCCCGCCGATGATTCCGTTCCCTCCCATTGGGCGCAGCCGGTGGATGAGGACGACTGGCGCAAGCTCGACGAAGCGCGGGACGACGATGTGCGTCCGGTTGCCGGCGAATATGAGGATATCGGCAATGAGGGCGGCGAACGCCCGCTCGTTGCCGGTTATGCCGCACAGCATTATCGGGAACCGGAAGTAAGTTTCGAGCCGGCCCCTTATGAAAAGGATGAGCGGCGCGAGGCGGCCGGCCATTTGGGCCCGGCCGCCGTGGAGCATGCTCCGGTGTTCGGCGGCCGGCACGATTTTTCCGAGCCCCGCCAGGCGGAAGAGGCAGCCCCGAAAAAGGCGGCTGTCGTCGAGGATTTCTCGTCCTATTTCCAGGATGCGGATATTGCCATTCCCGCCAAGGGCGCGCCGGCGCTGCCGCGCGCGGATAACGATCCCTTCGGCGATCAGGCTGCGGCAAAGGACAACAAGGAACGCACGCCCTGGGACGATCTGGACGAGCTTATCGGTTATGACGGCGCATCGTCCTCCAGCCGTCAGGCTTCGGACGAAACGAACGGCGCCGCCGCCGCGACACCCGCCTATATGGTCAAGAAGAAGCCGCGCCGTAATTATGCGTCGGTTGTGCTCGCCCTCGTCGGCGTGGCGCTGCTGGCCGGCGGCGGTTATGCCGTATGGATGAACCGCGATGCGCTGAACGATATGGTCGGCGGGCTGGTCAGCTCTGCACAGAACGGCGGCACCAGCCAGACGGCTTCGAACGGTACGGGTGAGGCGCAGACCTCGACACCGCCGGCGACCCAGCAGCCGCCCGCCACGGGGCAGCAGCCGACAACCCCGACCAACCATCAGACGCCGACCCATGGCGATGACGGCTCCGTCACCGGCACCAAGTTTACCCAGCGGCTTCTGGCCGACGGTACCGAGCGTGACGAAGGCCCGGCGCCGGGCGCGAACGGCCAGCCGGTCACCGCCGAAGGCCAGTCGGTCTATGAGCAGAATGTCGCGCCGCCGCCCGCTGGCGAGGCTCCGGCCAATAATGCCGGTGCGCCGGCTGGAACGCCTGCCGGCACACCGCCGGCGCAGCAGCCTGCCGCCGCCGCCGGCGACCGCATGTTCCTTTATGAGGAAGTGCTGGGCCAGACGGTGCCGACCGCCATTCAGGGCAGCGTTTCCTGGTCGCTGCAGCAGGAAAATGATGCGGAAGGCAAGCCTTCGCCGACCGTGCAGGGCCAGATCACCGTTCCTGGCCGTGGCCTCAGCGCGCTGATCACCTTCAAGCGCAATACCGATCCGTCGCTGCCGGCCAGCCATCTGATCGAGATCGTCTTCTCGGTTTCACCCGGCTTCGAAGGCGGCGCTATCGACAGCGTGCAGCGCATCGCGATGAAGAGCACCGAGCAGGATCGCGGCAACGCGCTGATCGCGGTTCCGGCCAAGATCACCGACGATTTCCACATGATCGCGCTCAACGACTTCCCG
>QFOL01000506.1 GCA_003241215.1 Agrobacterium fabrum
CATTTGCCCGAGGTCCGAGCCGTGACTGTCTATCTGCCGATCGCAGAACTGTCGGTGAATATTTTCATCATTCTCGGCATGGGCGCGGCCGTCGGTTTTCTGTCCGGCATGTTCGGTGTGGGCGGCGGCTTTCTGATCACTCCGCTTCTGATCTTTTATAATATTCCCCCCGTGGTGGCCGTGGCGACCGGTGCAAACCAGGTTGTCGCGTCTTCGGTTTCAGGCTCGATCACCCATTTCCGGCGTGGAACGCTGGACGTAAAGCTCGGCAGCGTGCTGCTTGTCGGCGGTCTCGTGGGTGCGACGGTCGGCGTGTGGATATTCTCCTTCCTGCGCAGCATCGGCCAGCTCGATCTCATCGTCTCGCTGCTTTACGTCATCCTGCTCGGCACCGTCGGTGTGCTGATGCTGAAGGAAAGCATTTCGGCGCTGCGGCGCGCCGCCCGCAACGAGACCGTGACGCTGCGCCGTCCGGGTCATCACAATTGGGTGCACCGCCTGCCGCTGAAAATGCGGTTCAAGAAATCGAAGATCTATCTCAGCATCATTCCGGTCGTCACGCTGGGTTTCGGCATAGGCATCCTCACCTCGATCATGGGTGTGGGCGGCGGCTTCATCATGGTGCCGGCGATGATCTATCTCTTACGCATCCCCACCAGCGTGGTTGTCGGCACCTCGCTGTTCCAGATCATTTTCGTCACCGCCTATACGACCGTGGTTCAGGCGGCGACCAACTATTCCGTCGATGTGGTCCTGGCCTTCATCCTGATGGTGGCGGGCGTCATCGGTGCGCAATATGGCGTGCGCGTCGGCCAGAAACTGCGCGGCGAACAGCTGCGCGCCCTGCTCGCCCTTCTCGTCCTCGCGGTCGCGCTTCGCCTTGCCGTTTCACTGGTGGTGCGGCCCGAAGACCTGTTTTCGGTGGCCGTCGGGGGGTTAGGTTATTGACCCGCCATTTGCTGCTTGCCGCCCTTGCCCTGCTCTCATGTCTTGCCCTCGGGCAAACCGCTTCGGCGCAGACGCCGCCGCTTGCCCTGCCGCCCGGCCCGCAGCAGCGGCCGCTACAGGAAAATATCGAAATCGGCGCATCAACGACCGAAATTCCCATCGCGTCGGATTTTCGCGGCGCGGATTTCACGCTTTTCGGCGCGCTCAACAATACCGACCAGCTGCTGCTCGCCATCGGGCAATATGATATCGTCGTGACGCTGGAAGGGCCGAGCGACTATATGACTGTACGCAAGAAGGAGCGCGTGGCGGGCATCTGGATCAATACCAGCGCCATCACCTTCACGCCGCTGCCGGAATCCTATTCCATGGCCAGCACGCGCAATATCAGCGATGTCGCCTCGCCCGGAACGCTCCGCGCCATGGGGCTCGGTGTCGACCATCTTTCGCTCAAGAGCGCGGTCTTCTCCGGCGTGCCCGACAATGTCTTCGATTTTCAGGAGGCCTATCGGCGGCTGAAGCTTTCGAGCGGCATCTATCGCAACGACACGACCGGGGTGCGGCTGGAACGCACCGGCCTGTTCTGGGCGACCTTGCGCCTGCCGGCCAACGTGCCGAACGGCGTGCACACCGCCCGCGCCTATCTCTTCAAGAGCGGCAAATTCATCGCCCAGCGCGAATTGAAGCTGCGTGTCGTCAAGACCGGCATGGAGCAGGCGATCACCGACGCCGCGCATCAGACGCCGCTTGCCTATGGCGCGCTCTGCGTTCTGCTCGCCGTCGTGACCGGCTGGGGCGCCAGTATCATCTTCCGCAAGGACTAATATCGCTTTCATCACCCGAAAGAGCGCCCTGCCACCCGCAAGAAGGCAAAGATAGCATTCGCTTCCGCCAACGGTTTGCGGTAAAATTCAAGGCGTTACAATCACGCACGGAGCTCGTGGCGGTATGCGCGGTTGTGACGGGGATGAAAAGGAGAAATGTCATGTTCAAGCACATTCTCATTCCCACCGATGGCTCGCCGCTGGCGCAGATCGCAATCGACCAAGGGTTCGCTCTCGCC
>QFOL01000003.1 GCA_003241215.1 Agrobacterium fabrum
CTTCTCATTGAAATCGGTGTAAATCTCGGGATAAACGGCCGCGATCTTGTCGCGGATCGGGTTATAGTCGTGAATATAGGTCTCCCACGGAACCCTGCTGTCGGGAAGCGTCGCCATCGCCATGCGACAGACAATCTCCACCTCCGGCTTCAGATGTTCACTGGCCGGCGTCAATACGCCGCGCGAGGCGGTGACGTTCGACATGGAATCCTCGATCGTAACGAATTGTTCGCCGGCCGATGTACGTATCCACTCTGACCGTGCGATCACCGGAAGGATCAGCGCATCCTTGCCATGAACGAGATGGCCGCGGTTCAGCTTGGTCGTAATCCCCACGGTGAGCTCAAGCTTGCTCATGGCCGCATAGGAGCGCTCGGTATCGGGAATGGCGCGAACGAAGTTGCCGCCCATGCCGATGAAGACCTTGGCCGTGCCGTTTTCCATCGCCGCGACGGATTCGACCGTATGATGGCCGTGTTCCCGTGGCGGTTCGAACCCGAACACGTCACGAACGCGGTCGAGATATGTCTGCGTCGGTTTTTCATCGATGCCGACGGTGCGATCGCCCTGCACGTTCGAATGACCCCGGATCGGGGAAATGCCGGCGCCCGGCTTTCCGAAGTTTCCCTTCAGCAGCAGAAGATTGGCGACCTGCTGCAGCAGGCGTGACCCGTCCTGATGTTGGGTAAGCCCCATGCCGTAACAGATCATTGTCGCTTTCGAGCGAATGTAAATCTCGGCGCAGCGGCGGATCTGGTCTTCCTCCAGCCCCGACGCCTTGACGAGTTCTGGCCAGTCATGGGTCATGACCTCGTCGCGAATACCATCGAGACCGACGGTATGTTTGGCGATGAAATCATGGTCGAGGATCGTTTCGCCCTTCGCCTCGCGCTCGAACATCACCCTCATGATGCCTTTCAGGAAAGCGAGATCACCACCGATCTTCATATGGACGAATTCGCTGGCGATCGGCGTGGAACCGAATGTCGCCATCTGGACCATGTCCTGCGGTTCAGTGAAGCGTATCAGCGCACGTTCGGGCATGGGGTTGACGGCGACAATCGGAACGCCGCGCTTTCGTGCTTCAACCAGGTTCGTCATCATGCGCGGTGAGTTCGTGCCGGTATTCTGCCCGATCACGAAAATCGCTTCGGCATGCTCGAAGTCTTCGAGCACCACCGTTCCTTTCCCGACACCGATTGCGGGCGGCAGACCGCGGCTCGTCGGCTCATGGCACATGTTGGAACAGTCCGGGAAATTATTGGTGCCGAATTCCCGGATAAAGATGGAATAGAGGAAGGCGGCCTCGTTCGGCGTCCGGCCGGACGTGTAAAATTCCGCCTCATGGGGGCTTTCCAGCGCCCTCAAATGTTTGCCGATCAGCGCAAAGGCGCTGTCCCAGTCGCAGGGAACGTATTTATCCGTGATCGCATCGTAGCGCATCGGCTCGGTCAGGCGCCCCTGCATCTCCAACCAATAATCGGACTGTTCCATAAGTTCGGCAACGGTGTGATTGGCGAAGAATTCCCGTGTGACCCGAAACTTGGTCGCCTCATGCGCCAGCGCCTTCGCGCCGTTTTCGCAGAATTCCAGCGTCTTCTTGCAGTCGGCGTCCGGAAAGGCGCAGCTTGGACATTTGAAGCCACCCGGCTGGTTCATCGCGAGCAGCGCGCGTGACCCCTTCGTCACGACACTTTGCTCCAGCAGGACCTTGGCGGTCGCAGCAGCGGCTCCCCACCCTCCGGCCGAATGATTGTATGTCTTGTATTCTGCTCTTTTGTCAGCCATGGCCCACACTCCACAAGTGCTATCCCTGCCATAGTAAATCACGTTATACCCTTGTTTTCCATGGACAATATGTCCATGACAACCGGACAGCCTGTCCGTTTTCCGTGCCCCAACTCCTGCTAACTCATTGACAATCATCGATATCCGGAATGGTACGGCGCTTGCAGTCCATATCTGCATCAGGGGGATGGCGCCGCATCCGTGTTCGATAGCCCACCTGTTCACGTGCATTTCATTCCATGCCGCGCGTTGTTCCAGATTGAAGTTTGCCAGGGCAAAACATGATCGTCCGTGAAACACCGAACCTGCTGCGTCTCTTCCTCGAGATTCGAGGATCGGTCATACGGCGGATTTATCCGCGTGTACTGGTCGTCATGCTCATGTCAGCCGTCGTGGTCTGGGCCCACACCCACCATCCCAATCTCATTCCGCTGGTGGACGGCGCGCCGTTTTATCTGATCGGCCTCACCCTCTCCATTTTTCTCGGGTTTCGCAACAACGCCTGTTACGACCGCTGGTGGGAAGGGCGAAAACTATGGGGTCATCTTTTCGCCTATAGCCGTGATCTTGCGCGCCAGACCAAATTGCTGCTGCAGAATGGCGATGAGGCTGCCAGGGGTCGTGACCGTCTGATCAAGTTGAATATCGTTCTCGTCGAGGATCTGGTGCGCCACCTTCGCCATGGCGACAGGCTGGGAAACAATGCCGAAACGCTGCTGTCCAGGGATGAACGCCTGGCGCTTCTCAAGGCCTTCAACGCACCCAACTATGTCATTCAGCTGATGGGAGACTGCCTCGCCGGCATGTCGATGAAGGGCAATATTAGCGATATCGAATTCGGCATTCTCGACCGTACGGTTTGCCAGATGAACGAGGCGATCGCCGGCTGCGAACGCCTGAGAAATACCCCTGTTCCCTATGGCTACACGCTGCTGCTTCACAGGACCGCTTATCTTTTCTGTTTTCTCCTGCCGTTCGGACTTGCCAACATGCTCGGCCCCATCACGCCGGTTGCTGCAGGCGTCATCGCCTACACCTTCTTCGGCCTTGATGCGCTGGGCGACGAATTGGAAATGCCGTTTGGGACAATGCCCAATGCGCTGCCAATCGCGGCAATATCCAAATCGATCGAAATCACCCTGCGGGAAGCCCTTGGAGAACGGGACCTCCCGGAAATGCCGATCCCGATAAAATCCGTTCTCCTTTGAATATCCCCATCGAGTGAATGTCGAAGTCACGCTCGTAAAGACAGATAACGACGTGCGGCAGACCGTTGGTCATGGTCGCCAAGCGCCTCGATCCTTGGTACCCGTAGCGCTTGGATCTAGGAAGGCAGCAACACAACCGCCGCTTCCGCTGTCAGCACTCGGAAGGTGAAGCTTTCCTGCAGATAAAGCTCGACCGTCGTCGCCGTATGACTGAGATAGCCGATCGAGATGTCCTGGCCGATATCCATGTCGAAGTCGCCGCCCCGGGTGCTCAGAACGAAGCCGCCCTCGATTGCCGGCGCCCAGATGATCCCGCCATTGACGATTCGCTCGATATGATGGAACACCGGGTAGCCTTCGTCGCTGCCACCGCTGGCTGCCGTATAGGCCTTTGCACCCAGAACCAGTGCGTAGGGCCCCTCGACACCGGCAAGACGCAAATCGCCGACAGCCCTGGCGACAATATCCGGGTAGTTCTTGATGCTCGAAGAGAGCGTCAGCGCGGAATTGCTGCTGCCTTGCCGTATTCCCTGGATACCTGCCGCTGGAAAACCTTCGAAGACCGCCCGGTCTTCGGCGAAAGCCAGTTTTCTTGCGGCGTCCTTGAGCGGGCCCCAGTCGGAATCTTCCGAACCTCTTTCCACGTCATCGATGGCGGCGCGCGTAAGTTCAAACGGAATACGCAGTTCAACGACCGCTTTCACCTCCCGCTGAGACGCTTGTACCCCCTCGACCGGGCTTTCGAGGGACCTGAGATGTCCTGTGCCGGTCGCTGAGTAGTCGGAGCCTTTCGGCCCATCGACATCCACGACACGGCGTGCCGCCAGATGACGCTTGAGCGTCCGTTTGGCTTCCTGCTCGATCTGCTCCCACGCCTGATCGGATACAGGGGCGAGTTCCCGGTGAAGATTGTTCATGTCAAACCTCTGTCTTTAACGAACCGATCCCGAGGGAAGCGTCCGGATTGCGATTGCGGGAAACAGGTTGCGTCTCTTCCGGCACGGCGGACGGCCGTGCATCGGCGATGGGTGAAGGCGCGGCTGCGGGGTCGACATCCTCCAGAAACGTCGCCGTGGGCACGAAAAAGAGGCTGCCGGTAATCGCCCGGCTGACATCGAGCAGCCGGTCATAGTTTCCCGGCGGCTTGCCGACAAACATGTTGGTCAGCATCTGCTCCATCCGGGCCGGTGAACGGGCATAACCAATGAAGTAGGTTCCGTACTCCCCCTTGCCGACATCGCCGAACGGCATATTGTCCCTGACGATATCCAGCTCCTTGCCGTTTTCGACAATCGTGGTCAGGGCATTGTGGGCAAAGCTGGGTTTGACGCTGTCATCGAGTTCGATGTCGGTAAACTTCTTCCGGCCGACAATGCCTTCCTGCACCTCGACGGGAATGGCATTCCATTTTTTGAGGTCATGCAGATATTTTTGGACAATGACATAACTGCCGCCCGCAAAAGCGGAATCCTCGTCGCCGATTATCGCGGCTTCGATCGCCGCATCGTCCACGGGATTTTCGGTCCCATCGACAAAGCCGATCAGATCGCGATCGTCGAAATAGTTGAACCCCTGAACCTGGTCCGCCGTGTCGACCGCATCGCCGAGCCGTGACATGATTTGCATGGCGAACTCGAAACAGAGATCCATGCGGGCCGCGCGAATGTGAAACAGCAGATCACCGGCTGTGGAAACCGCATGGTGCACGCCGTGGATTTCCCTGAAGGGATGAAGATCCTTCGGTCTCTGGCCGCCGAACAGGCGGTCCCATGCATCGGAACCGATGCCCATGACGCAGGTGAGCCTGCCTTCGAGGTCACGGAAGCCCACCGCGCGCAGCAAACCGCCGAGATCGCCACAGAGCGCTCGGACGACGGTTTCATTGTCTCGACCCGGATGAATGGTAAGGACAAGGAATATCGCGGCGCGGGTGAGGCGTGCCACAACCGGCTGCGACGTCGGCTTGGGCTCGGTGGCTGTGATGTCCAATCTTGTCATCCCTTCAAGTCATTGCCTGGTCGGATCAGGTCAGTTGGCAGAACTGTAGGTCGGGGTCGGCCCCAGGATATCAATACCTGGAAAACTCTGCCCACTGCATGGGTCAGAGGTCCATCCCGGAAGATCCCACGCTTCGAAGACGAGGGCGGCCGCCGGGATGGCGGCTTGGCCAGATCACCGAAACGATATCGGCTTTCACATCGAAATCCAGTCGAGAAACCTGTCTGCGGACCTATTCGGTTTCAGGAACGGGACGGCCAGACCGTTCTTCCTCAAGCGTCACCGCAATATCGGCGTTGGCGGAAAGGCGGACCTTGTCGCCTTCAACACCCGCGACGAAACCGAGCTCGATGTAATGGTGATGCCTGCCCTTGTGAAAAGCGTCACCGCTGTCGCTCTTGATGAGCCTGATCCGCTTGCCTTCCAGTTCATCGACGGTGCCGACGTGGACGCCGTCGGCCCCGATCACTTCCATTCCCTGTTTGATCTTGTGTTCCGTCATGTTTCTTCTCCTTTGCTGTTAGACTGGGACTCCGGGATAACTGCGCTGGGATCAGCAATATTGGTTGCAAGATGGAATGCGGCGGCAGTCTACAACCTCTATTCGTCTTCGTCGTCCATGATCTTGACGGCCTTGCCGTTAAAGGTGAGTCCGTCTTTTCCAACCGAGAGTTTCACGGCTGAATCATCGCGGACTTCTCCTGAAAGAAGCAGTTCGGCGAGCGGGTCCTGTACGTAACGCTGAATGGCCCGCTTCAGCGGCCGCGCTCCGAAAGCGGGATCCCACCCCTTCTCCGCAAGCCAGTTCTGCGCCTTCGTATCGAGCGACAGGTTGATTTTTCGATCGCTGAGAAGCTTCTTGAGACGCCCGAACTGGATATCGACGATACGGCCCATCTCGTTCTTCTGGAGCCGATGAAACAGGATGATCGCGTCGATGCGATTGAGAAATTCCGGGCGGAAATGGACGCGAACCATTGCCATGACCTCTTCGCGCACCACGCTTGTCTTTTCTCCTTCAGGCTGGTTGACCAGATATTCGGCGCCGATATTCGAGGTCATGATGATCAGCGTGTTGCGAAAATCGACCGTCCGGCCCTGACCGTCGGTAAGACGCCCATCGTCAAGCACCTGAAGCAGGACGTTGAACACATCCGGATGCGCCTTCTCGATCTCGTCGAAAAGAACGACCTGATAAGGCCTCCGGCGGACGGCTTCGGTCAGGACGCCGCCCTCATCATAGCCGACATAACCGGGAGGCGCGCCGATCAACCGCGAGACCGAGTGTTTCTCCATGAATTCAGACATGTCGATGCGAACCATGGCAGTCTCGTCATCAAAGAGAAATTCCGCGAGCGCCTTGGCGAGTTCGGTCTTGCCGACGCCGGTCGGCCCGAGGAACATGAAGGAGCCGATCGGGCGATTGGGATCCTGCAAGCCGGCGCGGGCACGGCGCACGGCGGTCGATACCGCGCGCACGGCCTGCGCCTGACCGACGACGCGCTCACCGAGCTTTTCCTCCATGTGGAGCAGCTTGTCCTTTTCGCCCTCCAGCATCTTTGTAACCGGCACGCCGGTCCATCGCGACACGACCTGGGCGATATTGTCCGCGGTTACCGTTTCGCTGATCGAGGATGTTTCATTCGCCTCGATTGCGGCAAGCTTCTTCTCCAGCTCCGGAATAGTGCTGTAGGAAAGCTCGCCCGCACGCTGGAACTCGCCTTTGCGCTGGGCATTCGCAAGCTCGGTGCGATATTGCTCAAGTTCACTCTTTATCTTCTGCGCATCGGAAAGCTTGCCCTTTTCCGCCTGCCATTTCGATGTCATATCCGCCGATCGTTTTTCCAGGTCGGCCAGTTCCTTTTCCAGCGCCTGAAGCCGGGTCTTCGATCCCTTGTCGCTTTCCTTTTTCAAGGCTTCCTGTTCGATCTTCAGACGAATGACATCGCGATCAATCGTATCCAGCTCTTCCGGTTTAGAATCGACCTGCATCTTCAGACGTGCTGCGGCTTCATCGATAAGATCGATTGCCTTGTCGGGCAGGAAACGATCAGTAATGTATCGATTGGACAGGGTGGCAGCAGCCACAAGGGCCGCATCCGAAATCCGGACGCCATGATGCAGCTCGTATTTTTCCTTCAGCCCACGCAGGATCGAGATCGTATCTTCCACACTCGGCTCCGGTACGAAAACCGGCTGAAAGCGCCGCGCCAGCGCCGGATCCTTCTCAACATGCTTGCGGTATTCATCGAGTGTGGTCGCACCGACGCAGTGTAGTTCGCCACGCGCCAGAGCCGGCTTCAGCAGATTGGAAGCATCCATGGCGCCATCGGTCTTGCCGGCGCCGATCAATGTGTGCATTTCATCGATGAAGAGAACGATCCCGCCCTCGGCGGAGGTCACTTCCTGCAAGACGGCTTTCAGGCGTTCCTCGAACTCACCCCGGTATTTCGCGCCGGCAATCAGCGCGCCAAGATCGAGCGCCAGCAGCTTTTTGTTGTGCAGGCTTTCGGGCACGTCGCCATTGACGATGCGAAGCGCCAGCCCCTCGACGATCGCGGTCTTGCCGACACCCGGCTCGCCGATCAGGACAGGATTATTCTTGGTCCGGCGCGACAGGACCTGAACCGTGCGCCGGATTTCCTCATCGCGGCCGATCACAGGATCCAGTTTTCCGTCCCGCGCTGCCTTCGTCAGATCGCGGGCGTATTTTTTCAGCGCGTCATAGGCATTCTCGGCCGAGGCGTTATCGGCAGTCCGCCCCTTGCGCAGCGCGCCGATTGCCGCCGTGATCGCCTGAAGGTTCACCCCGGTATCGGAAAGGACCTTGCCCGCATCGCTATTGCGATCCTCAACCAATGCCTGGAACAGCCGCTCCACGGTCACGAAGCTATCGCCGGATTTCTCCGCGATCTTTTCAGCAGCGTCGAATATGCGCGCAAGCTCGGACGCCATATAGACCTGCCCTGCCCCGGAACCCGAGACCTTCGGCAATTTTGCAAGCGCATCCTCGGTCGCGCCGAGAACGGTGCGGGAACTGCCGCCGGAACGATCGACGAGGCCGGAAACCAGACCTTCATTGTCGTCCAGCAATACTTTCAGGAGATGCAGGCTGTTAAACTGCGGATTACCGTCCCGCATGGCGAGCGATTGAGCCGACTGTATGAAGCCCTTCGCGCGGTCCGTGAATTTTTCAATGTTCATTTTGGCCACCTTCTACAACGGCATTGGATGACTGGAACAAGCTGGGAGAGATCGTGTCAGTTGTGCGAGGCGGTCTCTGCGGGCGACGGGGTCCCTCCGAAGCCGGGCGTGCGGCCAGCGCGTCGCGCAGCGCCTGTTCCTTGGTGTGATCCAGCGATGTTCTAAGGACCGTTCCGCCGGTGCCCTTGAGTTCCTCGAGGACCTTGTCGGCGGTCATCTTGCGGATCAGCAGGAACAGCGCGGCGTTCTCCGGCTTCAGGTTTATTGCAAGTTCGCGCATGAAACCGTCGTTGATACCGTAGTCGGTCAATGCTCCGCCAAGCGCGCCCGAAGCGGCCCCGATCGACGCACCAAGGAGCGGCATAAGGAAAATGGACCCGATCAGCAGCCCCCAGAAACCGCCGGAAATCGCGCCGACAGCCGTCGTATTCATCGATTGAATGAGCTTGATCCTGCCATTGTCCTGCCTGACAGCAATCACGGCGTCGGAAAGCTCGATCAGATATTCCTGCTGAAGGTTCAGCAGCTTCTGCCTTATGGCTTCAGCCTTGTCCTCGGTCGGATAAACGATAACGATCAGATCGGGCACAACTCTCTCCCTCGTTCCAGGACCGTCGGTTCGGGTCGCAATAGTCGGAGCAACCTCCGTGCCAGACGGAAAAATACCTGAAAATCAAATCCTTAGTCGCAAAACACACTGCCGTCGGAGACAATGTGTCGGCTTGCGCCGGACAAATTGTCGTTTCATTGGAGTGTTTCTTGCCGGTCCCGGCTACGAGCCGTACAGGATTTGAAGTGCCGCAAGCGCTGTCAGGATATAGGTCCCGTTGGAATCCATATCTTCATCGGTCGAGAGATCGAGCTGCTCCCAGACGCCATCCAGATAACCGGCTTGCCGTTCTGAGATAACCTTGCTGGCGATCTGGCCGATGGCATCGAACTGCGCGAGATCGTAATTCAGTCCGTGATCGTCCAGAAAGAGGCCGTGCTGCTGCAGAAGATCGGCCATGGGCATGGAAGTTCCCGTCAGGTAGAAGAGCAGGTCATTCGCGTTGATCGGCTGATCCTGCGATTGCGGAACGAGCCCTGCCGCTTCCAGCTGCTGGACGCGCGATTGCATGTCTTTGGAAAGCTGCTCGGTCGATACTGCCGTCATCGGTTGTCTCCGTGGTTCATTCAGCTCCGGCATTCACGGATCGGCGTCCATTTTTGAAGGACACAATGTCCGCAATAATCACCAGCAACAAATATGCCATCGTCTGTTTTGAATGACTTCAATGGCTTACTCGGCTTGTCGGCGATAAAGGCAGGTCAATTTGTCCGCCGCCGAAGACGACTTGTCCTCACTGCGAGGGAACGTCCCCTACAAATCTTCTTTCTCGTTTTATGCTTCCGGCAGCCAGACGGTAAAGGTCGTCCCCTTGCCCGGCTCGCTGTTCACCGAAATCGTGCCATCCTGCCGCGTCACCAGCATCTGGCAGATGGACAGGCCAAGCCCGGTGCCTTCGCGGCGTTTGGTGGTAAAGAAGGCGTCAAAGACCTTGGCGATGACCTCCGGCTCCATACCGCTTCCGGTGTCCGAGACTTCGAGGGCCACGCCCGCTGTCCCGTTCAATTCAGAGTCGACCGTGCTGAGATGGAGTTTACCTCCCCGCGGCATGGCATGAATGGCATTGACGATCAGATTGACGAGGACCTGCTGCAGCTCGGTACGGGGCATGGCAATCAGCCGGGACGTCGTGTCCGCACGTTCGATGGCGATGGTGGTTTTCTTTAAAAGATGCTGTACCAGCGGCAGCGTGTCATTGATGACATCGGCGATACGGTAACGCTCAAGGGTTCCCGCATATTCCTGTGGCTTGGAGAACTTCAGAAGATTGGTGACCATTTCGCTGATACGCGCCAATTGCTGGTCTATCAGCTGGAATTCGCCCTTCACGCTGTCGGCCCCGGATCCCATGATGCTGTAAATGACTTCCAGGTTACCCTGGATAACAGCGATGGGATTGTTGATCTCATGTGCGACACCGGCGGTTATTTCGCCGATTGCCGCAAGCTTTTCCGACGTGATCAACTGTTTGGTCGTCGTTTCGAGCTGTTCGTTTGCCACCTGCAGTTCACGCGCCCTCTCCTCCACCCGCCGGTTGAGGCTCGAATTCCAAAGCCGCAATTCCGCATCACGCTCCTGAACCTGATCGAGGAGATGGTCCAGTTCCGATGCGACCTGACCGATCTCGTCTTTCATGTCGGGAAGGCCGGTTCGCGCAGCCAGGTCGCCGGTTTCGACCGCGCCGATCGTCTGCGTCATCCGCTCAAGCGGTCGAAAAATATTGGCCGCCCAGACAAGGAACAGCGGTACTGTCGCGGCGACCGCCACGCCGAAAGCGATGACAATGGCGATCAGCGATTCCCGTTTTGCGTCGGTAAATGGCTTCTGGAGGAAACCGACATAGAGCATTCCGACGCGGCGATTGTAGCTGTCCAGCAATGGCTGGTATGCGGAAATATACCAGTCACTGACGACAAAAGCCTGTTCTCTCCAGGTCCTGCCGTATTTGAGCACCGCCTCACCAACTTCAGGTGAAACTCTGGTGCCAATGGAACGCTTCCCTTCAAATAGTCCAACATTCGTACTGATCCGCACATCCGAGAGGAAAACCGTCGCAGTCCCCCGGCTGTCGGTGGGTAAGCTGTTTTCATTGTAGATCAATGCGTTGATCGTATCGACAAATGAGGTGTTGTTGTTGAGCAGGATGCCGGCAACCAGCGCCCCTTTCTCTCCATTGCCAAGGATGGCCGCGCTCGCCGAATGAACGACGAGGCCACGTGTCTCCTGTTCGGCCGTTTCGGCAGCGCCGTTGGGCTGAACGAGATCGATACGGGCCTGTGCGGCAAGCTCCGGAGACAGAGCCGTCAGCTCACGCCGATCAAATACATCGAAGCGCGCGGCGCCACGGCCATCAAGTGCATCCTTCACGACCGGCCAGTCCCAACGGGGTGAATCGGTGGAGAGCGGACGGCTACTCGCCACGACCTTTCCGGAACCGTTTATCAGATAGAGAAAATCCAGCTTCCGGGAGGCCGCTACCTCCTTCAGGAAATCACTGAGATGGACATTCGATATTGCGCCGGCGCTCACAACCGCCTGAAAACGGGCGGATTGGCTGATTGCCGCGAGACGTTCTTCAGTGCCTTCCAGCATCCTGTTCACGTAAAGATGCGCGATCGTCAGGTCATCGCTGACTTTCGAGATGGCGAGGGCATCGAACCGATTGTTCCACCTGTAGACCGTGATGCCGATCAGGACAGGCAGGATGACCAGCATCGGAACGAGCGCAATGGCCAGAAGCCGGTAGCGGATCGACCCTCGGCGCGGCCGCCCTGCGCCCATTTTCTCAGACATTCCAGCTTACACATTTGCGGTCGATCGTCTTGCGTGAAATCCCGAGCCGGCGGGCCGCCTCTTCGCGGTCCCCACCGGTCTCGCGCAATATTGACAGGATATGACGTTTTTCAAAGGCGGCGAGGCTCTGCCCCTCTGCCTGCTCGGTCGGAAGCGGCAATCGTGCAATACCCTCGGGAAAGCCTCCAAGAATGACGGCGCGCTCGATGAAATTCCTGAGTTCGCGGATGTTGCCGGGCCAATCATACCGCAACATATAGGATCGCACGCGTTCGTCGATATCGACAGCCGGCATGCCGGCTTGCTGCACGACTTCACGCATGAACAGGGATGCCAGTTCAAGCACGTCATTGCCGCGGTCCTTCAATGGCGGCAATTGGATCTGGACGACATTGATGCGGAAGAACAGGTCGGCACGAAATGTCCCTTCCGCGACGCGCCTTTCCAGGTCGACATTCGTCGCGAAGATAAATCTCGCCTCGAAGGGAATTTCGCGTTCCGAGCCAACGGGGCGTACGCGCCGATCCTCCAGCACCCGCAATAATTTGGTCTGGAGCGGCAGGGGCATCTCACCGATCTCATCAAGGAAGATCGTCCCTCCCTGCGCATGCAGGAACAGGCCTTCGCGCGTGCGGTTGGCGCCGGTGAATGCGCCCTTCAGATGGCCGAACAGCTCGCTTTCGATCATGTCCGCCGGTATGGCGCCGCAATTGATCGGCACGAACAACTCGTCCGCCCGACCGGACAGCGAGTGTACCGAACGGGCCGCGACTTCCTTTCCAGTGCCCGAAGGGCCGGTCAACAGGACAGATGTTGCAATCGGTGCGACGCGGGCGATCATCGCCCTCACCTTTTCCATGACCGGGGAATGACCGACAAAGGTGTTTCGAAGAAAGACCTTATGTGCCGGAAAGTTAAGCTGATGTCGCAAAACATCATTTTCCCGCTGCAACCGGCTGCGATCGAGGCAGCGGGCAATTGCGTTCAACAACTGGTTTGACCGGAATGGCTTCAGCACAAAATCGACCACGCCAACCCGGACTGCGTTGATGGCCGTGTCGAGATCGGCATAGGCGGTCATCAGGATCACGTCCGCGAAAAAACCGGCCGCGCGTTGTTCCGCCAGCCATTCCAGACCATTTTTGTTCGGCATGATATTGTCGAGAATGACGACATCGAAATGCTGTTCGTCGAGCTTGCGGGTTGCCTCCGCCGTGTTCTCCGCCTCCTCGATAATCTTGCAGCGGGGTCCGAGCGTCTTGACAAGGAAGTTTCTCATGCCCGGCTCATCATCAACGACGAGAATGGAGGCCTGGGCAAGCCATGGTCCGAACTCCGGATCTCTTACCGGTTCGGACAGATCGCCCGTATCCCCTGACGCTGCGGCCATCGGCTCAGATTCCCTTGTCTCTCAGTTGAGATTGCAACTGCTCGAAAGCGCGGCGCATACCGTGCATCTGATCGATAAGGTGAAGGATAACGTCGATCCCCGCATCGTTTGCACCAACCTTCTCGCTCAGTTCGCGGATGAGATGCGCACGCGCAACATCGGCATCGGAAAAACCCGGGCCGGACGGCGTTTCCGCCGGCACGACCCATTCCTGCTCGATCCAGAGTTCGAGTGTCTGGACCTGCAGCCCCGAACGGATCAGAAACTCCTTCTTGGTGATGATCATCATCTGTCCTCGCGTGGGTTGAAATCCTTCCCGGCCGCCCAGTTGGAAACGAATGTTTCCAGTTCAGGACTTGCCTGCTTCGGCAGCACGATCCTGAGTTTGACGAACTCGTCGCCATGCCCGCCTCCCCGGCGCGGCGCGCCCTTGCCGCGCAGGCGCAGGGTCGTGCCCGTATTCGATCCTTTCGGGATGGACATCGAAACATCGCCGGTGGGTGTCGGAACACGGATCTTGCCGCCGAGCACGGCCTCGTTCAGCGAAATGGGAAGCTCGATGGTTATGTCGTCTCCGTCACGCTGAAATCGCGGATCTGGCAGGACCTCAACCTGGATCAACGCGTCGCCGGGCCCACCGGCGCCCGCGCCCGGCGCTCCCTTGCCTTTGAGGCGCAGGGTCTTGCCGTCCACGAGACCGGGTGGAATTGTGACATCGAGCGTGTCGCCGCCAGGGAGGGTGAGGCGCTTATTCGCGCCGGTGATCGATTCGACGAAACTGATGGCCAGACTATAGTGGAGATCTTCGCCCCGCCGATTGGCACGACCACGCTGGGCCCGCCTGAGAAGATCGGCAAAGGCGTCGTCGGAATCCATGAAGTCCGCGAAGCCCGATGCATCCGCATAGGGGTTACCGCCATCCGAATGGGCAAAGTCCCTGTAATAATGCTGTTGCGGTCGCTCGGCTCCGGACGCATCGATCTCGCCGGCATCGAAGCGCTTGCGTTTGTCCGCATCGCTTAACAGATCATAGGCACCCGCAACTTCCTTGAACTTTTCCTCTGCCGACTTGTCGCCGGGATTGAGATCAGGATGCAGCTTCTTGGCGAGCTTTCGATAGGCGGACTGGAGCTCCGCCGAAGACGCGGTCGGACTGACCCCGAGGACCTCATAAGGATTTTTCACGTCTTACTCCGGCTGTTTGTTGCATTGCCCGATTGCTGTCGAAAAATCTCTCCGGCATTTAAACCCCCATTCCCGGGATCGGGCAAGATACTGAAATATATTCATTTAGTGACACGATTGCCCCCGATTCCGCGGAGCCAGCCTGAATGCGGCGGCTGAGGCTGGCTTCCCCGTTTTCATGGGAGAGTAAAGGACCGGGGCGGAACAATGTTCCCCGGCCCCCTGAATATGGTCAGCTTGACTTCTTCTGATCGTCGTCGAGCTCGGTGAATTCGGCATCAACGACATCGTCGCCATCTGGCGAGGACGGCGTTGTCCCGGAGGGCTGCGATTGCAAATAGACCGCTTCGGCAAGTTTTACGCTTGCCTCCTGAAGTGTGTTCATCTTGCCGGCGATTACCTCACCGTCATTACCCTTCAGCGCCTCGCGCAGATCGGACAGGGCGTCCTCGATCGTTTTCCGGTCCGTATCCGCGAGTTTTGAACCATGTTCCGCCAACGCCTTTTCCGTGTCGTGAACCAGCGCATCTCCGGCATTCCTGGTCTCAATGGTTTCCCGTCGCTTCCTGTCCTCGGCCGCATGGGTTTCGGCATCCTTGACCATCCGGTCGATATCCGCATCCGAAAGGCCGCCCGATGCCTGTATCTGGATATTCTGTTCCTTGCCGGTTCCCTTGTCCCTGGCGGATACGTTGACAATGCCGTTGGCATCGATGTCGAAGGTAACATCGATCTGCGGCGTGCCGCGCGGCGCCGGCGGGATGCCCATGAGATCGAACTGGCCAAGAAGCTTGTTGTCCGCAGCCAGTTCCCGCTCGCCCTGGAAGACACGGATCGTCACGGCGCTCTGGTTGTCCTCGGCAGTGGAAAAGGTCTGGCTTTTCTTTGCCGGCACGGTGGTATTGCGCTCGATGAGCCGGGTGAACACGCCGCCCAAAGTTTCAAGCCCGAGCGACAGTGGCGTCACGTCGAGGAGGAGCACATCCTTGACGTCGCCCTGCAGGACGCCCGCCTGGATCGCGGCGCCCACGGCGACGACTTCGTCCGGATTTACCCCCTTATGCGGCTCCTTGCCGAAAATCTTTTCCACGACCTCCTGGATTTTCGGCATTCTGGTCATGCCGCCGACGAGGACGACCTCGCTCACATCCTTCGCCGTGAGGCCTGCGTCCTTCAGGGCGTTGAGGCAAGGCTCGATGGTCCGCTGGACCAGGTCCTCGACGAGGGATTCGAACTTGGCGCGGGTGATCTTCACCTGAAGATGCTTCGGGCCTGTCGCATCCGCCGTGATGAAAGGAAGATTGACCTCGGTCTGCGTTGTCGTCGACAATTCGATTTTCGCCTTCTCGGCGGCCTCCTTCAGCCGCTGAAGGGCAAGCTTGTCAGTCTTCAGATCGATGCCCTGATCTTTCTTGAATTCGGACGAAATATATTCGACGAGCCGCATGTCGAAATCTTCGCCACCGAGAAAGGTGTCGCCGTTCGTTGATTTCACTTCGAAGACGCCGTCGCCAATATCGAGGATCGAGACGTCGAACGTTCCGCCGCCAAGGTCGTAGACCGCGATCTTTGCCTGTTTCTTCTTCTCAAGCCCGTAAGCGAGCGCCGCCGCGGTCGGCTCATTGATGATGCGCAGCACTTCGAGGCCGGCAATCTTGCCGGCGTCCTTGGTCGCCTGCCGTTGGGCATCGTTGAAATAGGCCGGTACGGTAATAACGGCCTGCGTGATCTTTTCCCCGAGATTCGCTTCGGCCGTCTCCTTCATTTTCTGCAGAATGAACGCGGAAATCTGTGACGGTGAATAGGTTTTTCCTTCGGCCTCCACCCAGGCGTCACCATTTGCGGCCTTCACGATTGCGTAGGGAACAAGACCTTTGTCCTTCTCGACCGTCGGATCGTCATAGCGGCGGCCAATCAGGCGCTTGACGGCAAAAATTGTGTTGACCGGGTTCGTTACAGCCTGTCGGCGTGCCGGCTGGCCAACCAGACGCTCGCCGTCGGCCGTAAACGCGACTATCGAGGGCGTCGTTCGCGCGCCTTCCGAGTTTTCGATGATTTTTGTCGCCTTGCCGTCCATGACGGCAACGCAGGAGTTGGTCGTGCCCAGATCGATTCCGATAACTTTACTCACCGCGATACTCCTCTGTTTGCTTCCGGATTAATGCGCGTGTCCCGGGCTTTCCGTCCGGAACCGTCACTCCTGTCCCAACTTGTCGAAGCGTCGGCATCGAACTTCAGTCTCGACAATCAGCCACATCTGATCGCCACCGACTTGCCCTTTCCGACCGGCAGGCTGTGCTGCGCTAAAGATCAGCAACACTCGTGCCAGTTTTTGATATCAATAAGAATCAGTGACTTAGGGAGTATTTTTCGGCATTTGCAGACAGGATGTCCGTGGTCGCCGAGACAAAATGTCTCGAACTGCGCTGCCGGCTTCAAGGGAGGCCGCCGCGCGCCGTTCAACAATCAGCGCAAACATCCCGCACCCGTTTCGGACAATTTGTCTCCGAAAATACCGACATATTGTCGCGCGCTTCCGGCTCCTTCCAGCCCATCGCATTGAAAAGGCGGTTGTTTTCCAACTGGCACGGTCATTGCGTACCGTATGTCAGCCGCCGAATCGGGCCGGAAAGCCTGTTCGAAGGCAGTTTTGCGACGTTCCAAGACGAGGGTCCTGCCGATGCAAGAATACGATCTCTACATAAATGAAAAAAAGCCCGCCATCGGGCTCTATGTCCGCTCCGGAGCAAGTCTTCCGGATTTTGCCGATCCCAAGGAATGGCTGTTCGACGGCACCTGCGCGGCCGATCTTCTTCCTCCAAGCGTCTTGGAGGGGGTTGCAGCCGCCGGTCACGCATTCCGGGACATGGACTAGGAGCGGCCAGACATTGGCCTTTCGATCCACGGGGAGACAGGACATGCGCGATATTGGAAACGGCCGCGAGAACATCGGTCAATCGTCTGGTCGCAGCGACATTCCGACAGAAGAGAGAAGCCGCCTCGGTCAGGACATAGAGGCCGCGAAACGCCGTCTCGCCGAGCATGAGGCGGAACCTGACGCTCTGATCGCTTCAGCGTCCAGTGCATCGGCAATGGCGTTCGGTGTACGGCTGTCGTCCGCGTTCGTCGGCGCCATCCTCGCGGGTGCAATTATCGGATGGCTGGCCGACCATTTCTTTGCGGTCTCTCCCTGGGGGCTGATAACGGGTCTGATTGTCGGTTTCATCATCGGTTTCTTCAACTTGCTGAGGGTGCTCCGGCAGACGAGTTCGGCGAGGTCGAGAGGTTAGATGACATCGATTGGTCAGATTGCCGGCCGGCCGGAAGCGTTTGCGGACGCACGCAAGAACTGGGGCTGGTTTTTCGCGCTTGGCGTGATGTTTCTCACCCTGGGCGCCATCGCGGCCGGGAACCTGTTCTATTCAACGATTGCGGCGGTTCTCTACGCGGGCGTCTTCATGATGCTGGCGGGAGCCCTGCAACTGCTCCACGCCTTCCGTATCAGATCATGGGGCGGTTTTTTCCTCTGGTTCGCGAGCGGTGCTCTATACACCGGCGCCGGGGCGGCAACACTTGTCAATCCCGGTTTCGCATCGGTCATCCTCACCCTGCTGCTTGCCCTCTTGACGATAATGTCTGGCACGAGCCGGCTGGTTCTTGGATGGCGGGCAAGGCAAACCAAAGCATGGGGCTGGCTTGTCGCCTCGGGCGGCGTCACAACCGTCGCCGGGCTGGTGTTCCTTCTTGGGTGGCCAATCAACAGCGTCTGGCTGCTTGGCCTTCTGCTCACGCTCGACCTGATGTTCCAGGGTGTCATGCTGATCGGCTTCGCATGCCAATGGGGAACTGTATCGACGGTTCCGGACAACAATTTCAAATAATGGAAATCGGGAGGTTCAGATGAGCAATGGCGGAGACAGGGGCCATAGTGAAAAGAAACCCGGCCCCGGCGACTTGCGCGCTGACACCGCGACCGGCGGAGGCGATGAGGGTGAGGACCACGAACAGAAGACCGGGCACGACACGCCGCCCGACGAGATATCCGTCAACAGGATCGACAGGCTGGAAGCGGAAAACGAAAGCCTGAAAGATCGCCTGCTGCGCGCCCTGGCGGAGACCGAAAACCTCCGCAAACGCGCCGAGCGCGATGTCGCCGACGCAAAACAATACGCCGTCACCCAGTTTGCCCGGGACATGACCCGGGTGGCAGACAATCTGGAACGCGCACTTGGCAGCCTTCCGCATGAAATGCGCAAGCAGGAGGGACCCGTCAAAACCCTGATCGAGGGTGTAGAACTCACGGGGAAGGAACTTCTGCATATTCTGGAGAAACACGGCGTCACCCGGCATGATCCGACCGGGCAGGCGTTCGACCCGAACTTTCATGAAGCGATGTTCGAAACGGAAGATAAGACCCTGCCTAACGGCACGGTAACAATGGTGGCCGAGCCAGGCTATTCGATAGGCTCACGCCCGCTTCGGCCCGCCAAAGTCGCCGTTTCCCGTGGCGGTCCTCCACGCGGGCAAGGTTGACGATGACTATCGGAAAAGGCATCGCTCCAATCTGCTTTATCGTTCTCGCAACCGTGTCCTAACCAACCTCCAGATCTAACGTCACCGCGGTGTTCCCTGCCAGCCCGAGATATTACCGAGCTATGACAGCATTGCCGAAGATCATTTGTCAGGTGATTTGGCGCGACGAAACGATGGTCGCGCTCGTTTCCTGGCATGAGGTCGAAACGCCAGAAATGGTGGGCGCGCCACCCTATTCGGATTGTCGCCGAATAAACTTGCCAATCAGCAGCAGGTGAAACCGCCGTCGATGGGCAGCGAAACGCCCGTGATCATCGAGGCTGCGTCACTGAGCAGGAAGACGATGGGTGCGGCGATTTCCGCTTCGCTGGCCCATCGGCCGAGCGGCATCTGCTTCAGGAAAGGCTCGGCCACATGCGGCTGGCTCCAGTGGCCGGACGAAATCGGCGTCATGACAACGGTTGGATTGACGCTGTTGACGCGGATATTGTAGCGGCCGAGCTCCAGCGCCGAGCAGCGGGTGATGTTGTCGAGAGCCGCCTTGGAAGAGCCGTAGGAGATATGGCCCGGCAGCGCCACAAGGGCTGCCTGGCTGGACACGTTGACGATGGCGCCGCCCTTGCCGAGCCTCACCATGGACTGGCTGGCATATTTCGTCACCAGCAGCGCCCCGCGCGCATTGATGGTGATGACCTTGTCGAAAATAGCGATGTCCGTGTCCATCGGCGTGGCGATCTCGCCGCCGAAACCGCCGCAATTGACGACGCCCCATAGATCCAGCCCCTCCAGCGCGGCGCGGATTTCCTCGTCGCGGGCGAGATCGAACGCCAATGTGCGGCAACCGGTTTCCTTCGCGATGGCCTCGAGCGCCTGTTGCGAGCGCCCTGCCGCGATGACATTGGCATTGGCGCGCACGAGATGGCGCACTGTTTCCCCGCCAATACCGCCGCTGCCGCCCGTTACAAGGATCGTTCTGCCCTGAAAATCCGTCATTTCCCGTCTTCCTCCCTCATGGCGCCGAAGATTCCGCACCCTTCACAACGTTTCAATTGATCCGCACAGGTTCAGTCTCTCGCGGGGTCTTCATATCCCGCGACACTCTCTGCCCGTTCGCATCGAACAGATGGCAGGCAGCGGCCGGGAACGACACGGCTATCCGGTCGCCCGCGCGCGCCATGCGGCCAAAACTGTCTCTTATGGTGATCGTTTCCTCGCCCTCGCGGACATGGATGAAAGTATCGCTGCCGAGCAGTTCGACCATCGTCGCTTTCATCTGATAGGACTGTCCGCCCTGCCCGTCACCGATTGCAATATGTTCGGGGCGGATGCCGAGGGTCACGGTGTCGCCAGGTTCAAGCGGCCTTGAAACCGCAATATCGAGGGAAGGACCGACCGCGAGAGACACGGTGGCGATGCCTTCTGCGGCTGAGACGACGCGCGCTTTCAGAAGGTTCATGGCGGGCGAACCGATGAAACCCGCGACGAAAAGATTGGCGGGACGCTGGTAAAGCGCAAGCGGCGACCCGATCTGCTCGATGCGGCCGCCATTCATGACGACGATCTTGTCGGCAAGCGTCATCGCTTCCACCTGGTCATGTGTGACATAGATCATCGTGCAGCCGAGTTCCGCCTTCAGCCGGGCGATCTCCACCCGCATGCCGACGCGCAGGGCCGCATCAAGGTTGGAAAGCGGCTCATCGAGCAGGAACAGCTTCGGCTTGCGTGTCATCGCCCGGCCAATTGCGACACGCTGGCGCTGACCGCCTGACAATTCGCGTGGCTTGCGTTTCAGATAGCTCGAAAGCTTGAGTTTCCCGGCCGCCCGGCCCACCCGCTCGCCGATTTCGGCCGTAGGTGTCCGGGCGATTTCCAGCCCGAAGCCGATATTGCGGGCAACATTCATATGCGGATAAAGCGCATAGGACTGGAAGACCATGGCCACGCCGCGTTCGGGCGGCTCGGCATCGCTCATATCTGCGCCATCGACCAGCACGCGGCCCGAACTGATCGGCTCCAGCCCGGCGATGATGCGCAGCAGCGTGGATTTTCCGCAACCGGAAGGGCCGACCAGCACGCAGAATTCGCCATCCTCTATGGTCAGCGACAATTCCGGAATGACCGTCAGGCTGCCGAAGGCCTTGGTGATTTTGTCGATCGAAAGCGTCGCCATGGGTCTAGCCTTTCACCGCACCGGCAGTCAGGCCACGCACGAAGGCGCGCTGCACCAGCACATAAAGAAGAATGAGGGGAAGCGCGATCAGCGTCAGCACCGCAAACAGCGCGCCGGGGTTGGCCATATAGAGGCCGGAATATTGCATCGGCACGATGGTGAGCGTCTTCATCTCGCTTTTCGTCAGCACGATCAGCGCCAGGAAAAATTCGTTCCAGGTGACGATGAACTGCCAGATGGTGACGAAAACCAGCGCCGGGCGCACCAGCGGCAGCGCCACATGCCAGTAGGTCTGCCAGGCGTTGCAGCCATCCACCTTCGCCGCCTCGAACAGTTCACGCGGCGCGTCTTCCATGAAGGTTTTCAGGATGACCATGGCGAAGGGCACGCCAAGGGCGGCATAGGGCAGTATGAGGCCGATATAGGTGTTCACCCAGCCGAAATTCTTCAGGAGAATGGCAAGCGGCAACACCATCGAGGCAAGCGGCACCATAAGCGTGGTCAGAAGCGTGGTGTAGAGAAACAGCGTGCCTTTGAGCCGAAGGATGGCGATGGAGAAGGCAAAAAGCGAGGATACGGCGACCACGATCGCCACCGTCGCGACCGTCACGATCAGGCTGTTCAGAAAGATGCCGCCGAGCGGATTGTCGCGGATGACGGTGATGAAATTGTCGAAGGTCACCGGCCATGTGAAGAGCGCGGCGTCAAAAGCCTGCGCCGGCGTTCTCAGCCCCACGGACAGCATATAGACCTGCGGGACCATCCAGATGCCGAGCACGATGAACAGCACCGCATGAATGAGAAGGCCGCGTGCGCGGTTGCGGGCAAAAGCCGTCATGACCGATCCTTTCCGGCAGGCGTCAGCCGCGCGCCGAGTGCTGCGATCTGCAGCAGCGAGAGGCCAAGTGCCACGACAAGAACTATCACGGAAAGCGCTGCACCGCTGCCGGTATCGCCCAGTACAAAGCTTTGCTTGAAGATGAAGGTGCCGAAAACCTCGCTTGCCCGGTTCGGGCCGCCACCGGTCATCAGATGCACGATGGGAAAGGTCTGAAGCGTACCGATGACACCGAGAAGCAGCAACGATTTCGTGGCGGGTGCCAGCATGGGAACCACGACATGGGCGGCAAGCTTCAAACCCTTCGCGCCATCGATGCGCGCCGCATCCAGCACCTCAGACGGCATGTTGGCGATGCCGGCGATATACATCAGCATGGAAAACCCGGTCCATTGCCAGATATTGACGACAATGAGGGCATAGATCGCCGTTTTGGGATCGCCGATCGGCGACGTCGACATGACGATGCCGGCATATTTCAGATATTCCTGCGCGATGCCGTAATAGGGCGCGTAAATCTGCACCCAGACAAGGCTGACCACCGAAACGGAAGTGACGACGGGCAGGAAGAACATGGTGCGAAAGAAACCGCGCAGCCGGTCCGTGTGCCGTTCGATGAACCAGGCGAGTACCCCGCCCACCAGCATCTGGACCGGAATGGTGATGACACCCCAGAGCGCCATGTTGCGCACGACAATCCAGAAGGTGGGGTCACCAAGAACCGTGACGTAATTCGAAAATCCCGCAAAGCTGCGTGCTTCGCCGGAAGCCGCATAGAAGCTCTGTCCCGTCACCCAAAGGATTGGATAGGCAATGAAAACGACGAACAGCAGAACGGCAGGAAGGGCGAAGACATAAAGCATGGACGTCCTCGAAGCTCTGCTGCGTTCAATGATAACAGGCGTAGCGCCAGCCCTTAAAACTTCTGCACGCATGGGTTCTCACCGATTGATAATCACGCCGCCACCAAACGAAACGGCATCGAAAGGTGTTGAAGCGCACCTGGGAGGTCTTGTCGTGGTCGATGCGCTTCAACCCGCCGGGCGCATTTGGCAGCGCCCGGCATCTTGAGGCCGCCTATCACTTGGACGCGAGCGCTTTTTTGGTTGCCTCGTCCACCTTGGCCAGCGCGGCTTCGGCTTCGATGCTGCCGGCGGCTACGCCCGCCAGGGCGTTGTCCAGCGCCTCGGCCACGGCCGGCGAAGAAAAGCGCTGGTTTTCAGCCTTGGGCAGATCTGCCATGAACCGCGCCGACAGTTGCTTGACGTGGTCGGTAATATCGCCCTTCGGCGTATGGCCTTCGAAGGCGGGCAGATCGTTCAGGTCGTTCAGCGCCTCCTGCAGACCGACACCGTTGGTCAGTTCGGCAAGGAAGGTCCATGCGGCGTCATTCTTGCCGCCATTTTTCGTCAGGCCGTAACCAATGTCGATGCCGCCGACCGGCGGGCTTGCCTTGTTGCCCTCCTTGACGGGAGGCATGTAGAAAAAGTCGAACCCGTCCATGTTCTGCACATAGTCGGAGAGCGGCGGCGGGAACTTGCTTTCCTGCATCCACCAGGAGCCAAGCGCCATCATGCCCACCTTGCCCTGTGCGAAGAGCTGCGCGCCGGTCGGATAGGCATGCGCGCCAAGCGCACCCTGCTGGAAGATGCCGTCATCGAAGAGGCCCTTCCACGCCTTCATGGCAGCCACCAGCTCCGGGGCGGTCCACGGCGTTTCACCCGCCTGCGCCCTGTCGACGATGCCGGGGGAAAACTGGTTGGCGAGCATCAGGAAGACGTTTTCGTTCTGCCAGCCGTCCGCAGCCCCCTGAAACATCGGGATGAGGCCGTTATCGCTCAGCGTCTTGGCGGCAGCCTTCAGTTCCGCATAGGTCTTCGGCACAGCGATATTGTGTTTTTCGAAGAGCTTGCGGTTGTACCAGATGCACAGAACCTGCGATTCCTGGGGAATGATGTAGAAATTCTTGTCGCCGGCGGGATTGCCCATCAACATCTGTTTGCGGTTGACGGGGAAAATCTTCTCTTCCCATGTTGCACCCCATTGTTTGGCGGCGCGGTCGTTTACGGGCTCCAGATTATCGCGATATTGCTGTGTGAGGGACCCCGGCTGCAGGCCGACGATGTCCGGCAAACTCCCGGATGCCGCCGCCGCCTTCAGCGCCGTGATATATTCCGGCGAATAATTGTAATAGGTATAGTTCACCTTGACGTCTGGATGGGCCTTCTCGAAGGCCGCGATCGACTTCTTCATGGTGCTTTGCACGAACCATGACCATACGGTCACTTCTTTCTGCGCGGCACTCGCGACAGCAGCGGACAGAACGGCAGTCAGAACTGTCGTTGCAAGAAACAACGTCTTCCTCATCATATTCCTCCCTTTATTGTTTAAAGACGCATTGTTTAAAGACGCCGGCGGACCTGCCGCCCGATTTTATCGCGGCCCTCCCCAGAGCCGCGTTCGCTCGAAATCCCGGCAGCGATCAGGCCGCCTTGGCCGCCGCCGCTTTCAGCACATCCTCGGTAATGACGCGGTCGTCGGCGAGCGGGCGTACCGGGGAAAGCCCCAGTGTCTGCAGCTCGCCATGATAGGCGCGAACCGCCTCTTCCGGTTTCAGGGCGCCGTCGGCAACCGCGCGCATCAGCACGATCAGATTGAGCGGTGCTTCAGCCAGATTGATCTTGCGCCCGAACAGCGCGAGCCGCGCACCGTAACGCTCCGACTGCGCCACCAGCTCGAACGTATCGCGAGTGGTGCCCGCTCCGCCGCCAAGAACGCCGACGATCAGCTCGGAATCGAACGAGGCGAGTTCCTCCAGCGCCTTCGGCCCGTTATAGGGCATCTTGAGAAACAGCGGTCGCTCGGCACGCGGCACGCTCGCCAGTGACTTGATGATGTGGTCGTTAACAAACTCGCCGGTCTGTTCGCGCGTCAGGCCGATATCGACGTTCGGATTGAAGACCTCGTAGAAATATTTGAAATTGTGCTTCGATGCTTCGGCGCGGAACTCGGCGAAAGCTTTCAGCGTGCATATGTCGCGGTCGAGATCGTTGGTGAAGCACACCGAATAAAGGCAGAGATCGGTGCCCGAGGTCGGGTAGTTGGCGATGGCGCGGGCAAGGCCGGTATCGCGGAACGGCACGGATGGCGACTGTGTATAGGTGCCATGCCGCACGCCACCCCAGCACATGCTTTCGAGATTGCCGCGAATGGCAGGTTTCACCTCGCTGCCGGAAAACGCGCCGCGCTCGTCCAGCAGATCGAGATTGGACTGCGACACCAGCATGATGTCGACCACATCCTGGTCGATGATCTCCTCGATCTGGGTGATGAATTCCTGGCGGGTGCGACGGCGGGGCGGCTTGACGGAATAATCGAAACCGGTGGCGGAGACACCCGCACCGACATCGCTATCCTTCGCGTCGGCAATGATAAAATCAGTCGGTTTGTAGCGCCCTGCGCGAATATTCGCCAGTTTTCTGTCGAGTCTCGTGACCATCGTAGCCCTCAATGAATGTTGGAGTTCGGCTGCCAGCGCTTCGATTGCGACCGCAGACTTGCATTCATAAACGGCCACTTCTCATATTCTGTCAATAGCTATCTTTTTCTCTCTAAACGACGGGAGCTCGCCCCATAGTCTTTACCGAAGGATGAAATCCAAACTCATAAAAATTCAAATTTTATAACAATAAATCAATATTTTAAATATTTTATTCAGACATCTTTCGTTGCTTTTCCATGTCACACCAACAGAACATCGGGGCCATACTGGGCATCCATTCATACGATTGAAATATCTTTATTTTTCGCAAAGTCGACAATCATCGCGCCACTCAAGACGTTCGCATGCGCAAAACATGTGCTGCGCCGCTTTAAAAATGCGCTGCATTGCGCAAATTCTAGCAAAATAGCATTTTCAGCGCAAAATCTCGTTGACGATTTGAGAGATAATGGTAGCAATTGACATCATTGCCGCGTGAGGAGGAGATACTCGGCTATGGGTGACGTTTTTACAGGCGACTGGGGGGAGCGTTATGTCGCGCTTGCCGATCCGCGCTCCGGCCCGATTGGGACATCGGCGCTTTCGCGGGCGGGGCTGTTTTTGTGCGGCATGTCCACCTGTGTCGATGCACGGGTCGACATGCACAATATGCAGCCGCTTCTCGATGCTCCAGCCGAAACGCCGGCGGGTCAATTCGCGGCCATGTTGCTGGCGCGCGCCGCAAAGGGTATCGGCGGTGAAGTACGCGCCGACTGGGTGGGCGGCCCGCAATGGCTGCGCGACCATCTGGATGTTCGCTACGCGCTGGGCGGCACCGGTCCACAGGCCGCCTGGGTGCTTTCGCGGCTCGGCGTCGCCTCCCTGGTGGCGCTGGAGGACCGCCACGAGCAGCAGCTTCGTCAGATCCCGCCGGGCGTTTTATTGGCCGAGGGCAATGCACTCAAAACAGCAGCGGAAGTGACGCCGACAGAACGGCATATCCCTGAAATATTCATTTTCGAATTCACCGCGGGCAAGCCAATCGGTGCGCTCATCCCCAATCGTTCGACACGCATCATCGTGCGGTTTTGCGATCGCGGCATCCAGCATGATGCGGCATTCGAAGCCGTATCACGAAAGCGCGCCTCCACCGCCGCTGCCGGCCTTCTGTCCGGCCTCAACGACGAGGCCGCGGGAAATGTCGGTGCCGCCGCCCGCCATGTCTTTGCGCTCAGCCGCGACTGGATGGATGCGGGCTTGAAGACTGTGCATTTCGAGCTTGCCGGTTATGCTTCGCAGGACGCCGTAAGCGAGTTGCTCGATCAGGCCAGGGGCGCAATCAGTTCGCTCGGCATGAGTCATTCGGAACTGCTGGCGATGGATAGCACCGCCCAGCATCCGATGGAGGCGCTGATCGCTCTCGGAGACCGGCTGGATATAGACCGCGTCTGCGTGCATGCCGACACCTGGGCGGCCGCTGTGACACGCAACGACCCCGATGAGGAGGAACTGGCGCTGATGGCCGGATGCGCCATTGCCAGCGCCCGGGCCGCCAATGGGGAACCGGCAAACGCGATCCGTACCGATGCGCTGGCGCAGTTTCACGCGTTACCCTTCGACAATCGCGTGCGGAAAGGCCGCTGGACCTTTGTTGCCTGCGCCTCGCCCTATGTTGAAAAGCCCGCTACCACGCTTGGTCTCGGCGACAGTTTCACGGCCGGGTGCCTTCTCGTTCTCGGAAATCCCGGCGTCGCGACCGCCCCCGCCGCCCTCAAACAGGCATGAAGGAAAAACGATGTTTCTCGAACGATTTCGTCTGGATGGAAAAACTGCCTTCATCACCGGCGGCGGGCGCGGCATCGGCCTTGCGACGGCGCAAGCGCTGGCGGAAGCAGGCGCGCATGTCATCATTTCCGACATGAATGCCGAAGTGCTGGAGGCGGGCCTCTCGGAACTGAAGGCACAAGGCCATGCGGCGGATGCCATGCAGCTCAATGTAACGGATGCGAAGGCCGTCGCCGAGGCCGCAAGGGCCGCCAACGACCGCTTCGGCGCCGTCGACATCCTGATCGCCAATGCCGGCATCGCCTGGCCGGACACGCCGGGCGAAGAGATGAGCGACGAGGTCTGGCTGAAGGTGGTGGATGTCGATCTTAACGGCGCTTACTGGTCATGCCGTGAATTCGCCCGCCCGATGCTGGCGCGCGGGCACGGCTCCATCGTCACCCTCGGTTCGATGTCCGGACTGATTTCCAACAAGCCGCAGCGGCAGGTGCATTACAACGCGGCCAAGGCCGCCGTTCACCACATGACGCGCTGCCTCGCGGGCGAATGGGCTGAGCGCGGCGTTCGGGTCAATTGCGTTGCGCCCACCTATGTCGACACCGTCATGTCGCGCGGCGGCTTTTCAGATGAAACCCTTATGCCGGTCTGGATGGAGATGACGCCGATGAAGCGCGTCGCAAGACCCGATGAGATCGCCGCGCCCATCCTGTTTCTGGCTTCGGACGCCGCCAGCGCCATGACGGGCACAATCGTTGCGGTGGATTGCGGATACACGATTTGGTAGAGCTTGACGGACATTGGAGAGAATCGGCGCGCTTTTGCGGGCCGAAAACCGGGTGATTGTATGGAGTCTTCGAGCAAGCGTGTTGATATGGTTCCCGCCAAAAGACGGGCGCTCATTCTGGAGCACCTGCGCATCAATGGCGCGGCGGGCATTCAGGAGCTCGCGGATACGATCGGTGGATCGCAATCGACCGTGCGGCGTGATCTCGAGCATCTGGTGGAAAAAGGCTATCTCGAGCGCACCCACGGCGGCGCGCATCTGCTGCAGCCGATGCGTGCGACCTTCGAACGGGAGATGACGGTCAATGCCGCGCTTCAGCACGCGGAAAAAGTTGCGATCGGCCGTGAGGCGGCGGAGCGGCTGAGTGCCGGCGACAGCGTCATCTTCGACAGTTCCTCGACGGTTATGGAGGCGGTGCGGGCCGCTGCCGAACGCGACCTTCCATTAACGGTGGTGACCAACAGTCTGCAAATCGCCGATTTCGCCGCCGACATCAAATCCTGGCGCACCATCCTGCCGGGCGGCACGGTGCGGCCGGGGCATCGCCACCTGGCGGGCGAGCCGGGGGAAAGCTTCATCAAAACGCTGCATGCCGATATCTGCATGACGGGGGCTTCGGCCGTTACCGGCACGCTGCTGACGGAAACCTCGCTGGAAGTGGCCTCGCTCAAGCGCGCCATGATCGCCGCGGCCCGCAGGACCGTGCTTCTGGTCGACAGCTCGAAATTCGCGGCGCCCGGTTTCTGCACGCTTTCGGATATTTCGCAGATAGATGAGGTCATCACCGATAACGGCATTTCGCAGGATGCGATGACTTCGCTCAAAGCTACGGAGTGCAAGGTGACGCTGGTTTCGCCCGCTGCCCCTGCGCCACTGACCTGACGAACCGCCATTTCCATCGCCAAATTCACTGTGCCGCCTCGGCGTTCGGCGACTCCAGTTGCGAATGTGCGTTTTGACGTGCGGCAAACAGATGAAGCGAACGCATGGCCCGCCGGAGCTCCTCGTCCGCCGCAAGCCGGCGATATTCGGCATAAAGCGTCTCGTATTTTTCAAAATGGCGCAGGTTCGGCACAAATTCGCGTAGGCTGGGCGCACCGAGCCTTTCAGCGCCTTCGGCAAAAGAGCCGACGATCCCGGCCGCCACCGCCGCATGGATTGCCGCGCCGAGTGCCGTCGGGTTCTCCACGTCAGGAACCTCGATCGTGCGCCCGAACACATCCGCCATCGTCTGCACCAGAAACGGATTGCTGCGGGCCAGACCGCTCGTCATCACGATACGGCTGATCGGCACACCGCCCGCTATCGCCATGTCCAGAATCGACCGCGTGCCGAAACACAGCGCCTCGATCAGCGCCCGGTAGATCCCGGCCGAGGTCGATTTCAGGCTAAGCCCCACCAGCAACCCTGACAGCATGGAGTCGGCCAGCGGAATGCGGTTGCCCGCAAACCAGTCGAGCGCCAGAACACCGCCCTCACCCGGACTGACCGCCTGCGCCGCCTCATTATGCAGGGCGAAGTTGCGAGAAAGGTCTTCATCGCGCGGAAAAGTCTTCACATACCAGGCCAGCATATCGCCGAACGCCGCCTGCCCCGCCTCGTAACACCACAGATCCGGCAGGGCGGCACCGAAAGCAGCCCCTTCGAGCCCCGGCGGCAGGCCGCGTCCCTCGCCGTCCAGAATGAGAAAACCGGCAGAGGTCCCGAGCGCGCCGACAAAAACACCGGGACCGACGGCGCCGACTGCAGGCAGCACGACATGGCTGTCGATAACCGAAACCGCAACGACAGCGTCGCCTGTAATCCCGGTGCGGCGACGCCACTCCGGTGTCAGGGAACCGGCCGGGCTGCCGACCTGAAGCGGTTTTGAAAGACGGTCCGCAAGCCCCGGCACCACGTCTTCCGGATAGCCGCTTTCCTGCGAGAATTGCGCCTTGTAGGAGGCGAAGTCGAGGCTTCGCGCCTCGTTGCCGGTAAGTTGCCAGACCAGCCAGTCTCCCGCCTCGATGAAGCGCCCGGTTTCGGCCCACAATGCGGGTGCTTCAGCGCGCATTTGCGCCGCCTTGGCAAGCATCCATTCGCCGGAGAGCTTTCCGCCGAAGTTTCCAAGGTAATCACCGCCTAGGGCATTGATCGCATCGGCATGAGCCTGCGCCGAGTGTTTCCAGAGCTTCACATAGGCATGCGGCTCATCCGGATAAAGTGCCGAAAGCGCCGTGCCGTCGGCGCGTGCGGGCATGGGGGAAGACGCGGTGAAATCGATCCCTATCCCCGCAACATTGCGGCCCTTGCCGAGCGCCGACAGAATGATCTCGGCGGCTTCCGTGTAATCGTCTGCGACCTGGAGCACGAAATTGGCGGGCAGGCTTCGACCGCGCAGCGAATGCGTTAGAATGCCGTTGCGATACGGATGGACATGGTGGCCTTCCTGCGCGCCGGTGCGGGCATTGACGAGAATGCCGCGCGCCGATTCCGAGCCGAAATCCATGCCGATCATATAGGTATCGGTCATGCTCTCACGTCCCCCGACAACTGCTGACAAGTATGGTGTGGGCATCATTCAGGGGCATGGGATCTCGCAATTGAGGGAAAGTGAAACACTGCCGTTCTTCACATCGTCGGGCTGGCGGCGGCATGGGCGCGCCGGCCCGGCGGATCGAGATCGGCAGCAGCCATGGCGCCGGTCATGATCGCCACGGCATCCGACATGGTGACGTCTCCCGGACTGACGACGGCCGCCCGCCTGCCGAGCCTGTGGATATGGATACGGTCGGCGATTTCAAACACATGCGGCATGTTGTGGCTGATAAGCACGATCGACAGGCCCTTGTCGCGAATGCTAAGGATCATATCGAGAACCTTGCGGGATTCCTTGACCCCGAGAGCTGCGGTCGGCTCATCGAGAATGACGACGCGCCCACCGAACGCGCAGGCACGCGCCACGGCAATACCCTGCCGCTGCCCGCCGGACAGCGTTTCAACGCTCTGGTGAATATCCTGCACCGTCATCAGACCGAGGTTCGACAGATGTCGCCGCGCTTCGCTCGCCATGCGGGCGCGGTCGAGCAGCCGAAACACCGATCCGTTGACGCCGGACACACGCAACTCACGCCCGAGAAACAGGTTATCGGCGATGGAAAGCGCCGGTGAGAGCGCAAGGTTCTGAAACACCGTTTCGATGCCGGCGGAGCGCGCATCCATCGGCGTTCTGAAATCGACGCGCTTGCCTTCCAGCCGGATTTCACCGCTATCGGGAATAATCGCGCCGGCAAGCGCCTTGATGAGGGTGGATTTTCCGGCACCGTTGTCACCGATCACGGCGAGAATTTCGCCATGGCGCAATTCGAAATCCGCACCGTTGAGGGCAACGACATTGCCGTATCGCTTGGTCAGGCCGCGCCCTTCGAGCGCAAGTTCGCGCGTCATGTCGAAACCCTCCGGATCCACTGGTCGACGCCGACGGCCGCCACGATCAGAATGCCCACCGAAAATTCCTGCCACAGCGCATCGAGACCGGCGAGCGCGAGGCCATTGCGAAAGACGCCGACGATCAGTGCGCCGATCAAGGTACCGACGATGGTGCCACGTCCGCCGAACAGCGATGTGCCGCCAATCACCGCCGCGGTGATCGAATCCAGATTGGCGGTCGATCCTGAGGTCGGGCTGATTGCGCCGACACGGCCGATCAACGCCCAGGCGCCGATGGCGGAGATGAGACCCGCACAGGCATAAACGGCCAGCAGCACGCGGCGCGTATCGATGCCCGCGAGCGTCGCCGCATCCGGGTCGTCACCCGTTGCATAGACATGGCGGCCGAAGGCCGTGCGGTTGAGCACGTACCAGGCGAGAGCGGCAAGAGCCAGCATCAGCACGGTGCCGAGCGTGATACGCGCGCCGCCGAATTGCATCGCGGCTCCCATCCATTGCAGGATCGGTGCGGCTTCTGCCACTTCCTGGCTGCGGATGGTCTGGCTGCCGGAATACCAGAGGTTCAGCGCACCGAAGACGCTCCAGCTTCCG
The DNA here is from genome assembly GCA_003241215.1 of Agrobacterium fabrum. Taxonomy (GTDB): domain Bacteria; phylum Pseudomonadota; class Alphaproteobacteria; order Rhizobiales; family Rhizobiaceae; genus Agrobacterium; species Agrobacterium fabrum_A. The sequence continues at coordinate 31,788 of QFOL01000003.1, forward strand.
AGGGTGACGATGAAAGGCGGCAGACGCACATAGGTGATGAGAAACCCGTTGATGAGGCCGCAGCCCAGCCCGCCGCCAAGGCCGATAAGGAAAGCAAGTTCCGGTGGCAACCCGGCCGTGACGGCAAGACGCCCCATGAGCGTCGAGGTCAATACCATGATGGCGCCGACGGACAGGTCGATGCCCGCCGTCAGGATCACCAGCGTCTGGGCGATGCCGATAATGCCGATGATGGTGACCTGCTGGAGGATGAGCGAAAGATTGAAAGGCTGAAAGAACCGGGAGCCGACCACCACGGAAAAGACCGCGATGCTGGCTGCCAGCACGATGAACGGCACCACTGTCGGATTGCCGTGCAGGAAGCGTTGCAGCCTGCGAAGCGGGTTCGTGTCCTGATCCTCGAACACGGCATGCGATGTCTCGCTTCCTGTCAGACCGGCCTCAAAGCCTGCCGCGCCAGTCGAAGCATGTTTGCTGGGTTCATTCATGGGGATACCACCCTTCGCAGGTCCGCGGCATCGGCCCGGATACCGGATCGCCTGCCGGAAAGCGCAATGCACAGATTCAACACGTTTTAGCGCCTTTTTTGACATCCACTGGGATATGCGGCGTTCTGTTACGGTAAAGTTTGCAAGACATGGCCGTTCCGCTTCGAGAACGAAAAGCCATGCCTTGCTCCTGGGAGCTGTCTGGCAAGGACACAAATCTGGCCGGGAATGACGCCCCGCGGGCAGAGAGAGGACGGGGCGTCAAAGCCGCTCAACCCCAGCAGGCCTTCAGAGCCTCGTCGGAGGTGATCGATTCAACGCCGGCGACCGGTTTGTCGGTGACGAGCGTGACGCCGGTGTCGAAGAACGGCAGGCCGGGGCTGGCTTCAGGCTTCTTGCCGGATTTCACATATTCGACGATCGCCTCGACACCGAGAGACGCCATCTTCAACGGGTATTGCATCGAGGTCGCGCCGATGACGCCCGCCTTGACGTTTTTGACGCCGGGGCAACCGCCATCCACGGAGGTGATTATGACAGAGTCCTGCTTGCCCGTTGCCTTCAATGCTTCGTAAGCGCCAGCAGCGGTCGGCTCGTTGATTGTATAGACCACAGACAGATCGCTGTCCTTCTGAAGAAGCGTTTCCATGCCCGTGCGGCCGCCTTCTTCCGAGCCCTGCCCCCACTGGTGACCAACGATGCGCGCGTCATCTTCATCGAGGTAACGCGTCACATCCTTGGGATCGATACCGAAGCCTTTCATGAAGCCCTGGTCGCGGGCAACATCCACCGTCGGCTGGTTTTCGAGCGCATCGATAAAGGCGACTTTCGCCTTGGAAGCGTCGGCGACCGTTTTGGCAGCCCAGGAGCCGATCAGCTCACCAGCCTTGAAGTTGTCGGTCGCAAAGGTCGCATCAGCAGCATCGGCAGGTTCGAGTGGCGTATCGAGCGCGATGACGAGGATACCCGCCTTACGGGCCTGCTCCACCACCGGCACCACCGCCTTGGTGTCGCTCGCCACCATCAGAATACCCTTTGCGCCGGCGGAGATCAGGTTTTCCACGGCGGCAACCTGACTTTCATTGTCACCGTCAAACTTGCCGGCAAAACTCTGGATCTTCACGCCGCCGAGTTCCTTGGCCTTCGACGTCGCGCCTTCGCGGATCTTGGCGAAAAACGGATTGGCTTCGGTTTTGGTGATGACGCCGATGAGGATGTCCTCGGCCTGTGCGCTCACGGGAACAAAGGCCAGGCTCACACCAAAAGCGAGCGCTGCAGGACCGAGACGTCTGGACATGGCAAAATTGCCCGCAGAAGCGGGTTTTACAAAAAACTTCATGTGAAATCCTCCCAGATTGCCAAGCGCTCCCTCCCGTTCGGGGGACTTAATCGGTCTTGGCACGATTATTACTGACCGCAATTATGCATACTGTCAACATTATCTACTTATTGTTTTGTATTTTTTTATACATATATCATGCGCAGAATTGTGAATTCCGGAATATGTCTGGATTTTGCGCGAAATCCTGGCAGGCAGCCTCGCAAATCGCTCGGCCGCGTGCCAGACACTCGGAGACGCTCTGAGGAACGGGAACTGGCAATGGCAAGCACAACCTCCGGACAAGGGTCTACGGCTCGCGAATGGCAAGGCGATCTCAACGCGATCAAGGCAAGCGCGGCGCTCTTGTCGCTGGTCGGATCGGGTCGCGCCCGTTCGCGCAGCGCCCTGACCGAACTTTCCGGCCTTTCGCGGGCGACCGTACATCAAAAACTCGCAGGCCTGATTGATGCGGGGCTGATCCGCGAGACGGAAGAAACGCTTCCGAGCGGTGGCCGCCCGACACGCGCCCTCGACCTCAACCGTGACTTTGCTGTCGTCCTGTGCGCCGACATTGGCGAGCAGCATATCCGCGTCGCCGTCACCGACCTGCAACCGCGCATCCTGGCGGAAATCTCGGAAACCTTCGATATTCTGCTCGGCCCTGCGGTGGTTCTCAGCTGGATCGAAGAGCAATTCGAGGCGCTTCTGTCGAGGATCGGCAAAACGACCGGCGACGTGCTGGGCATCGGCATAGGCCTGCCCGCTCCTGTCGATTACGCCAACGGCCGGGTCGTTGGCCCGTCCGTGATGGTGGGATGGGACAATTTTGAAATCCGGCAATATCTTGAAGAGAAATTCAGCGTTCCCGTCTACGCCGAAAACGACGTAAACCTTCTGGCCTTGAGCGACCATCGGCAACGACGGACGAATGTCAGCGAGATGGTGTTCGTAAAGGTCGGGACAGGCATTGGCAGCGGCATCATCACGGAAGGCCGCCTTTATCGCGGCGCACAGGGTGCGGCGGGCGATATCGGCCATATCCAGTTCGCGCGCGAGCCGGCACCGCTCTGCCGTTGCGGCAAGATCGGCTGTGTCGAGGCGCGCGCTGCCGGCTGGGCGATCGCACGCGAATTGCGGAAAGAGGGCATCGAGGCACACACAGCCCGTGACGTGACACGGCTGGTCGAGCTTGGCCAACCGCTTGCCATTCACCTCGTCAGGGAATCCGGCCGAATTCTCGGTGAGGTCATGACGAGCCTCGTCAGCATCCTGAACCCACAGATGATCGTCATCGGCGGTACTCTTGCCGTCGTCAACGACCACCTTCTGGCCGGCATACGCGAGCTGGTCTACAAGCGCTCGCTTCCTCTGGCGACCAGGGAGCTGGAGCTGGTGATCTCGCCCCCGGACCCTGATGCGGGCATCATGGGCGCTGCTATTCTCGTGGTCGAGGAACAGATGAAGGCGCAGAACGTGGAAACGGTGATTTTGCGTCACAGTGCGCACCCGGCGCTCAAGTGAACGAGGAGGCGTGCCCCGTCACGCATTGGACAATGGCGGCTCGCGCAGCAGGACTTGTTCGATTGGCCGGCGTCGGGAAACCGGCACCGAAAAACTCTCGACCATGTGACCAAAGCCGATCAGCGTGATTATGACATGCGATTGGCCCAGGCCAAGAAGGCTGCGCATGGCGCGATCTTCCTCCATTGTCGCACTCCAGTTCAGCATGCAGGCGCCGAGACCTTCCGCGTGCAGCCCAAGCGCAAGCGTCATGGCAAACATGCCGCCATCCACCCATCCCTGATTTCTCTCGCCGATCGTGTTCCAGTTCCGGAGATCGACCGTGACGACAAAGACCCCGCCAAGCTGGTCTCCGAAACCGCGATTGCCCTGATGATGTGAAAGTACCCGCTGGATAGACCCCCTGTCCGTAAAGGCGAGAATTTTCGTCGTCTGCCGATTGCAGCTTGAGGGTGATTGCATGGCCGCCATCACCGCCCGCTCGATTTTCTCCGGCTCTACCGGTCTTGACCGATCATACTGACGAATGCTGTGACGCGCACGCATGAACCCCATGAAATCGCACGCCGCCGCCGCACGAATGGTGTGCGCCGAAACAGCTTCGCTTCCGGCGGCACAGGGAGAAGACATGGTGTTTAATTCAAGCAGGTCATCGAGAAGCTTTTGCGCCTCCTGGACATCGGCTCCGTTTGCGACATTGTGGGCCACATAGGCCATCAATACGCCAAGCCCGTTATTGGTCGCCGCATCGGGACCGTAACTTTCGATGTAGCGGGAGACTTCCGCCGCCAGCAAACGCACCTTGTCGATCCCAAAACCGGCGCGGGGATCACTGAGCGACAGGCCGTATTCCAGCATATGGGACAGCAGCCTGATGTGCGCTTCCAGATTTTGACGCTCGCGCGGACCGTCAATAAAGCTGGAGGCCCTGTACCTGCGAAAATCATAAACGAAATTCCGCACAAGCGTGACGAAGCTTTGCAAACGCGACAAAGTTCCGAAGCTGGCCGGCGCGATCCTGGCGACTGGCATCTGGGCCTCCATGAAAGGGTTCACTCTGGATATGGAGAACCATCACCACGCTCTCTTCCGCTGTCAAATGACGCGAAAACGTCAAAAAATGCCTTGTTTCGCGACTTTGTGCGGCCAATATTTAATCAAACGCCGGAAATGCATCTGTTTTATGCATCAATACCTATCCAAAAGGATAGGAAACATGCTTTGCAGCCACCCATACTACCCACCCGAAAGAGCGAAGACCCTATTCGCCAAAACCCTTCCGTCCGACGGCAAGCCGATGCACCGTAAGACATCGGACCAAGACCCGGCGCCCTGCTTTTCAATGCGCCGGATACGCAATTTTCAAGGCTTGAGTTTTGCCGCGCATAAGCGGGCTGTTGCGGCACCAGAGGAGGTATCGAGAATGCGTGACAATATCGTCCATGTTCGTGTCGTGTCCCCCATTGTCACGCGAGGTTTTCGCAAGCTGGCGGATCTCAGGGCGCTGGAATATCCGGGCATCAGCCTCTCCCATGCCGAAATAGCCACAGGGCCCGGCTCGATCGAGAGCGAGTTCGAGGCGGCGATCTCGGTTCCGGGTACGCTGCTGGAAGTGATACGGGCTGAGCGTGAAGGCGTCGACGCGGTGATCATAGACTGCATGGGTGACCCCGGCCTTCGTCCGGCCCGTGAGGTTTCCGGCACGCTCGTCCTCGGTCCATGTCAAACCGGCATGCATGTTGCGTCCATGCTGGGACACAAGTTCTCGGTGATCACCGTCATGCGCCGCCTGATACCGTCCTTTGAAAATACCGCCGCCCTTTGTGGCCTTTCCAGCAAACTGGCATCCGTGCGCAGTGTCGATATTCCCGTGCTCGATCTTGAGGCGGACCTTGCGGCCACCGCCCGTCGCCTGGTGGAGGAAGGCAGGAAGGCTGTCGAGGAAGACGGCGCGGAAGCCTTGATCTTCGGCTGCACCGGTTTGATGGGATGCGCCACGGGACTGCGCGAGGGGCTGCTGGAAAAAGGCATCGACGTTCCCGTCATCGATCCCATCCCCACGGCAGTTTCGATGGCCGCTGGCCTTGTGCGGGCAGGCCTCACGCAAAGCCGGACGACTTACCCCGCCCCGCCTCACAAGGAGTTGCTGGGCTATGATGAGCTGCGCGGCGTTATGATGCCGCAGGCGGCGGAATAAGCATCAGGGAGTGAGACAGGGCAGATGGCGGCAACGGCAATAACGACGGCATCCACAAAAGAACAGGAGGTATCGGCGACCACGAGCCAACGACGGGGTTTCACCAATGGTGCGGGCTTCTGGTTGCTGGTTTTGCCTGCATTGCTGTTCTTCATCGTGTTTTTCGTCGTCCCGACGGCGTCACTGTTCGGCCTTGCCTTCAACAAATCCGTGGCGGGCGTCATTACACTTTCCAGCGACATTACCTTCGATAATTTCGTTCGTATTTTCACCCGTTCCATTTATTACGAGTCGATCCTGCGTTCGGCCGGCATTTCGGCGGCGGTGGCGCTCGTTTGCCTCGTGTTCGGTTATCCGCTGGCCTATGTCATTGCCAAGACGGTCAATCCCGGCCGCAATACGCTGCTGATGATCCTCGTCTTGTCGTCGATGCAGCTCGACATGGTCATCCGGCTTTACGGTTTGATGGTGCTGCTGGGCGACAACGGCCTCATCAACGGCGTGCTCTTACGCCTCAGCGTCATTTCTGAGCCGCTGCCGCTGATGTATAATATCTTCGGCGTCATTGTCGGGCTGGTGCAGATCACCTTGCCTTTCATGATCCTCTCGCTGATCGGCATCATCAAATCCATTCACCCCTCGCTGGAAGAAGCAGCCAGGTCCCTCGGCGCCTCCCGCACCAAAGCGTTCTTCTCCGTCGTGCTTCCCCTGTCGATGCCCGGTATTCTGGCGGGTACCCTCCTCGTCTTCGCGCTCGCCATTTCATCCTATGTCGTGCCGGCGCTGATGGGCGGCTGGAAGGTCATGGTCATGCCGATCCATATCTATCAGCAGGTCGCGGAAACCGGGCGCTGGCAGTTCGGCGCGTCGATCGCGGTCGTGCTCTTCGTCACCAGTCTGATGGCGATCGCCGTTTACCACCGCGCCGCCATGCGCACCACGGGAGGACGCAGCTGATGCGCGAAGAGACTTCCATTCCGCTCGTCTTCAAACTCCTCTCGGCATTGACGCTCACCGTCCTTTTGACACCGGTCGTCATCGTCATCCTGTCCGGTCTCAATTCCGGCGACTATCTCACCTTCCCGCCGCAGGGCTTCTCGTTACGCTGGGTCTACGCCTTTCTGACCTCGCCAACCTTCCTTTCCGCCTATGGCGTCTCCTTTCTGGTGGCGGGCATATCGACCGCGATTTCCACCGTACTCGGCACCATGGCGGCGCTGTTCCTGACACGTTCGACCAGCATCGTCGTTGGGCCGTTGCGCGCCTTTTTCATGATGCCAATCGTGCTGCCCGGCGTCGTGCTCGGCCTCGCACTTTATGTTTTCTATGTCACAAGCGGCGTCGGACTTGCCCGCAGCATGGCCGGGCTGGTGATCGGCCACGTCATAGTCACCTGCCCCTTCGTCATCGCCACGGTTACGGCGGCACTGGTGGGTTTCGACCGCAGCCTGGAAGAGGCTGCCCGCTCGCTTGGCGCCTCGCCCTTCACCGCATTCCGGCTGGTGACGCTGAAGATCATTTCTCCCGCCATCTCGGCGGGCACGATCTTCGCATTCATCATTTCATTCGGGCAGTTCGAGGTGACGCTGTTTCTCTCCACGCCGAACCTGCAGACGCTGCCGATGGCGATGTATGTGGCGCTGCGCTACGCCTTCGAACCGACTGCGGCAGCCGCAGGCATCTTCGCCATCATTCTCGTCGTCGTTTCGATGGTGGCAACGTCCAAGCTCGTCAATCTGAAACGCATTTTCGGCGGCTGAAACCGCCGGGGATATGACCGTATCCATAAGTTCGAACAACAAGGGGAACATGGACATGACCGTAAAGACATTCGATCCCAACCGCCGCAAGCTTCTGAAGCTCGGTGCGGCGGCGGCAACCCTGCCGCTCTTCAACATCAACCACGCCTTCTCCCAGGATGTGACCTATGATGGCTCCGTCTTCGACGCCGGCGGTGCGGTGCTGCGCATCGGCGAATGGGGCGGCCCGTGGGGTGAACTGGTACACAAGTATCTGCTGACCGACTTCGCAAAAGATTTCAATTGCAAGATCGAGTACGATTCCACCTGGCCGTGGTTTCCGAAATTCGTCGCCAATGGCCCGAAAAAGCCACCGCTCGACATCACCAACTGGAACCTGCCGGAAATGTTCAAGACGGCGGGCGCCGGTGATTTCTTCCATACCATCGATGAAATCCTGCCCAATGTTCCGAATGGCAAGAATCTCTGGCCTTTCGCCACCTCGAACGGCGTCGGCGTCACCTGGGCTTTCAACCAGTATGTGCACGCTTACCGCACCGACCTCGTCAACCCGCCGCCGTCGAGCTTCAAGGATATGTGGAAGCCGGAATTTGCGGGCAAACGCGGCACCTACATCACCTCCAACACGTTGCAGATGGACTTTTTCCTGGTCGCCTGCTCGCTGTTCGGCAAGGATCAGTACGATCTGGAGGCCGGTTACGCGGCGATGAAGGAATTGATGCCCGCGAAGATCTCCGACTTCACCGGCAACATGCAGACACTGATGGATCGCGGCGAAGTCGTGATGGCGGTGCAGAGCGATGCCGAACCGATGCAGGCGCGCGACAAGGGCGCTCCGTTCGCCGTCATGTACTGGAAGGAACTTCAGCCGATCCTCACCCAGACCTACACCGTCAGCCGCTATTCGGAGCCGACCCAGAAGAAGCTCGCCTATGCGCTGCTGAACCGGGCGCTGGAGCCCTCCTTCATGACCAACATGGGCAAGGAATTCTACCTGCGCCCCACCGTCTCCAATGCCGTCCTGCCGGACAATCTCGTCAAGGCAGGTATCGTCAACAGCGCTGACGCCACCAAGAGTTTCTGGCTGCCGGACTGGAAGGCCTATCTCGAAAACGAGGATGAAATCGTCGAAACCGTGAACGAGATTTTCGCGGGCTGATACCGAAACAGGCGGGCGGCCGGAAAGGCCGTCCGTCAGGGCGACATGAAGGATAATCGGATACGATGTCGGATATTCAACTCAAAAATCTCGTCAAGTCCTATGGCGAAAACGTCGCGGTCGCCGGTATCGATCTGCATATCGAACAGGGCGAATTCTTTTCGCTGCTGGGACCGTCCGGCTGCGGCAAGTCCACCACGCTGCGCATGATTGCCGGCTTCATCCGGCCAAGCTCGGGCCATATATTGATCGGCTCGGACGATGTGACGTTCCTTCCTCCGGAAAAGCGCGATATCGGCATCGTCTTCCAGAATTATGCGATCTTCCCGCATATGAATGTCGCAGAAAACATCGCCTTCGGGCTGAAACTCCGGAAAAAATCGCCTGCCGAGATCGACAGGGCGGTCGGTTCGGCGCTGCGGCAGGTTGGCCTCGTCGGTTATGAAAACCGCTATCAGCGCCAGTTATCGGGCGGTGAGCAACAACGCGTCGCACTTGCCCGCGTGCTGGTCACGCAGCCGCGCATCCTGCTTCTGGATGAGCCGCTGTCGGCCCTCGACAAGGCGCTGCGGGAAGAAATGAAATACTGGATCAAGGAGTTGCAAAAAACGCTCGGCATCACGACCGTCTACGTCACCCACGATCAGGACGAGGCGCTGACCATGTCGGACCGGATAGGCGTGATGCAGAAGGCGCGCGTCGAGCAGGTCGGCACGCCGCAGGAAATCTACGAGCGACCGAAAACCCTGTTCGTCACGACGTTCATCGGCCAGTCCAACGTCATCGACGCCACGGTAAAGGGCCGCGACGGCGATCGTCTGGCGGTCGGCTTCGGCGAAAGCACGGCACTGACGCGTCTGCCTGCGGAGGACCTCACCACCGGTTCGCCGGTCAAGCTGGTGGTTCGCCCGGAAAACGTCATCATCGGTGACCCCGGCACCGGCCTTCCGGCCACCGTCGTCTCGGAAACCTATCAGGGCGCGCTGGTGCGCTACCGCCTTTCGGTAAGCGGCCAGGAAATCGTCGCAGAGCGGCAGAACCAGTCCCATGTCGCCAGGCTCTCACCGGGTCAGGCGATCAGCGTGAGCTGGGACCCGGAAAGATCGGAGGTGCTGGTGGCCTGACGGCCCGGCGCTTCGAAACCAGAAACCGAACGAAACGAAGACGTGCGCGGAGAAGCCTCCGTGGCGACGGGTTTCCTTTGCCAGTGACAGGAGAAAGACATGCGTATAGGCATTGACGTTGGCGGCACGAATACGGACGCCGCCCTTATGGACGGCGCGGCGGTACTTGGCGCCTGCAAAAGCCCGACGACCGCCGATGTTGGTTCGGGCATCGTAGCCGTGCTCAAGAAGCTGCTTGGCATGACCGGCGTTTCAGTGTCGCAAATCCAGGCGGTGATGATCGGCACCACTCATTTCACCAACGCGGTGGTAGAGCGCAAACGGCTCCTGGAAGTGGCGGCCATCCGTCTTGGCCTGCCCGCTACCAAGGGTTTGCCGCCGCTTACCGATTGGCCGAAAGATCTTGCCGATACGCTTGGTCGCCACACCTTCATGCTGCGCGGCGGCCACGAATTCGATGGCCGCACCATCGCGCCGCTCGATGAAGCGGGCCTGCTCGAGGTTGCCCGCACGGTGCGCGAACGCGGACTGAAGACGGCCGCCATTACATCGGTCTTTTCACCGGTCACGCCCGAAATGGAATTGCGCGCGGTGGAAATCCTCAAGAACGAGGTTCCGGACATTTCCGTTTCCCTCAGCCACGAAATCGGCCGCGTCGGGTTTCTGGAGCGTGAGAATGCCTCGATCATGAATGCTTCGCTGGCGGAACTGTCCAGAAAGGTCGTTTCGTCCTTCCGCCAAGCATTGAAGGAACTGGACATCAAGGCACCCTTTTTCATCAGCCAGAACGACGGGACCCTGATGTCGCCCGATTATGTCGAGCGATATCCCGTGCTGACCTTCGCCTCCGGCCCCACCAATTCCATGCGCGGCGCGGCGATGCTGGCGGGCGTCAAGGAAGCGATGGTGGTCGATATTGGCGGCACCACCTCGGATGTCGGCATGCTGGTGCATGGTTTCCCGCGCGAATCCGCCGTCGCTGTCGATATCGGCGGCGTGCGCACCAATTTCCGCATGCCTGACGTACTGGCCATCGGGCTTGGCGGCGGTTCGCTGGTGCGCGACGATGGCGAGCGCATCGGTCCGGATTCCGTGGGCTATGAAATCACCACCAAGGCCTTGGTCTTTGGCGGCGACACGCTGACGACAACGGATATCGTGGTGGCAGCAGGGCTGGAAGATATAGGCGACCGTTCCCGCGTCGCGCATATCCCCGCAAAGACCATCGAAGCCGCGCTCGACACCATGCACCGCATGGTCGATGAGGCGGTGGATCGCATGAAGACCAGCGCCGAGCCTTTGCCCGTCATCCTCGTCGGCGGCGGCTCCATCCTTGTCTCGCGCGATCTGCCCTCCGCCTCGAAGGTCCTGCGGCCGGAAAACGCTTCCGTCGCCAATGCCATCGGTGCGGCCATCGCGCAGGTCGGCGGCGAAGTGGACCGTATCTTCTCACTGGAAGGCACTTCGCGCGATGCAGTTCTGGCCGATGCGAAAGCGGAAGCATCCGACCGCGCCGTCAAGGCGGGCGCCAATCCAGCATCGGTCAAGATCATGGATATCGAGGAGGTGCCCCTCGCCTATCTGCCTGGAAGCGCCACCCGCATCCGGGTCAAGGCAGTCGGCGATCTGGTGATTGGTTGAGGACACCGCGATGAAACTCACACGTGAACATTTGGCTGATCTTGCCGTCGGGGCCGCGTTTCTCGGTACGGGCGGGGGCGGCGACCCCTATGTCGGGCGCATGATGGTGCAGCAATGCCTGGATGAAGGCTGCGAGGTCGAACTAATCGACCCCAGGGATCTTTCCGATGATTGCCTTGTCATACCCACCGCGATGATGGGCGCGCCGACCGTTCTGGTGGAAAAAATCCCCTCCGGCGACGAGGCGGTCGCTTCTCTGCGGCGGCTGGAAAAGCGCCTCGGCAAAAAGGCGTCCTACACCATGCCGATCGAGATCGGCGGCATCAACTCCACCATCCCGCTTGTTGTCGGCGCGCGGCTTGGGCTGCCCATCGTCGATGCGGACGGCATGGGCCGTGCTTTCCCTTTCCTCGAAATGGAAACCTTCGGCGTTTACGGCATCTCCGGATCTCCGATGGCGGTCAGCAACGAATGGGGCGACTGCGCCCTGATCGAAGCGGTCGACAACCGCCAGATGGAATGGCTGTCACGTGCGGTTGCGATCCGCATGGGCGGCTGCGCCTACATCGCCGAATATGCGATGAGCGGCGCGGAGGTGAAGCGCACCGCCATTCCCAACACGCTGACGCTCGCGATCCGCATCGGTGAAGTGCTGCGCAAGGCGCATGACGAGCATCGCAATCCCATAGAAGCCCTGCTCGGTTTCCTGCCGTCCACGCTCTATCGATACGGCCGCATCATCTTCAAGGGCAAGATCACCGATGTGTTGCGCGAGACCAAGGCCGGTTTCACCATCGGCCGGGCGCGCATAGACGGCATTGCGCCATTCTCCTCGCAGATGGAGATCGAGATCCAGAACGAGAACCTGATTGCAAGGCAGGACGGCAAGGTGCGGGCCATCGTGCCGGACCTGATATCGATCATGAACACCGAAACCGCCGAACCGATCACCAGCGAAAACCTGCGTTATGGCCAGCGTGTCACGGTCGTCGCGGTTTCCGTTCCGGAGATCATGCGAACGCCCGAGGCGCTCGACGTTTTCGGGCCTGCCTGCTTTGGCCTGAAGGAACCCTTTACCTCCATTGAGGAGATTGACTGACATGGCGATCATCACCGATCAGGACATAGACGATCTGGCCGTGGGGGCCGCAGTGCTCGGCACCGGCGGCGGTGGCGATCCCTATATCGGCAAGCTTCTGGCCAAGGCGGCAATCGAAAAATACGGCCCCGTCGACCTATTGGCGCTCGAAGACGTAGCGGATGGTGCTGCCGTCGTCGCCTGTGGCGCCATGGGGGCGCCAACCATTCTCATCGAGAAGATCCCCTCCGGTGACGAAGGCGATATGGCGCTGGAAACCTATGAAGATCATACCGGCATCAACGTCGATGCGATCATTCCTTTCGAGGCGGGCGGCATCAACTCCATGGTGCCGATCATCCTTGCCGCCAAAAAACGCGTCCCGGTCATAGATGCCGACGGCATGGGCCGCGCCTTTCCGCAACTCGAAATGGAAACCTTCAACGTCTACGGCGTGCCCGCAAGCCCCGTCGCCGTGGCGGACGAACGTGGCAACCGCGTGCTGATCGAGACCGACGACGCGGCCAAGGCCGAATGGCTGGCGCGCGGCGTAACGATCCGCATGGGCGGACAGGCCTATATCGTCAATTACGGCATGGACGGCCGGACGGCGAAGAGGGTTTCCGTTCCCGCCACCATGTCGCTCGCTATCGGCATAGGCCGCACGCTGCGGGAGGCGGCGGCAGAGCACCGCAATCCTGTCGAAGCGCTGATTTCGTTTTTCTCCGGTACACATTACGGCCATGCGGAAATCATCACATCCGGCAAGGTTTCCGATGTTGCACGCAAGGAGCAAAACGGCTGGTCCGTGGGGATTGCCACCATCGAGCCCTTCGATCCATCGAAACCGAAAGTCAAAATCCGTATCCAGAACGAAAATCTTGTGGCGGAGGAAGAGTCCGGCCCCGTTCTTGCCATCGTGCCCGACCTCATCACAATTTTGGATATCGACACGGCCGAAGCGATCACCACCGAGAGATTGCGTTACGGACAGCGGGTGAACGTGCTGGCCGTGCGTGTGCCGCCGATCATGCGCACGCCAGAGGCCCTGGCCGTCTTCGGCCCCGGCGCATTCGGCCTGACACAGCCCTACCAGCCACTCGGCTCTTGACGAATGGCTGACATCGGGCACTGATAATATCCCGCCCTTTTCGAACGACCTTCCGGCAAGGGCGGGTCGTTCACTGGCGAAAGAGAACCGATGCCGAGCCGTGTCTTGCGTGAAAAGCCATCGCATGCCGTAAGAACGTTTACCGGTGCAGGATTGCGGTTCAGCCCGCCGCGCATGCTTTTTTCAAGCATCGAGAGACCTTACCTCCTGTCAAAACTGGCCGCAGGGCTCGCAAGGCAGATTGTGGTCCTGCGGGCGCCGCCCGGTTTCGGCAAGACCGCCATGATGAAGGCGGCCTATGAACGTCTGGTGGAGGGCACGCTGATCCTGCCCGGCCTGCACGAGACGACCGTTTCCCATTGTTCCTGGCTCAACGTTTCAGGCATTGCTTCGCCTGAGCGCTTCGTCAGCGAATTGCTCCAGTCGCTTGGCCTCGCCGCAATGACCGACAAGCAGGATGCCCTGATGAATGCGATGGAAGCCATCGCGCGACGTGACGGTCTCACCATTCTCTTCATCGACAACATTGACGAAATCGACACCGGCGAACAGCACCGGCTGCTGGAGCGGCTCATCCTTTCCGCACCGGACAAGCTGCGCGTCGCATTTTCATCTTCCTTTCCTGCGCAATTGCCGCTTGCGCGGTTGAAGGCCCGTGGCGTGCTGGCGGAATTGACTGTCCGGGACCTCGAGTTCGGACGATCGGAACTCCGGCGGCTTCTGTCGCGCGGTGCAACCTCGGCACTTGTCGATCCGCTGATGGAGATCACCCGCGGCTGGCCGGCACTGGCGCAACTCGCAGCCGGCATCATGGCCGGAAACCCGGCAGAAGAGGAGCGTCGCGCGCTTCTCGCCGGAACACACGCCGACCTGACCGATTACGTGCGCGAAACCGTCATCAACCAGCTTTCCCCGGCGCTTCTGTCCATGCTGCGCCGCTTGTCACCGTTTCTGGAATTTCGCCTCGATCTCGCGTCCGATCTCGGTTTGGGCAACCTGCCGAAGGACGATCTGGCGATGCTGGAGGCCATGCATCCCATCATAGAAAACGGGCAGAACGGCTGGCTATCCCTGCATCCGGTGCTTCGCATCTGCCTGGAGCGTGATACCGCATTCGTTTCGGAAGAAGAAAAAAAGTCGCTTCATCGGCAGGCCGCTGCCTGGTTCGCAACACGTGCCCATCTGGAGCGCGCCGTTTCGCATGCGGCCCAGAGCGGTGATTTCCATATGGCGGGAGAGATCATCGGAAAGGCCGGCGGCGTCGATATTTTCCTGAGGGCGGGTCATCAGGTACTGGAGCATCTGATCGACAACTTTCCACCGGAAATCCTGCATGCCTCACCAGGCCTGATGGTCTGCTATGCCGTGGTGCTTTCCAAGCGCGGAAATGCGGCGGCAGGGCGCGAGCGGCTCGATATTCTGAAACATGACGGCGAATGGTCCGCTGCAGCACTCGCGGCCGTCGACCGCAGCGTCCTCGACCATATCGACAGCCTGATCGACGTTTACGAGGACCGGCGGATGAGCGCCGCCGAGGCCCAACGGCTAGAACGCGCCGCCGCCGCCTTGCCGCCGCATGCGACATGGGAGCTGGCCTGGCTCTTCAACCACCTGTGCATCATCTATACCCGCACGGGTGAACTGGAGCAGGCACGCCGGGCGGCGTTGAAGGCTCTCGGATATTATCGCGAGGAAAAGACGCCCTATGCACAGGTCTTTATGCTCATCCACCTCGGCCTCGTCAGCACTCTGACGGGCGAATTTTCGGCGGCCCTGCAGTTTTGCCGGGAGGCCGAGGAACTGGTGGAACGGGTGCACTGGACAGACCGCAACCTGCTCGCCATCGTTCATCTCGCAACAGCCGATGTGCTTTATCAGCAGGGTGAAGTCCTTCATGTCGAACAGACCTTAACGGAATGCGTGGAGCCGCTGATCCGTGGGGAAAGCTGGGTGGACCTGTTCACACGCCTGTTCTGGCTACTGGCCCGCAGCCGCCTTCAGGTCAGCGGCTTTGATGCCGCCGCCACTGCACTGGACAAGGCCGAGGAAGTGGCGGTGGAACGTAATCTGCCACGGCTCAAGACGGCGGCTGCGATCATGCGTGTCGACCTGCTTGTCAGGGCCGGCATGATAGAGTCGGCAACGCAGGCCATGGAGCGGGCAAAATCCCTCCAACAGGCAGGCGGTAGCGACAACTGGACCTGGCGCGAGGCATATGATCTTGAAATCGCGGCCGCCCGGCTGGCACTTGCGCAGGGACAGACGCTGCCGGCGCTGCAAACACTCGAAACCCTGATCGTTTCCGCCAAGGCGTCAGGCCGGGCGTATCACCGTATGCTGGCCGAAATCATGGCGGTACAGGCCTCATGGAAGGCAGGCCGGCAACAGCACGCCTTCGCCTATCTGCAATCGGCCATCGCTCTTGCCCGCGCTCATGAAGCGACGCAGCTCTTTACGGACGAGGGGCATGATCTGGCGACCACATTGCGCGCCATTGTGCGCCGTTTCGGACTGAAGGTATTCAGCCCCGACGCCGTGGAATTCATGAGCCGCATCGTCGGACACGGCCTCGGCCGCCAGCCGCGCACGGTACCTCCGCTGCGTCATAATGAAGATGGCGCCGCCCACGCCGCCGGTCTGTTGAGCAGCCGCGAAATCACTGTTCTGAAACTTCTCTCCGAAGGCCGCAGCAACAAGGAAATCGCCCGCGACCTGGGACTTTCGGAAGCGACTGTGAAATTCCACCTGAAAAACATCTATGCGAAACTCGGGGTCAGCCGTCGCGGCATGGCGGTCTCTGTAAGCAAACACCTTAAGCTGACTGAACGCGAGTGACGGGTCAGCGTCACCTTTCTAATCAACGACATAGCGAAGAAAACAGCCTTCGCGCGCAGGCCGCAAAAGCTCCACCGACTTTTGTGGGGCAGCTGCACGCTCAAGGCGAATCCCTCTTCTTTTTTCAAGCTCGATAATTTTTTCAACAGAACGTCCCAGATCCCGAAACCCAAACGTCTATTTCACAAGCGAGTGTTTCGCACGCATTTGACAATGAGTTGCGCGTGTCGACTGCCGCAGGATTTGGGGGTTTTGATGAACAAGATAATTTCCGTACCACAAGCGGCCAGTTCGGCCCTGCGGGCGGTGCTTCTGGCCGGCGCTGCGATTGCTGTGAGCCCGGCTCTGCCGGCGATGGTGAACGCGGCAAGGGCGCAATCGGCTGAACGGGCGATTTCGGTCCCTGCCGGACCTCTCACTCCGGCATTGAACAGCCTTGCCGCACAGACGGGACTGCAAATCCTCTTCGACGCATCCGTTGCCGCGGGCAAGAGAACCGCCGGTGTCACCGGCACCCTCACCCCGGAACGGGCGCTAAACGCCGTGCTGGCGGGCACCAATGTCACTGCCCGCTTTGCCGGCAGCAACCAGGTAACCCTGTCGAGCGGCGCCGGCCTTTCGGCCGAAGGCGTCGCACAGGACGGCACGACCGTACTGGATGCCATCACCATTTACGGCGCGCGCGACGCGACGACGCTGAACAACACGACGGCGAGCGTCGGCGTCGTCACCGCAAAGGCCATAGAGGACGGCCAGATCAGATATACGCAGGATGCTTACCGGCGGCTTGCCAACGTGCTCGACAGCGCGACAGTCAATGCCGGTTTCGTCATTCGCGGCATGAGTTCCGAAGGTTTCGTCCCCGGCGGCGCGCCGGTCGGGTCGCTTTACGTCGATGGCATTCTCCAGACCCGTTATAATGCCCGCTTCGGTGCGCGAAGCCTCTGGGATGTGGAACAGGTCGAAGTTTATCGTGGCCCGCAATCGACGCTCTCCGGCCGCGCCGCCATGTCGGGCGCGATCTACATCAAGTCGAAGGATCCGACCTTCGACAAGAGCCTGGAACTGTCCAGCACCGTCGGCAACAACAACCGGGTCGGCTCCGGCTTCGTCGTCAATACGCCGGTAGTCGAGGATCAGGTGGCATTGCGCATTTCCGGTGCGTTCGAGCGTTCCCGTTCGGATGTTTCCTATTCGAATTTCAGAGACTACGCCGGCTATGACGATCTGACCACGGATATCAGCCGCAACATTCGCGCGAAGGTGCTCGTAACCCCTTCCGAGATGCCGGATACGCGCGCCCTGCTGACTTACGCCTATTCGAAAGACCGCCCGAATGACCGGCTGGTCGGCCTCTATGACGGGCGCGGCGATTTCAACAACAATCCCGATACCTACACGGAATTCCGCTGGACCGAGGTTCATAATGTCGGTCTCGAAATCACCCATGATTTCTCCGACAGCCTGCGGTTCACCTCCCAGACCGGCTTTCAATACGGCATAAACACACGCCGCTCCGTCGATGCGGGCACGCCCGGTCTGGTCACCGGTATCTGGGGTACGGATGACGATTCGATATTCACCCAGGAACTTCGCCTGAACTATGAAGGAGAACGGTGGAAGTGGGTCGCTGGTCTTTTTGGCAGCCGTCAGGTCTTCGAAGGCTGGTCGCGTTTTGTCGCGGAAGTACCGGGCATACCCATGCCCGCGCAGCTCGACGACCAGCAGAATCGCAAGACCTCGAACCTCGCCGCTTTCGGCGAGGCGACCTATGAGTTCGCGCCGAGCTGGTTCATCACCGCCGGCGGTCGTCTGGACTATCTCGAGGAAACAAATACGGAGCTGAACTCCTTCGTCTTTTACGGAATGGATCCCTTCTTTTCCGGAGGACCCGCATCCTTCGACGAGTTGAATTTCGTACCCAAGATCGGCCTCTCCAAGGAATTCGGCGACAACCAAACCGTCGGCTTCACCTACACACAGGGTTTCCGTTCGGGAGGCTCCTATGTCAATCGCAGCGATCCCGCCTTCCCCCTCGTGACCTACGAACCGGAATATTCCCAGAGCTACGAGCTTTCTTATAAAGGAACCCTGCTGGACGACCGGCTCACCCTCAATGCCAATCTTTTTTATACCAAATATGAAGATCAGCAGATCGAAATCCGTCCCCCGTCTCTCATTCCGGGATATCGCATAACGGAAAATGCCGCGTCATCGCGCGCGTGGGGTTTTGAAATCGAGCCGACCTATCAGGTGACCGACCAGTTCTCGGCTTTCGCCTCGATCGGTTATCTGAACACAAGGTTCCTCGAATTCGATCACGGCGGTCTGGGCGAGCAGTCCGGAAAATCCTTCCCCGAAGCGCCGGAATGGACCCTCGGCTTCGGCGGGCGTTATGAGTTCGAGAACGGCGTCTATGTCGGCGCGGATGCCAAATATACCACGGAATATAATTCACGCTTCGGCACACGCGGCATGTACGAAATCGACTCCCGCTTCATCGTCAACGCCCAGCTCGGCTTCAAGAAGGACAATTGGGAGATAACCGCCTTTGCGGAAAACCTCACCGACGAAAAATACTTCACCGTTGTCGATCCGGATGCGGCCCTGCCATTCGGGCAGGCCGGCCAAAGACGGTCGTTCGGGGTCAATCTCCGTGCGAAATTCTGACAATCTGCGTTGCGGGGCATAGGCCCCGCAACGCGCCTCCACGTTCATTGAATGGATACCGGTCTTGCGCTTCTGTCTTGTCCTTCTCTTCCTGATCCTGCCCGCCTCCCTTGCCCACGCGGCCTGCCAGGGCAAGGAGATAACCGAAGGCGTTTATAACCCGCCCTTCTGCGTTCCGGCTGAAGTGAAGACGATCGTTACGCTCGATCCGCTGCTGACGCTCGGGCTCCTGATCGAACTTGAGGCTCCCGTCGTCGCCACACCCTATATGGCAATTCAGGATCCCGCCGTGCTTGAGGTCGTCAGGCAGGCGAAGATGATCGATCTGGGCAATCCGAGGGAGCCGAGCCTCGAGCGGATCGCGGCGCTGAAGCCCGACCTCATCATCGGCAGCACGGAAGGGCATTCGCCGATCTACGAGACCGCATCGAAGATCGCGCCGACCGTCCTCGTCAACCATATGGACTGGAAGAAATATCTCGGGCTGCTCTCCGAAATGACAGGACGCAAGGGCGCCGCGCAGGAGGCGCTCGCCGCCTACGAGAAGCGGGTGGCATCGATCCGCGCGAGAATGAAGGATGTGACTGTCTCGACCGTTCGTTTCGCTCCGGGTCGGTTCGTCGTCTTCCTGGACGGTCCTGCCGCCTATGCGCCGTTTGCGGTGCTGCGGGAAGCCGGGGTAAAGCGCACGGCCTATGAGACGGTGACCGACGACACCATCGTCAAGCGGCCGGATTGGGAAGAACTGGCCAATCTCGATGGCGACATCCTCCTTTATGTATCCGCCAGCGGCTTCGAAAGCGGTCCGGACGATGCGCTTGAGCAGGAGGTCATCGGCAATCCGCTCTGGCAGCTTCTGCCCGCCGTACGCAACGGGCGGGCCCACCGTGTCGATCGCATCGCCTGGCAGAGCTTCCATGGTATTGCTTCCGCAAACCGGATACTGGATGACATAGAGCGTTATGTTCTGGCGGATCGATGAACCGCAGACCATCCGGACGTTTTGTCGGCGCCGATAGCGGCAAGGTCCTCGCCCTTGCCGCACTGCTATGCCTGCTTGCCGCCATGTCGCTTCTTGCCGTGGCGCTCGGCACCGTGCTCATACCTGCATCCGCCATTCTGGATGCGATCTTCCGGTTTGACGGGTCGCGGAACCACCTCCTCGTCGTGGCGGTTCGCCTGCCGCGTGTCATCGCAGCCCTTCTGGCCGGCAGCGCGCTTGCCGTCTCGGGGGCGATCATGCAGGCCGTCACCAACAACCCCCTCGCCTCGCCCGGCCTGCTCGGCATCAATGCGGGTGCCGCCTTCGCCGTCGTCTCCATCATGACTTTTTTCGGCGCAGGCGTCGGCGATATCTACATCTGGTTCGCCTTTGCGGGTGCGGGTATCGCAGCGTTTGCCGTTACTTTGCTTTCCTCATTCGGCCCCAGCCGTCATTCGCCCGTCGGGCTCATTATTGCCGGTGCGGTTGTCGCCACCTTCCTCACGTCGCTCACCAGCGCCGTGCTGATCTTCGATCAAAGCACCCTCGATGCCGTGCGCATGTGGACGGCGGGCTCGGTAACGGGCAGAACCATGGCGCAGGCAGCAGCCGTCGCGCCCTATATTGCCTTTGGCCTCTTCGTGTCCCTTTTCCTTGGCAGGCATTTGACGACGCTGAGCCTCGGCGCGGACGCCGCCCGCTCGGTCGGGCAAAATACGGCCCTCTGGCGCGGAGCGGCGATCGTAACTGTCATCCTGCTCGCCGGCGGCGCAGTGGCGCTTGCGGGGCCGATCGGCTTTGTCGGCCTCGTCGTCCCGCATATCGTCCGGATGGCTGTCAGCGTCGACTATCGCTGGATCATCCCGTTTTCGGCGCTCGGAGGCGCGCTGCTCGTGGTCGGGGCTGATATGGCCGGGCGCATGGTCTTCGGCAGCCAGAACTTTCCCGTGGGTGTGACGATCGCGCTTGTCGGCGCACCGTTTTTCCTGTGGCTTGCACGCAACCGGATGAGAGGCGAAACATGATCCGCCTTTTGCTTGCGCTCACCGCGTTGCTCGTCATTCTCATCCTGGCAAGCCTTGCATTGGGTGACATTTCTTTGTCCTGGCCCGCTCTGTTCGATGTCTTTGCCGGCGGGTCGGCGGCCAATCCGCAGGATGCGGTCATCGTCTTCGATCTGCGTCTGCCGCGCGTGCTGCTTTCCATCCTTGTCGGAGTGGCCCTCGCGACCGCAGGCACCATATCGCTCGCCATCATGCGCAATCCGCTTGCCGAACCCGGAGTGCTCGGCATCAACAGCGGCGCGGCCGCAGCCGTCATGGCCGTCATCGTTCTCATGCGGGATCCGCCTGTGGCGCTGCTTCAGGCCGCCGGTTTCGGAGGCGCCGTGCTGATGGCGGCGGCGGTCTATCTCCTTGCCTGGCGGGGGGGAACCTCGCCGCTTCGCATTATCCTGATCGGCATCGGGCTCAGCGCGCTCGCCACCGCCGGCACGACTTTCCTCTCCGCCTTCGGTGAGATCGGTGACGTCCAGCGGGCGATGGTCTGGCTTGCGGGAAGCGTGTACGACGCCAGCATGACCAAGGTGCGGCTTCTTGCCTTGTGGCTCGTCCTTCCCGCAGCACTCGCGTGGATGGCCTCACGCGAACTCGATCTCATCCGCTTCGGCGATAACTCGGCAAAAAGCCTCGGCCAGCCGGTCGATCGCATTCGCGGCCTGATGATCGTGCTCGTCACGATCATCTCCGGCGCGGCCGTTGCCGTCTCCGGCCTGATCGGCTTCGTTGGCCTCGTCGCACCGCATATCGCCCGCAGCCTCGTCGGGGCGTCTCACGCCCGCATTTTCCCCGTCGCGGCTCTTGTCGGCGCGTGCCTCGTCGTCGCTGCCGATCTTCTTGGGCGCACCGTCATTGCGCCTGCGCAGCTACCCGCGGGGATCGTTACCGGGCTCGTGGGAGCTCCCTTTTTCGCATATCTTCTCTGGGGACGCCGCCATGATCGTGGATGAGCCAAAGGCCGCCAAAAAGCTGGCAGGAGAGGCCATTACGCTGGCCTATGACCGCCGCCCCGTCGTCGAAAATCTCGACCTCGTCATTCCGGGCAGCCGCTTCACGGCTCTTATCGGCCCCAACGGCAGCGGCAAGTCCAGCATCCTGCGCAGCCTTGCCGGCCTGATGACGCCGCTTCGGGGAGCCATCCTGCTCGACGGCCGAAACATCACGACGCTGTCGACCAGGCATATGGCGCGCCGGGTTGGCGTGCTCCTGCAGGGGCCCGTCGCGCCGGAAGGCCTGACGGTCCGCGATCTCGTCCGCCAGGGCCGTTATCCGCACCGTTCACTTTTCGGCCGCTGGTCGGCCGAGGACGAGGTGGCCGTCAACGAGGCGCTTATGCTGGCGGGCATGGACACGCTTGGCGATCGCCCGCTCGACAGCCTTTCCGGCGGCCAGCGCCAGCGGGCATGGATCGCCATGACGCTTGCGCAGCAAAGCGAGGTGATCCTGCTCGATGAACCCACGACCTATCTCGATCTCGAGCACCAGATTGAACTCATGCATCTGGTAACGCGGCTGGTCAGCGGCCATGGCAAGACCGTTGTCGCGGTGCTGCACGATATCAACCAGGCCGCCCGCTATGCCGAACACATCATCATTCTCAAGAACGGGAAAATCACCGCCGCCGGCCGGCCGGCGGACGTGATCTCGGCAGATACGATCGAGACCGTCTTCAACGTCAAGACAGTGGTGATCCGCGATCCGGTCGCCGGAACCCCACTCTGCATCCCGCTTTAGGCGGCATGGCTTGCGTCTGTTCTACAGTTACAAAATTATCACACCAGCTGCCTTTTCGAACGATGCCGGAGACGAGGATCCGCCCTCCCGCCGGAACATTCCAGAGTGAAATCCGCAATAAAATCAGGCATAAAGATGAGTATTTATATCATCTTTAAAGCCTGTCGTAAGTTCAACGTTCGAACTGTTCTAACCTGTTGTACTTGCAAGCAATCTTTGAAGCCGGTAGCGCTTTTACCATTGGCACCCGTGAGACAAGCGCACGGGTAAGCCCGGTTATTGCGAATTGAGCACCGATGTCGAACCCTTCATCTTCTCCGCCCTCCTGGGACATTCCCGACAGCAACGACCTGCTGAACCGGGCAATGGAGATTTATTACCACGACATCACGGCTGCGGTTCACCGCAGGGGGCATCCGCGCTCCACGGCGCGGGATGTGGTGCATGATCTTTATGTCAGGCTCGCCGCAAAACCCGATATCCTGCGAGACAAGCGATCGGTGAAGGCTTTCCTCTGCCGCGCGGCGATCAATCTCGGCATCGACAGGATGCGGCGGGAGACCATGGAGTCGCGGCTGTTTTCCGGTTCCGAGCACGAAGCGATGGCTGTGGCGAGCGCAGGTCCGGCACCCGATCATGCGCTGGAGATCGAAGCGCGCATCGCAAGCCTCCGTCAGGCGATCACCGAACTGCCGACGCGCCGACGCGTCGTCTTCATCCTGCACCGGCTGCACCACCTCACGCCGGATGAGATTTCGGTAAAACTCGGCATTTCCAGAAACATGGTGGACAGGCACCTGCGCCACGCCTTCACCCACTGCCTCGACCGGCTGCTTCTGATCGGCTAAACCTCCCAAATCGGCGATGCCAAACGTCTATCAGACAAGGAAGCTGCTGGAGACGCCAATGCGTGAGAACGAAGCGATGAACGCTCAGCGAAAACGTAACCGCGAGGCTGCGGACTGGTTGCTTCGTAACGACGATCCTCAGCAATCGGCCGAAGACAGGGCGCGCTTCACGGACTGGCTCAACGATCCGGAAAACTGTCGCACCTATGGCGCCGCCGAGCGACTGATGGGCGATGCGCGCAAGGCGATCCAGTCAGACCCGACGCTCGCCGGCATGAAAGCCACGCCGCATAACCTTGCCAAACCCGTCGCAACCACCGTCGTGCTTTTCGCCATGGCAACCGCAACCTTTTTCCTCCTCGACGGCCCGATGCGCCTTCAGGCGGATGTCATCGCCGGGACCGACGAAATGCCGGTCATCGATCTTGAGGACGGTTCCAGGGTTCAGCTCAACGCCTCCTCGGCGATCGCCATCGATTTCACACCGAACCGACGAATGGTCCGCCTTCTGCGGGGGCAGGCCTATTTCGAAGTCGCCCATGCGGCGGAACGACCCTTCAGCGTCGAAGCCGGAACCACACGCGTGACGGCACTCGGTACTGCCTTCGACGTCCGTTACGGCGAGACCAACACGGAGGTTACCGTAACCGAAAACGCGGTCCTCGTTGAACCGGACGACAACAGATCCTTTTCTCAGCGCGTCCGGCAGGGGGAACAGGCGACCTACGATCGCGTGAAGGACGAAACAAGCGTCCAGCCGGTCGACAGTCTCGTCGCACTCGCCTGGAAGCGGGGCCAGATTGCCGTCGACAATGCGCCGCTTTCTTATGTGGTCGAAGAGATGAACCGCCACTTCAGCGGCAGAATCGTCATCGCCGGAAAATCGCTCGCCGCCAGACGCGTGAGTGGAACCATCGCAATCGCCGACACCGACGCCGCCCTTTCATTCGTCAGGGAAGCCCTCGGCGTGAAAGCGACAAGGCTTGGTCCGCTTATCGTCATACGCAACTGACACACCGGTACGCCTGGTCGCGCAGCGCAGATGGGCGAACATATCAGCCCCTTTTTGCATCTTGATTATGCCGGGTCTGAACAGTTCGCTCCCACATTAACCCCGCGCGGCGTTGGCAGCCATCCCCATCGCGGTTTTGAAACGGTGACCATCGTCTATCAGGGCGAGGTTGAACACCGCGATTCCACCGGGAGCGGAAGCCTTATTGGTCCAGGTGACGTACAATGGATGGCCGCCGCAGTCCGCATCATCTCTGGAAACTATTCCGGACATGCCAGACCAACCCGCACCTTCACGCCGATCGAGCTATGGTATCACCACGGCATCCGTGCCGCAGGGCCCCAATGGCCCGCTCATCCCGCGGCAGGCAGCTGCCGCCTTCTGCGAGTGCGCTCTCTCCATCACACCAATCTCGCATGGTGCTAGCCTTGCACCACAATCTTTGCATCGGGAGAAACCCGCTCGTACAGATCCATGATGTCCTGATTCAGGAGCCGGATGCACCCGGCCGAAACGGCCTTGCCAATTGAACCTGGATCATTTGTCCCGTGGACGCGGTAATAGGTGTCCTTGCCATCCTTGTGCATATAAAGCGCCCGCGCGCCCATGGGGTTCCACGGACCGCCATCGACACCATCCTTGTTGGGCCCGTAATGCACAGGATTTCGCTTGACCATGTCAGGTGTAGGAATCCAGCGCGGCCAGGCGGCTTTTCTGGCGGGTCAGGATGCCAGCCGCCTTGCCATGCGCCTGAATGCGCTTCAGAGCCTTTTCAACTTCCGCCTGCACATCCGGCGCGCCGGGCTTGCCAAGGAAACC
>QFOL01000107.1 GCA_003241215.1 Agrobacterium fabrum
TGACGCCAAGCACGGCATAGATCGCCACATCCTTGTCGGCCAGCACGTAAGGGTTGGCAAAGCCGAAGAAATTGGAGATGGCGGCAAACAGGCCGTAATCACCGTCATAAACGAAACGCCAGATCAGGCCGGCTGCGACATCCGCCAGCACATAGGGCAGAAAGAAAACCAGCCGGAAGGCGACGACGCCTGGAATGCGGTGCGCCAGCATCATCGCCAGCCAGATCGCCAGCGGGATCTGGATCAACACGGAAATCAGGATGATGAGGCCGTTATTGAGCAGGGCCTGCGAAAAGGCGGCATTGCCGAACAGGACCTGAAAATTCCTGAGGCCGACGAAATCGGTCGGCGTGCCATAGCCGTTCCAGCGGTAAAGGCTGTACCACGCCGCCTCGCCCATGGGCAGAATGACGAACAGGGTAAAGAGCAGCAGGGCGGGTGGCAGGAAGACCAGAAGGGTCAGCGCCCGGTCATGCGCGACCGAACTTTGCTTGCGCTTGACCTTTGTCGCGCCGCGCGCCGGTATGGACGCAGAAGTCATGGAAATATCCGTCATCTCTATCCGCTTTCATTGAGGCAGATAAGCAGCGCCGCACATTCGCGACGCTGCCATGGAAACCGTCAGATCAGCGCAATTCGAATGCATCCTGAATCTGCTGGGCGCCCTCTTCCGCGCTCATCTGGCCGGAAACGATCTCGACGGAAACGTCATTGACGACGCGGCCGACGGCGGCGCCCAGCGTCTGGTCGAAGAAGTTCTGGTGCCAGGTGGAGCCGGCAAGCTGCTTGGCCGAATCCGCCAGCAGCGGGTTCTTGACCGCGCCGTCAGCGCCCGTGGCAACCGGCAGGATCATGCCGGCGGTCGCCATCTTCTCTTCGCTTTCCTTGCTGGTCAGGAAGGCCGCGAAATCGATCGCTTCCTTGGAGGCGTTCTTAGTGACCGCCCAGCCGTTCAGGCCGCCTAGCGTATCGGTGGCCTTGCCGGCGCCGCCCTCGACGACGGGGAAGGCGAAGCGGCCGATATTGTCTGCGGCCAGCCCCTTGCCGTCACCGGCATTCTTGCGCTGGTTGGCTTCCGTATTGTCGAAACCGAGAATAATCGCCGCCTTGCCGTCGCCGAAGACACCGAGCGCCTGTGGCCAGGTGGAGCCGAGATAACCGGGCTGGAAGGGTTCGAGCTTGCCGAACTCGGCCAGCTGCTCACCAGCCTTGATGATGGCCGGGTCCATGAAACCTTCACCCTCGCCCTTGCGGGCGGCATCGAACACGGCCTGCCCGCCATTGCGCATGACGAGATAGCTCCAGTAGAAATGGATCGGCCATTTCTCACCGCCGCCGCCGGCAATCGGGACGATGCCCGCTTCCTTGATCTTCTTGACCGTGGCGCTGAAATCGTCCCAGGTTTTGATGTCCTCGGCCTTCACGCCGGCCTTGGCAAACAGCTCGTTGTTGTAAAAGAAGCTGACGAGACTGACCTTGTAAGGCACGGCCCAGACCTTGCCGTCAAACGACAGGCCGTCGATTGCGGAAGAGTTATAGGCCTGCCGAAGCTTGCCGCCATCGGCGTCGAAAACCTCGGTCAGATCCTTCAGCGCACCGGTTTTGGACTGTTCTTCGAGAACGCCGCCACCCCAGCTATAGAAGAAATCCGGCACGTCGTTGGATTGTAGGAGGGTCGGCAATTTCGCCTTGAAGGCTTCGTTTTCCAGAAATTGCAGCTGTACATCCACACCAGGATGCTTGGTCTCGAAATCCTTGGCAATCTCCTCCCAGACGGCCACGGCTTTCGGGTCCAGTTCCACATGCATCCATTTAACGACCGTTGCGGCCGAGGCGCTTGCGGCGCCGAGCATGAGAGCAATGCTTGTCGTTGTGGCAAAGCCTGTCAGCCTGCCGCTCAGGCTTGCGCCTGCGTGCCAAATCGTCATGATTGTGATCCTCCCTGGGGATTTCCTCATTTATTCCCCAATGCGGATTAATTCACATTAGGCCTCGCCCAATGTCAAGGCGCTATGCCGATTTTTTGCCAAAACAGCTTGACACACCCCTCCCCTACACCGTTATTTAATCCGCAACCCGATATAAATCGGCTTCACGAACAGGCATCGATCGCAGCAGGACCCCCATGAAGACCGCAGACCCAGAACTGATGCGCGCGATCAACAGGCTGAGCGTACTTGATAGCATCCGCCGCCACGGGCCGATCTCGCGGGTGGAAATCAGCGAAAGAACTGAGCTCTCCACCACCACCGTCTCGGCGATTACCGCCTCGCTGCTCGATGACGGGCTTATCCTCACCCGCCATATCGGCGATATCCGCACTGAAGGCGCGCGCGGCAGGCCGCGCGTGATGCTGGAGCTGAACCCGGATGCAGCCCGCGTGGTGGGCGCCAAGATCGCCGCAAGCCGCATGGTCTTTGTCGTCACCGATTTCTGCGGCAACGTGCTTTCAACGCTTGCCCTGCCGATCCGTGTCGACCGTCAGCCTATCGGCGTCATCGCCGATCTGGTGGAGGACGGAGTGCGGCGCTGCGTCGTCGATGCCGGTCTTTCGCTTGAGGATGTGGACATGGTCTGCCTCGGCCTGCCCGGCGTCATCGAACATCGCACCGGGAAAATCCGCAGCAGCCCGATCCTGCGCGAGGTGAACGTCAATTTCGCCGAGGAAATGACGGCGCGGCTGAATTCGCCGACCATCATCGAAAGCGACGCCCACGCCATCACGCTCGCCCACCACTGGTTCGGCCATGCGCGTGATCTCGAAGACATGGTGCTGATTTCGCTGGAACAGACGCTCGGGCTTGGCGTTCTGCACCAGAACCAGCTGTTTCGCGGCGCCGGCGGCCTCAGCCACAATCTTGGCGACCTTGTCATCGGCCTTGCCAATGAGGGCACGGTGCGGCTGGCGAGTCAGGCGGGTGAAAACGCCATTCTGGGCTCCCGCCCGGCGGATGGGCGTTTTGCCGAGGCCATCAGGCTTGGCCGTGGCATGCAGCATGCCCATGCGCTGATTGCGGCTGAAGACCACGATCTCATCACGGCCGCTTTGCGCGCCGGCGCAGCCCTCGGCCTGACGCTTGCCAACATCGTCACGCTGTTTGCACCGCCACGGGTCATCATTACCGGCTCCAGCCTCGAACTCGGCGAACCCTTCATCGCCAGCATCCGCGACAGCTACAACGCCGCCGTGCCGCCCTCGCTGGCCGGTGTCGCCGAGTTGGTTTTCGACGTTGCGAGCGATGAATTGTGGGCGCAGGGGGCTGCGGCCGTCGCGCTTTACGAGCTTTACGAATCGCCATGGAACACCACCGGGCCGGCGCTCTAGCCGGCAGGCTCACGCCGGGGATTCGGCATTTCTGATTTACGGGAGGAATCATATGAAAAAAGTCGGTATCGGCATCATCGGCTGCGGCAATATTTCCAGCGCCTATCTCAAGGCCATGGCCTCGTTTCCCATTCTCGACATTCGTGGTCTTGCGGATATGAACGAGGAGGTCGCAAAGGCCCGCGCGGCGGAATTTGGCCTGCAGGCCAAAAGCGTCGACGCGCTTCTCTCCGACCCCTCGGTGGAGATCATCGTCAACCTGACGATCCCCAAGGCGCATGTGGAAGTGGGCCTGCGCGCGCTGGATGCCGGAAAACACGCCTATTCCGAAAAACCGCTCGGCATCAATTTCACCGAAGGCAAACGCCTTGCGGATACGGCAAAGGCAAAGGGCCTGCGCATCGGCTCGGCCCCCGACACTTTCCTCGGCGGCGGACACCAGACCGCACGCCGGCTGATCGATGAGGGCGTACTGGGCCAGCCGGTTGGCGGAACGGCCACCTTCATGTGCCCCGGCCATGAGCGCTGGCACCCCAACCCGGCCTTTTATTACGAGGTTGGCGGCGGACCGATGCTGGACATGGGTCCTTATTACATCACCGATCTCGTCAACCTGTTCGGCCCGGTCACCAAAGTAGCGGGTTTTGCCATTGCGCCGCGTAACGAGCGTCTCATCACCAGCGAGCCGAAGAACGGCGAAAAAATCCCCGTCCATGTCGCCACCCATGTCTCCGGCCTGCTGGGTTTTGAGAATAGCGCCGTGGTGCAGGTGGGCATGAGCTTCGATGTGGCGGGCCACAAACATG
Organism: Agrobacterium fabrum; assembly: GCA_003241215.1. Lineage (GTDB taxonomy): Bacteria > Pseudomonadota > Alphaproteobacteria > Rhizobiales > Rhizobiaceae > Agrobacterium > Agrobacterium fabrum_A. The sequence goes on from QFOL01000107.1 coordinate 4,132, forward strand.
TGCCGCTGGAACTCTATGGCACGGAAGGCACGCTGATCGTGCCCGATCCCAACCATTTCGGCGGCGAGGTGCAATTGCTGAAGAAGGGCGGCCAGTTCGAGCCGCAGGCCCTGTCATCCCCCTATGCGGATGGCAATTACCGCTCGATAGGCGTCGCCGACATGGCCCATGCGATCCGCGAGAACCGCCCGCATCGCGCCAATGGCGATCTTGCCCTGCATGTGCTGGAGGTGATGGAAGCCTTCCAGACGGCATCGGACAGCGGCACCGCCGTTTCCATCACCACCAAGGCGGAGCGCCCTGCTCCACTCGAAACATCGCTGGTCGAAGGCCAGCTCGGCAAATAATTCGGAGGAGAAAATAAATGCGCGAAGCACTCATCGTCTGGGGCGGCTGGAGCGGCCACGAACCGCAGGAATGCGCCACCATCGTCAAGGACATGCTGGAGGAGGACGGTTTCAAGGTCTATGTGGAGCACTCAACCGAGGCCTTCGCCGATCCTTCGGTACATGATCTGAGCCTTGTCGTGCCAATCGTCACCATGTCGAAGATCGAGAAGGAAGAGATTAAGAACCTTACGGCCGCGGTCGAAAACGGTGTCGGCATTGCCGGTTTCCATGGCGGTGCGGGCGACAGTTTCCGCGAATGCGTCGAATATCAGTTCATGATCGGCGGCCAGTGGGTCGCCCATCCCGGCAATATCATCGACTATCACGTCAACATCACCCGTCCCGACGACCCGCTGATGGAGGGGATTTCCGATTTCCCCTATACGTCGGAGCAATATTACATGCATGTCGATCCCTCAAACGAGGTTCTGGCAACGACTAAATTTACAGGCGATCATGCCTGGTGGATCGACGGCGTGGTGATGCCGGTGGTGTGGAAACGCAAATACGGCAAGGGCCGGGTTTTCTATTCGGCGCTCGGCCATCAGGCCAAGGAATTTTCCGTGCCGCAGATGAAAACCATGTTCCGCCGCGGCGCCAACTGGGCGGCGCGGTGAGGCTATAGGAGGAGGCGGTCAAATACCAACCGCTTCAGAATGTCGAGGCAGCTCCCTACCCACCCTCCGTCATCCTCGGGCTTGACCCGAGGATCCACTGGCCTGCACAGGTAATGGATCCTCGGGTCAAGCCCGAGGATGACGGAGGGTGGGTTTGAAACGCTTTCACCAACACCGAGGGCGACCAGATGTCGCCCTCTCCTCAGCCGCGAACGATCTCTTCCGCTGCCATCGCAACACCGAGAACATGGTCATCCGTGCCGTGCAGGCCAGAAAGCAGCAGGCCAACCGGCATTCCCGCCTCGCCTGTTCCGCAGGGGATCGAGACACCACAGAGATCGAAAAAATTGCCGATCTGGGTGTTGCGCAGGGTCTTCGCATTCATGGCGAAAAAGGCTTCGTCATCATCGATGAGCGGCGCGACCTTTGCGGCCACATGCGGCAATGTCGGTGACACAAGCAGCTCGTCCTTGCCGATCATGCCCATAAACGCAGCCGTCATGCGTTCGCGCGCTTCTATGATGCCAATGTAATCCGGCATGGAGATATTCGCGCCCAACCTCGTTCTTGCCACCACCCGCGGGTCCATCCGCGCGGCATCCACACCTTCCAGCCGCGCCTTGTGCAGGGCAAATGCTTCCGCCGTCACCAGCGCGCCCTTTTCCCTGATAAGATCGAACAATTGCGAAAAGATCGGGAATGCCTGCCGCCGCACTGAGGCGCCGGCATGGGAGAGCCGCTCCACCGCCTGTTCGAAAGCAGCTGCGACACCCTCCTCGATACCATCGAAAAACACCGTTTCCGGCACGACGAGCGACAGGCCGGCAAGAGGCTTGCGTGCCAGATCGGCAGCAGCCCTGCCACGCATGGCGGCATCCACCCAAACGGCATCCTGCACGGTGCGGGTAAGCGGCCCGAGCGAATCGAGGCTTTTCGCCAATGGATAGACGCCGCGCATCGAATAACGGCCGCGGCTGGCCTTATACCCCACCACACCGTTGAAGGCGGCGGGAATGCGCACCGATCCGCCAGTATCCGTGCCGATTGCCACCGGCACCAGACCGGTAGCCACAACAACGCCCGCGCCGGAAGAGGAGCCGCCGGGCAAACGGTGGCCGTCCCGCGAGACTGGATTGCGCGGCGTGTCGAAATGCGGATTGATGCCGAGACCGGAAAAGGCGAACTCGCTCATATTGGTGCGGCCGACGCAGATCATGCCCGCCTGTTTCAGCGCCGTCACCACATCCGCATCGCGGGATGCGGGCGCATCGTCCGACAGCACCGTCGATCCGGCCGTCGTTACCATGCCCTCGAGATCAAAGAGATCTTTCCAGGCCACCGGAATGCCGTCGAGAGCGCCGCAGGAGCGGCCGTCACGAATGCGTTTCGATGCCGCTTCCGCCTCCGCCATGGCCCGCTCTTCCGTCAATCCGACAAAAATAGCCTGATCCTCTTCCCCACGTATCGCATCCAGTGTCTCTTCCGCCAGTACACGCGGATCGAGTTGGCCGCTCTGGATGAGAATGGAAAGCTGCGCGACGTTTTTGCCCCTGTGAGCCATGATGATATTCCCTGAAATCCGACAGTGCGCACAACATGCCGTTTATCGGCTGCTTGGCAAGGCCGGTCGGTGCCCGGCGCCGCAGAGAAGTCGACTTGAGAAACGCGCAAAGGTTGTCATACTGAATTGGCGGTTTTGTTCCGGCGCATGACCGTAAGTCGGCGATTTTTTCAATCTGCGGTGCAGGAACACCGGGCTTGCACAAGCGGCGACTATAAAAAGACGGATTAATTCTTAATCGCATCTAAACTTTGTTGAATTATTTAGCAGACACCGTTGAAATGCATGTCCTATAAAATTCCATAAAACAATTATAACGCGACATCGCGGGGGACTATCGCGAATGGAAGAGACTGCCTATCGGGGGATAGATAGACAGACTGAACCCGGCCACACGCTTCGCTCAACGACGCAGCCGGAAACGAGCCGCCTTTCGCGGCGACGTTCGCTCGCCAGCAAGATAACCCTGATATTTCTGGGCGGCGTGATTTTTTCCTACAGCATCGGCGCGCTGGTCGGCTGGTATATGTTCGTTGCCGCCGCCAGCGAGCAATGGCTCAACCAGGCACGCGTCAATTCGCAGATCGCCAGCGCTACGCTGCGCAGCATCTACACCTATGTCAGCGTCACCGCCGATACGGACGGGCAGGTCAACGGCATATTGACCGACAAGCCGATCGGTGACGACGAATCCATTCTCGTCACCGGCTTCAACCCCAGCGACGTTCTCGCCCTCATCGGCGCACAAACCAAAAATGCCGTCTGGCTTTTTCGTTATGACGAGGACGATTCCGGCTTCAGGCAGATTGCGGCGGCTTTCGACAACGCCACCGACGACGATGAAAAGCCGCTCGCCACCGATCCGATATTTTCAAAAGATGCGGTCGCCGCGCGTTTTTCCACCGGTTTTGCGACCATTGGTGACACCAGCCATTATATCGGCCTGCTGCCGATCATCAGCACGGAAACGAAGAAACCCATCGGCGCGGTCGCCGTCAGCATCGGCGGCTCTGACGCGCTTTACGGCGCACAGCGCAAACTGATCTATAATTCTCTCGCCGCGCTGATCGTGGTCCTGACCGTCACCGGCGTGCTTGTGACCATCATCGCCCGGCATTTCCTGAAGCCGGTCCCGGCGCTGGTGCAGGCGACACTCCGGATCGCCCGCGAGGAGACCGATGTCGTCACACCGTTTCAAAACCGGCGGGACGAGATCGGCGATATGGCCACCGCCATCGAAACCCTGCGCGAAGCGGTTCTGGAACGTGGACGCCTGCGGCAGATACGCGACATGGCGCAGCAGCTGGAGCACATGGCTCATCACGATGCGCTGACCGGACTGCCCAACCGTGTGCTGCTGATGAAGACGCTGGAAAACCGTCTCGAACAGCTTTCCGCATCCGGCCAGCCATTTAATGTCATGCTGCTCGATCTCGACCGCTTCAAGGCCGTCAATGACACGCTGGGCCATGCCGCCGGCGATGCCTTGCTGGTGGCGGTGGCATCGCGGATTTCTTCCGTGCTCGGTGAAAACGACATGGTGAGCCGCCTCGGCGGCGACGAATTCGCGATCATACAATCGGCAAGCACCGACTGCGAGAGCAGCGCGGCGATGCTGGCCGCGCGGGTGGTGCATGCGGTCTCACGTAGCTTCAACCTCGAAGGCAGCAAAATCAGTATCGATACCAGTATCGGCATCGCCTGCGCGCCGGGCCACGGCACATCCGCCACCCAGCTTCTGCAACATGCCGATCTCGGCCTTTATCGCGCGAAATCCATGGGCTGCGGTTATTTCGTGTTTTACGAACCCGGCATGGACATGGCGGTGCAGCACAAGCATGCGCTGGAAATAGACATGAAATCCGCGCTCGAAAACCAGGAATTCGAATTGCATTACCAGCCCGTGGTCAATCTGCAGAGCGGTCGCATCGTTGCTTATGAAGCGCTGGCCCGCTGGCGGCATAGCAAGCTCGGCCTCATCGCCCCGGACCGTTTCATCACGCTTGCCGAAGAAAACAACTTCATCAAACCCTTGGGCGAATGGGTTCTGGGGCAGGCCTGCATGGATGCCATGACCTGGCCGAAGGATATCCGGCTCGCCGTCAATCTGTCCGCCGTTCAGCTCTCCAATGACGATATCGTCCCTGTCGTTGACCGGGCGCTTGAGACATCCGGTTTCCCGGCGGAACGGCTTGAGCTGGAGGTGACGGAAACGGCCATGCTGGAGCGTGACAGCAGCGCCCGAGCGCTGAAGCTGCTGAAGGAAAGGGGCGTGCGCCTCGCACTTGACGATTTCGGCACCGGTTATGCCGGGCTCAGCACGCTGACCCATGTCGCCTTCGACAAGATCAAGATCGACCGGGAATTCGTCTCCGGCCTGCCGGCCAATCCCATGTGTTCGGCCATCGTCAACACCGTCATCGACATGGCCGAACAGATCGGCCTGAAGGTGACCGCCGAGGGTGTCGAAAACAGGGATCAGCTCGAGGCGCTCAAGCTTTCCGGATGCGATGAAGCACAGGGCTATTATTTTGCCGAGCCCGCCCCGCTGGCCCGCATCCTCAGGAATCGCACCGTTATCGCGCCGCTCGCAAAGGACGAGCCCGGCGATGCCGGCCGCTCGTCACTGGAAACCAATTGCCCACCGCAAAAAGCCATTTGAGAAACCGGCCGCCGGCCAAGAGGACATAAAATGCGCCTTTCAGTATTTTGCCTTTTCCTCACATGCTTTGCTCCCATCACGCCCCTCCAGGCCGCCGACGAAGGCGACACGCTTCAGCAGATCGCCAGAACCGCAAAAATCCGCATCGGTTACCGCGAGGCCGAACCGCCTTTTTCCTACCAATTGCCGAACGGGGAAATCACCGGCTTCTCGACCGACCTCTGTCGGGCGATCAGTGAAGATATTCGCAGGAAGCTGAAGCTCGACAGGATCGAGCTCGAATATGTCAAGGCCACGCCCGCCACCCGCTTCATCCTTGTCCGCGGCGGCCAGATCGATATCGAATGCGCAGCCACGACCAATAATAGCGAGCGCCGCAAGATCGTCGATTTCTCCTACCCCAATTTCATGACCGCGACGCAATTTCTCTCCCGCAGGCAGGACAATCTGAAAAGCCTTGCCGATCTCGCGGGACGGTCCGTCACATCCGCCTCCGGCACCGTCAATATCGAGCAGCTCAACGCCATAAACCGGGCGAAGAACCTCAATATCTCGGTGATGCCGACCAAAACCAATGAGGAGGCCTTCGAACTCGTTGTTTCCGGCAAGGCCTCGGCCTTCGTCATGGACGGCATATTGCTCGCGGCGCTGGCGGCGACATCGGAAAATCCGGACCTCTATGCACTCTCTGAGGAAACGCTGAGCGCACCCGAGCCCTATGGCCTGGTTTTCCGGCGTGACGACCCGGCTTTCAAGGCCGCTGTCAATGAAAGCCTCAGGCATATTTTCACCGGGCCGGCCATTCACGGCCTTTATGAAAAATGGTTCACCATGCCCATTCCGCCCAACGGCATGAACCTGAACCTGCCGATGGCCGCCGCCTTGAAACAAGCCTACGAACATCCGCGCGAATACCAGGACTGAAAGTGCCAGGCGTCAACCCGTATCGATTTTCATGAAAATGTCTTGATGGATTATTTTGGCTGGAGATGCGCGATGCAGAGATCGACATTATGGCTCATGCTGGTTTTTTCAAGTCTCCTGCCCGCGCATGCGGCCAGTGAAGATGCCCAACCGCCGACGCTTGAAACCATCGCCAAGACCGGCGCGATCCGGCTCGGTTATGCCGACCGTAACATCCCCTTTTCCTATCTGGGCGCCGGCCCCGAGCCTATCGGTTACAGTATCGAGCTGTGTTTGAGGGTGGCGGATTCCATCAAGAAGAAACTCGGCCTGCCGGCATTGAAGATCGATTTCGTCAAGCGCACCCCCCAGCAACCGGATCATGCTTCTCAATGACGGCACGATCGACATGGAATGCGTGGCGAGCACGAATACCGAGGAGAGGCGCAAGGCGGTATGGTTTTCCTACAGCCACTTCATCACCGGCACACGTTATGTGGCGCTGAAGTCGAGCGGTCTGAACACGGTTGCCGATCTTGCCGGGCGAACGGTGGTCGTGACGACGGGGACCATCAACATCACCCAACTGAACGTCATCAATCGCAAATTGGGACTGAACATCGCCGTGCTGCAAAATGACAGCACCGAGGGTAGTTTCGACATGGTGACGGAAAACCGCGCCTCGGCCTTCGTCATGGACGATATTCTCCTGCGGTCCTTCGTGGCCGAAACCGGCAGGCCGCAGGATTATTCCATATCCAGTGAATATCTTGCTCCGCCGCAACCCTATGGCCTGATGCTCCGGCATGGCGACAGCGGCTTCCGGGATGCGGTCAACGAGGCGCTGGGACAAATCTACGCCAGCGGAGAAATCGAGAAAATCTACGACAAGTGGTTCAACGCACCGATCCCGCCGAACGGCATCAACCTGAAACGCCCGCTGCCCGGTGATCTGGCCGAGGCATTTCGAAGGCCCGTCGATACGACCGCGGAATAAAAAACGCCGCCGGTGGCTGGCGGCGTTTTCATGGCGTGATTTTAGGCGGCGCGCAGGTCAGCGCCCAATGGTATCTCGACATCGATCTCCAATATGGAGACATGTTCGTCGCGATCCATCTTCACATGCACCCGGTCATTGTCGATCTGCACATGCTTGGCGATGACGCCGAGAATTTCTTCCCTGAGGATGGCGACGAGATCGGAGCCCGAGGATGCCCTTTCGTGGGCGAGCAGCACCTGCAGGCGTTCGCGCGCAAGCGGTGCCGACTTCTGTTTGCGGAAAAGACTGAAGATGCTCATGCAGCCCTCCTTGCGAAGATCTTTGAGAAGATGCCGCGCTTCTCACCCGGGACAACCACAGGAATATCCTCGCCGGACAGGCGGCGGGCGGCGTCGAAATAGGCCATGGCAGGCGCGCAGCGGGCGTCCGCCAGCGTGACAGGCGCACCGACGTTCGAAGCCCGCAGCACATCCGTGCTTTCGGGAATGATGCCGAGCAGCGGGATGGAGAGGATTTCCAGAACGTCATCGACCTTCAGCATGTCGCCGCGCTCGGCGCGGGACGCATCGTAACGTGTCAGAAGCAGGTGCTTCTCCATGCGCTCGCCGCGTTCGGCCTTCAGCGTCTTGGAATCCAGCAGGCCGATGATGCGGTCGCTGTCGCGCACCGACGAGACTTCCGGATTGGTGACGACGACGGCCACATCCGCATGGCGCATCGCCAGCGTCGCGCCGCGTTCGATTCCGGCGGGGCTGTC
>QFOL01000507.1:0-390 GCA_003241215.1 Agrobacterium fabrum
TCCACCGCAAAAGCGTGGCGAACTGCTGCGGCTCTCAGTGCAGGACCATTATACCGAAATCGTCACCACGCGCGGGCGTCAACTCGTCCTCTTGCGTTTCGCCGATGCGCTGAAGGAGATTGGCGAGACGCAGGGCTTGCAGGTGCACCGCTCCCACTGGATTGCCGATACGAATGTCGTCGCGCTGCGTAAACAGACAGGCCGCCTGCTTCTCATGACAAGGGACGGTGCGGAAATTCCCGTCAGCCGCTCTTACACCGCGGCGGTACAGGCCCGTTTTGCCGCGCTTGGCCCTGCCCGTTAAGAGTTTCTGTCGATTCCGGAATTTATGGGGTTCCGTTCTCAAAAACATTTGCCTATAAGCCGCTTCTAGCCTGAAAACATTTGAAT
>QFOL01000507.1:400-2387 GCA_003241215.1 Agrobacterium fabrum
GTGTTTTGCGCAACCGAAAAGCGGAACGAGAGAGCCCATGCCGAAGCGCCAAGATATCAAGTCCATCCTCATCATCGGCGCGGGACCGATCGTCATCGGCCAGGCATGTGAATTCGACTATTCCGGCACACAGGCCTGCAAGGCGCTGAAGGAAGAGGGTTACCGGGTCATCCTGGTCAACTCCAACCCGGCCACCATCATGACCGATCCGGGCCTTGCCGACGCCACTTATGTCGAGCCGATCACGCCGGAAGTCGTGGCGAAGATCATCGCCAAGGAGCGTCCGGACGCGCTTCTGCCGACCATGGGCGGCCAGACCGCGCTCAACACCGCGCTTTCTCTCAAGCGCATGGGCGTTCTCGACCGTTACAATGTGGAAATGATCGGAGCCAAGCCCGAAGCCATCGACATGGCTGAAGACCGTGCCCTCTTCCGCGAAGCCATGGCCCGCATCGGCCTTGAAACCCCGCGCTCGATGCTCGCCAACGCCACCGAAATCAAGGACGCCGACCGCAAGAAGCACGAGGCGGCGCGCACCGAGCTGAAGGGCAAGCTTTCCGGTCCCGATCTCGACAAGGCGCTGGACGACCTCGAAAACCAGTGGAACCTCGGCGAAACCGACCGCAAGCAGCGTTACATGGCCCATGCTATGGCGATTGCCGCCCAGGCCATCGACCATGTCGGCCTGCCGGCCATCATCCGCCCGTCGTTTACGCTTGGCGGCACCGGCGGCGGCATTGCCTATAACCGCTCGGAATTCTTCGACATCGTGTCGGGCGGCCTCGACGCCTCGCCGACCACCGAAGTTCTGGTCGAGGAATCGGTTCTCGGCTGGAAGGAATATGAGATGGAAGTCGTCCGCGACAAGGCGGACAATTGCATCATCATCTGCTCCATCGAAAACATCGATCCGATGGGCGTCCACACGGGCGATTCGATCACGGTAGCGCCGGCGCTGACCTTGACCGACAAGGAATACCAGATCATGCGTAACGCCTCGATTGCGGTGCTGCGCGAGATCGGCGTGGAAACCGGCGGCTCGAACGTTCAGTTCGCCGTCAACCCGAAGGACGGCCGCCTCGTCGTCATCGAAATGAACCCGCGCGTCTCGCGCTCCTCGGCTCTCGCCTCCAAGGCGACCGGCTTCCCGATCGCCAAGATCGCCGCCAAGCTCGCCATCGGCTACACGCTCGACGAACTTGAGAACGACATCACCGGTGGTGCGACGCCGGCTTCCTTCGAACCTTCCATCGACTACGTCGTCACCAAGATCCCGCGTTTCGCCTTCGAGAAATTCCCGGGCGCGTCTCCGATCCTCACCACCGCCATGAAGTCGGTAGGTGAAGTCATGGCCATCGGCCGCACCTTTGCCGAATCGCTGCAGAAGGCGCTGCGCGGCATGGAAACCGGCCTCACCGGTCTCGATGAAATCGAAATCCCCGGTTTCGAGGAAGGCGAAGGCTCCAAGAACGCCATCCGCGCCGCAATCGGCACGCCGACGCCGGACCGTCTGCGCATGGTCGCCCAGGCGCTGCGCATGGGCATGACCGAAGAAGAAGTCCACGAAAACTCCAAGATCGATCCGTGGTTCATCGCCCAGTTCAAGGCCATCGTCGACATGGAAGCCCGCATCCGTGAGCATGGCCTGCCGCAGGATGCCGAAAACCTGCGCATGCTGAAAGCCATGGGCTTCTCCGACGCCCGCCTTGCAAGCCTCACGTCCAAGCGCCCGAAGGAAGTGGCCGAACTTCGCAACAGCCTCAATGTTCGCCCGGTCTTCAAGCGCATCGACACCTGCGCTGCCGAATTCGCGTCGCCGACCGCTTACATGTATTCGACCTATGAAATTCCCTTCGTCGGCGCAGCCCGCTCGGAAGCGCAGGTTTCGGATCGCAAGAAGGTCGTCATCCTCGGCGGCGGCCCGAACCGTATCGGCCAGGGCATCGAGTTCGATTATTGCTGCTGCCACGCCGCCTTCGCGCTGAAG
>QFOL01000508.1 GCA_003241215.1 Agrobacterium fabrum
GGTCTGGGGTTATTTCGGCTGGACGGACGAGGAAGTGGCCAAGGGCGACTTCAATCCGAAAATGTATAATTCCTTCACCGATGGCACCAAGGCGGCCATTGAAATGGCGGCCGTCGCCAACGGTACGGGGCTGGATTGCCCGGATGACGGTCTGGCCTTCCCGCCCGCCGGCCTGCACGATCTCGCCCGCGTCTTCCGTCCCGCTGCCGATGGCGGCCGCATGGCGCGCTCCGGTCTGGTCGATATTGCCGCAAGCCAGGAGCCGGACGGACGCGAGGTGTTCAACAACATTCGCTACGGCGTTTTCGTCACCTTCAAGGCGCATAATGAATATGCCCGCGCCTGCTTCAAGCAATATGGCCTCCTAACCGACCCGTCCGGCTGGTACGCCTCCATGTGGCGTCCGTTCCACATCATCGGTCTCGAAACCTCGATCAGCGTGCTCTCCGCCGTGCTGCGCAACGAGGCCACCGGTTGCTCCAAGGAGTTCCGCGGCGATGCCGTCGCCACGGCCAAGAAGGACATGCAGCCCGGCGAGATGCTGGATGGTGAGGGCGGTTACGCGGTCTGGGCCAATGCCATTCCGGCAACCCGCAGCCTCGATATGAAGGCGCTGCCGATTGGCCTTGCCCATAATGTCAAGCTGAAGCGCGCCATCAAGAAGGACCAGATCGTCAGCTTCGACGATGTGGAGCTGGTGAACGACCTTGACGTGGTGAAGTTGCGTCAGGACATGGAAAACCGCTTCCGTCCGCAAAAAGACGCAGCCGCGTGATGGACGGAGAACGGGACATGTCGAAGGGAGCTTTCGTGGTGATCGCGGAATTTCGGGTGAAGCCCGGCTCGATGGATGCCTTTCTCGACGCCGCGCGCGATGACGCCAGGCATTCGGTTCAGGATGAACCGGGTTGCCGGCAATTCGACGTGGTGCGGCCGGAAACGGGGAATAATGTGGTGTTCTATGAGGTCTATGACGACAGGCAGGCTTTCGACGATCATCTCAAAACACCGCATCTCCACCGGTTTCGGGAAGCATTTCCCGCCCTCATCGAAGAAGAACTGCCGGTGCGTTTCCTGAACCGGCAATGGCTTTGAAAGATGGAAACGATGGCTGACATTCGCCAGATCGCCGTTGTCGGAACGGGTATCATGGGTGCCCCCATGGCGGGGCGTCTGGCGGAGGCCGGGTTTTCCGTCAAGGCCTGGAACCGCAGCGCTGAAAAAGCTGCGGTTCTGGCGGCAAAGGGTGTGCAACCGACGTCCACACCTACCGAGGCTGTGGTTGAAGCCGATGTCGTCATCTGCATGCTGAGTTCCGGGCCGGTGTGCGACGAGGTTCTGCTCGGTGCCTCGGGTGTCGTTTCCACCATGAAACCCGGTGCTATTCTGCTGGTGATGAGTTCCATCCCGGTCGACAGCGCACGGAAACAGGCGGAGGCGGCGAAGGCTCATGGCGTCGCTTATGTCGACGCACCGGTTTCCGGTGGTGAAAAAGGGGCGATTGAAGGAACGCTCGCCATCATGGCCGGCGGTGAACAGCGGGATGTGGATGCATTGCGGCCACTCCTCAATTGCCTTGGCCGCGTCACCCATGTGGGTCCGGTGGGCTGCGGTTCTCTGGCCAAGCTCGCCAACCAGCTGATCGTCGCCTCGACAATCTGCGCCGTTGCGGAAGCTTTGACGCTGGTTGAAGCGGGGGGAGCAGACCCGGCGCAGGTGCGCCACGCTTTACTTGGCGGCTTTGCCGATTCCACCGTCTTCCGCCAGCACGGAAAACGCATGGTGGAGGGCGATTTCCGTCCCGGCGGGCCGGCGAAATATCAGGTGAAGGATACGTCCACGGCGCTGGCCTTCGCCAGAAGCCGGGGCCTCAGACTACCGGTCGGCGAGGAGGTTGACCGGCTGTTTCGCTCCATGGTCGAGCATGGCGCGGGCGAGCTTGATCACAGCGGTGTGATCCTTGAAATTAAGCGCATGAATGCGT
>QFOL01000509.1 GCA_003241215.1 Agrobacterium fabrum
AAGGTGCCGAACACCTCGGCGACAGCCGCCTCCTCCGGGACGGACCTCAACGGCATGGCGGCCTATGACGCCGCCCGCCAGATCCGCGAAAGGCTGGTCAAATTCGCCGCCGAGAACTGGAATGTGCCGGAAGAGCAAGTCGTCTTCCTGCCCAACCGCGTGCGGATTGGCCTTGAGGAAATCGCTTTCACCGACTTCATCAAAAAGGCCTATTTCGCCCGCGTGCAGCTTTCCGCCGCCGGTTTTTACAAGACACCGAAAATCCACTGGGATCGCGCCGCCGGCCGCGGCACGCCGTTTTATTATTTCGCCTATGGCGCGGCCTGCTCGGAAGTGTCGATCGACACGCTGACCGGCGAATATTTGATGGAGCGCACCGACATTCTCCACGATGTCGGCAAGTCGCTGAACCCGGCCATCGATATCGGCCAGGTGGAAGGCGCCTTCGTGCAGGGCATGGGGTGGCTGACGACGGAGGAATTGTGGTGGGACGGCAAGGGGCGGCTGCGCACCCACGCTCCTTCCACCTACAAGATCCCGCTCGCCTCCGACCGGCCGAAGAGCTTTAACGTCAAGCTGGCGGAATGGGCGGAAAATGCCGAACCCACCATCGGCCGCTCCAAGGCCGTGGGCGAACCACCCTTCATGCTGGCGATCTCGGTTCTCGAAGCCCTCTCCATGGCCGTCGCCTCCGTCGCCGATTACAAGGTCTGCCCGCGCCTCGATGCGCCGGCAACGCCCGAACGGGTTCTGATGGCGGTGGAACGGCTGAAGAAGGTGTGAGGGGGGAGTATCCATGCGGCCAAGCCCCCTCATCCGGCCCTTCGGGCCACCTTCTCCCCGGCGGGGAGAAGAAAGTTCCCGCAAGCTCCCCGCTGCGGCCAAAAGCCTCTTGAATTGCCGCGACAGCGCGGCAGGTTTCTTCTCCCCGCCGGGGAGAAGGTGGCGCGAAGCGCCGGATGAGGGGGCCAGCACCAATGCCTGATACCTCCCTTTCCAACTTCCTCGCCCGCTCCCCCGCTACGATCCTCGTGGAAATCGAGGCCGTGAAAGGCTCCTCGCCGCGTGAGGCCGGAACCTTCATGCTGGTAAGCCAGGATGCGCTGTGGGCAACGATCGGCGGCGGGCAGTTCGAATATATGGCGATGGACCATGCCCGCGCCATGTTGAGGAACGGTGCGGCCGAGGACCGCATGGATATTCCGCTCGGCCCGGAAATCGGCCAATGCTGCGGCGGCCGCACCCTCATTCGCTTCCGACGGGTGACGAAGGAGATCGCGGTCGCTCTTGAGACGCGGTTGAAAGGCGAAGCCGAGCAACAGCCCGCCGTCTTCATTTTCGGGGCGGGCCATGTCGGCAAGGCGCTGGCAGATGCGCTGTCGCTGCTGCCCCTGACGCTGACAGTGGTGGAAACACGTGAGAACGAGTTGTACGGTCTTCCGCAGGACATCGCATCCGTGCTGACCCCCATGCCGGAGGCGCTCGTTACGAAAATCCCGGCAAATGGGGCTGCCATCATCGTCACCCACGATCACGCACTCGATTTCCTCATAGCCAAGGAAGCGCTCGCCCGCGACGATCTCGCCTATGTCGGCATGATCGGCTCGAAGACCAAACGCGCCACTTTCGTCCATTGGCTGGAGCGGGAAGGAGAGCCCATGTCCCGCCTTGCGAAACTCACCCTGCCCATCGGCGGCAACAGCGTCAGGGACAAACGTCCCGCAATCATAGCGGCCCTTGTGGCAGCCGAGTTACTGCAAGCATTTTCCGCTGCCGAAACCCGTCGCAACGAAAATCGACACGGCCATCCTCAAGGCCAAGATCACGCCTGAGCCCGTCCGGCAGGCTTTCATCCGCCAGATTGTCGGGTTGAAGGCTTTCAAGGGTAAACCGTTCCGCTGTCCGCAGGCCCGCACGCAGGCGGGACCACGCGCGCAAGAGTGCTGTGCGCATGTTCGTCTCCATTCAAAAATGTCAGAAGCTC
>QFOL01000510.1 GCA_003241215.1 Agrobacterium fabrum
TTAACCGTGGGCGGGCATATACCGCTAAAGCTTACGCCCGTCAACGCGCAAAACGCTTAAAAGCGCCGATATTCCGAATCCTTAGCGATTCCGGAAAGCCGGTTTGCGCTTTTCCACGAAGGCGGCCATGCCCTCCTTCTGATCCGCCGTGGCAAAGAGTGATTGAAACGCCCGTCTTTCATATCTCAGCCCCTCAGCCAGCGGCACCTCGAAGGAACGATTGACGCTTTCCTTGGCCATCAGGACGGAAGCACGCGACAGCGAAGCGATACGGGTTGCGGCCTCCACGGCCTCGTCCATGAGATTTGCGGTCGGCACGACACGCGACACCAGACCGGCCCGTTCGGCTTCTGCCGCATCCATCATGCGCCCCGTCAGAATCAGGTCCATGGCCTTCGCCTTGCCCACCGCCCGCGTCAGCCGCTGCGAGCCGCCCATACCTGGGATGACACCGAGGGTGATTTCCGGCTGGCCGAACTTCGCCGTATCGGAAGCGATGATGAAATCGCACATCATCGCCAGCTCACAGCCGCCACCGAGCGCAAAGCCGGAAACAGCGGCAATGACAGGCTTGCGGGTGGCGGCGACCTCTTCCCAGCCGCCGAGAAAATCGCCGACATAGGCATCGACAAAATCCAGCCCCTGCATTTCCTTGATGTCTGCGCCTGCCGCAAAGGCCTTTTCCGAGCCGGTGATAATGATTGCACCGATGGAATCATCGGCGGAAAACGAAGACAGAATGTGCCGCAGCTCTTTAAGAAGCACCGAATTGAGAGCGTTGAGCGCCTTGGGGCGGTTAAGGGTGATGACACCCACCTCGTCGCGTTTCTCGACCAGTATCATTTCATAGTCCACGGCAATCTCCCCTTCTCCGTTACTCCGGCATCGCTAATTCTGGCAGGCGGCACAATAAAAGGTCGAACGACCGGCCTGCACCACCCTTTCAACCGTACCCCCGCAGCCGGGTGTACGGCAAGGCTGGCCTTCCTGATCGTAGACCGAAAAGGAATGCTGGAAATAACCGAGCGTTCCATCCGTCTGTATATGGTCTCGCAATGAGGAACCGCCGGCGGCGATGGCATCGGCGATGACATCACGGATTTTGTCCGCCAGATCGACGAGCTGTGCTTTGGGCCTGCCGCCTTTCGTCACCAGCGTTCCCGCCGCCCTGAGGGGCGAAAGATGTGCGCGCCACAGCGCCTCGCAAACATAGATGTTGCCAAGGCCGGCAATGACCTTCTGGTCCAGCAGCGTGCCTTTCAGAGGCTGGCTTTTGCCCTCGAACCGGCTCGCCAGATAATCCGCGCTCAGCGCATTGCCTGTCGGTTCCGGGCCAAGTTCCGCGAAGGCGGGATAAAGGTCGAGCTTGTTGCGCTCCACCAGATGCATGAAACCGAAGCGGCGCGGATCATTATAGATGACGCAGACGCGCTCCTCTCCCTTGTCGAGATGAAAGACGACATGGTCATGCTTGCCGTCTTTCGAGCGGGCATGATGAAACGCGCCGGGCGTGTTACCAGCCTCATCCGCTTCCGCCTCGATACGGAATGAACCGGACATGCCGAGATGCGACACGATCGTCAGCCCGTCCTCCAGCTCGATGAGAAGATATTTCGCCCTTCGTCCGAGCGATACGATCGTCTTGCCCTCGATCAGACCCGCGAAGTCCTCAGGGAAAGGAAAGCGCAGATCCGGGCGGCCGAGATGGAGCCTGCGGACCCTTGCCCCTTCCATGGCGGGCGCAAGGCCGCGTCTGACGGTTTCGACTTCTGGCAATTCTGGCATCTGGCTTATCCGGCAGTTTATCGTTAGGACCATGTGGTCTATACAGTGCACGCGAAATGTCGCGCCCAGGCGATGCGGCAACAGATAGCGTTGCCATGGCGTTTCCGCTATGGTCCGCCACGCAATAAATATGGAGACAGACGATGACCGACGCCCGTACCACCGCCCAAGGCGGCATGGAAACGTCCTAT
>QFOL01000511.1 GCA_003241215.1 Agrobacterium fabrum
CACTGATTCGGAGGCGGACGAATGATCGTAGTGGTTGATGAGCGCGAGCTCGTTAAAGACGGCTATACATCTCTATTTGGGCGCGAGGGCATTCCCTCGACCGGGTTTGATCCGGTCGAATTCGGGGAATGGGTCTCGACGGCGGCGGAAAGCGATCTTGCGGCTGTGGAAGCCTTCCTGATCGGCCAGGGCGACCGGAGCTTTTCCTTGCCGAAGGCGATCAGGGATCGCACGACGGCTCCGGTCATCGCGGTCAGTGACCAGCCTTCGCTGGAAGCGACGCTGGCGCTCTTCGACAGCGGCGTCGACGATGTCGTGCGCAAGCCGGTTCACCCCCGCGAAATCCTTGCGCGTGCGGCGGCCATCCGTCGCCGGCTGCAGGTTCTCTCGAATTTCACCGATGCCGGGCCGATCCGGGTTTTCTCCGATGGTCGCGACCCGGAGGTGGGTGGCGAGGTGTTCCCCTTGCCGCGCCGTGAGCGCCGCATCCTCGAATATTTGATCGCCAACCGCGGGCGCCGCGTTTCCAAGGCGCAGATTTTCAATGCCATCTATGGCATCTTCGATGACGACGTCGAAGAAAATGTCGTCGAAAGCCACATCAGCAAGCTGCGCAAGAAGCTGCGCAAGAAGCTTGGCTACGACCCGGTCGATTCCAAGCGGTTCCTTGGCTACAGCATTGATTGGCAATGATTTTCATTGGCCCGCGTGGTCTTTTTCAAACGCGGTATTTCCGACAGCTTCACGCAAGCCAAACGCTTTACCTTCTCCCTGAAAGATGACCACGAGGGTTTTTGAATGAGTATTTTCGGCACTATGCGGACCGGTGTATCCGGCATGAATGCGCAGGCGAACAAGCTGGGGACCGTGGGCGACAACATCGCCAATGCGAGCACCACCGGCTACAAGCGCGCATCGACGTCGTTCTCCTCGCTCGTTCTGCCCTCTTCGTCGGGCAGCTACGCCTCCGGCGGCGTGCAGTCCAATGTCCGTTACAGCATTTCGGAGCAGGGCAACCTCTCCTACACCACCTCGAGCACCGACCTTGCCGTTCAGGGCAACGGCTTTTTCGTGGTTCAGGACGGTGCAGGCACGCCCTATCTTACGCGTGCCGGCTCCTTCCAGAAGAACTCGGAAGGTTATCTGGAAAATGCGGCGGGCTTCCTGCTGATGGGTTACCCCTACGGCGCCAACCCGCCGGCTGCGGTCGTCAACGGCTTTACCGGTCTCGAAGCGATCAACATCAATGACTTCGGTCTGACGGCGTCGCCTTCCACGCAGGGCAGCTTCCCGGCCAACCTCAATCGTGACGAGGCAATCGTCGCTGCAGGATCGCGTCCGAGCGACAACGTCGCAACGTCGACGGTTGGCGCCAAGACGTCACTGACAGCCTTTGACAGCGGCGGCGCCAAGGTTCTCTATGACTTCTATTACACGCGGATCGACAATGACGCTTCCGGCAACCCCCAGTGGGAAGTCAGTGTATATCGTCAGGACCAGTCGACGGATGGCGGCTTCCCGTATACGGCGACGGCTCCGGCCACGCTTGTCAAGGAAACGGTAACTCTGACTTTCGACCCGGCTACCAACAAGCTGACGACCGCTTCGCCGAAGGCCATTACGATCAATGACGATAACAGCGGCGTGGCGCAGGCGATTGAGATCGACCTTTCGCAGATGACGCAGTTCTCCTCCAAGTTCACGCCCGGTACCGCCGTTCTGAACGGTAACGGTCCGAGCCAGATCAAGGACGTCGAAATCGGCAAGGACGGCCTGGTGACGGCGGTCTATCAGGATGGCGGTCGCCGCAATATCTACCAGCTGGCGCTGGCCACCGTGCCGAGCGTCGACAATCTCAGCCCGCAGAACGGCAACGTCTATCTGCCGAGCAACGAATCGGGCGTGGTCACCATCGGTTTCCCGCAGTCGGGCAGCTTCGGTTACATCCAGAAGGGCGCGCTGGAAGGCTCGAA
>QFOL01000512.1 GCA_003241215.1 Agrobacterium fabrum
TTCGGAATCGGTAAAGCCATGCGCCTTGCCGAGGCTCTTTTCCTGCAGGCCGCGCACTTCCCGGTCGATCACGCATTGCGCCTCGATGAAGATGCTGCGCAGCGCCAGCCGCAGGCGGTCATCGGAGGCGGATTTCAGCACGTAGCCATAGGCGGCACCCTCAGGCACGATGCGGGAAACGCCGCGCACATAGGCCTCGTCGGAATAGTTGGACCAGAACAGGATGCGGGTATCCGGCCTTTCCTTCCAGATGGTGCGCGCCGCCTCGATGCCGTTGCGCTCGTTCATCTGCAAATCCATGACGATATGGGCGGCGCGATTTTCCCGCGCGAGCTTTTCGCCGGTTCTGCCATTGGCCGCCTCCAGCACCTTGTCGCATTCCGGCAGCGCGGCACGCACCGCCTCGTTCAGATAGGCGCGGTGCAACGCATCGTCCTCGACGATCAGCACATCCATGTCACAACTCCTCCCGCCGGTCGAAAGCGCCTGCCGGCAAGGTCACGGTGATGCGGGTTCCCGCTCCCGTGCCATTGCCGCCAATATCGAATCTGGCTGAAATCAGCCGCGCCCGCGTCTTCATATTGCCGATGCCGAGGCCGCCGGAGGCCCCGCCTTCGCCACCACCGCTGCCGTCGTCGCTGACCGTCACCCGCAAGCCGCCGTCGATTGCGGTCAGTTTCACGGCAATCGCTTCCGGCTGGGCATGACGAATGGCATTATTCACCGCCTCCTGCACGATGCGGAACAGCGAGATGGCCACCGTCTTGTCGAGCCTTTCCACCAGCCCATCCGTCTCATCCGTCACCGACCAGTCGATTGCCGACCCGCTGTCGCGCACGGAGCGGTCCACATAGGTCTCGATGGCCTCAACGACGCCGAACAATTGCAGGATCGAGGGTTTCGCTTCCTCGATGATCTCACGCAGATCCTGCATGCAATGCTGCAGGCTGCGCACCACCGGCTCCAGCATCTCGCCTGACAGGTCGGGGGTATGGCTCATGCGCTCGATGCGCCGCGCCAGCCGCGTCAGGTCCGCCAGCGTCTGGTCGTGCAGATCCATGCCGATCCGCTGCCGCTCGGCCTCCAGCGCCTCGGTCAATTGCAGCGCGCCGAGCCGCAGGCCTTCCTCGCGGGCATTGGCGCGCGCCTCCTCGATGGCGGAGCGTTTGGCCTGCTCGGCGGCGCGGATGGCGTAGAAATAGGGCGCCAGCAAATCGGCGACCGCGCGGGCATTCGCCACATCCTCCATCGTATAGGCGTCCGACTGGTGGGAGGAGCAACTCAGCGCGCCGATGATGTCGCCATGCACCTTCATCGGCACATGCAGGCGGCTATGCAGGTTAAGTTCGATGATCGGGCTCGAAAACGACCCTTCGAAATGAAAGCGCGGATCGGAACAGGCGTCGCCGCTCAGGAGGTATTCCACCTCGCCGGAAAGCAGCGAACGGATCGGACTGCCGGTCAGAAGGGCGGGCGGCTGCCGGCTCCAGGCGCTGACGAGGCCGCTCTCATAGGCGATGTGATATTTGTCATCCAGCTGCTTGATGCAGACATCCATATGATCATGCGGGATGATGTGGCTGATCTCGGTTGCGACCGCCTGGATGATGGCATTAAATTCCAGCTGCCCGGCAAGCAACCGCGAAATGCCCATATAATGATGAAAAAGAGCGCTTTTCGGCGTATCCAGCATGTGCGGACGCCCTCCCAAGCGCCTGCCTTCGACCATCGCGGCGAAGCTTCAATCCCTAGGGCGCCGCATCATTCATTCTGCGCCCGGCAGTGGCGTTTCGTCCTGCGGGTTCCCGCATGCTTTCTGCGGAAACCCGCAGGAAGATTGCCGCGATCCGCCTATACAAGCCAAATCTTCTTGGTCATTCTCGCTTCTACTGGGGAACGGAGCTCCAGTGCAACGGGATTTCGTCTGCTGCCGAGGAGATTTGCGGCGGATGAGGGTTCCGGAC
>QFOL01000513.1 GCA_003241215.1 Agrobacterium fabrum
ACCGCCGTTATGCCAGCGCTGAAGGCGAAGCCCAGAAATGCGACGCGCACGATCCATTCGCTGGACAGCACCTCGCGTAATCTGGCGCTGATCAGGGCACCGCCAATGGCGCCGACGCCGAAGGCGCCCAGCATGACGCCGTAGGTCAAGGGGCCGCCTTCGACCAGATCGCGGGCGACGATGGGCATCAAGGCAAGGATGGCGCTGGCGGAAAGGCCGAAAAGGAAGCCGCGCACCAGCACCTTGCCGATGTTGGGCGACATCGCCACATAACGCATGCCGGCCGAAATGGCGGCCAGAAGCTGCTCGCGCGGCAGGGTCGAGGCATATTTGGGCGGCTGCCAGCGAAACAGGGCGTAGATCAGCGTGAAATAGCTCAGCGCATTCACGAAAAACGCAGCGGCCGCACCGGCGGCTGCGACAATGATACCGCCGATGGCCGGGCCGACGCTGCGGGTGATGTTGAAACCGACGCTGTTCAGCGTCACGGCGGCGGGCAAATCCTCGCGCGGCACCATTTCGCCGACGGATGCCTGCCAGGACGGATTGTTGAGCGCCGTGCCGCAGCCGATCATGAAAGTGAAGAAGAGCAGAAGCCACGGCGTGAGCCAGCCGGACCAGGCGAACACCGTCAGCAGCACGGAGGCCGTCAGCATCAAAAGCTGCGCCGAAATCATGATGCGGCGGCGGTCGAAACTATCGGCCAGCGCGCCTGAAATCAGCGAGAACAACATGATCGGCAAAGAGGTGGAGGCCTGCACCAGCGCGATCATGTTTTCCGAACTTGAGAGCGACGTCATCATCCATGCGGCGCCCACCGCCTGGATCAGTCCGCCGAAATTCGAGGCAAGGCTGGCGATCCAGATTCGTCTGTAAGTCAAATGCCTTAAAGGCGCGAGTGGCGATTTACGGTCAGGCACGCTCTGTCCACTTGATGCAACTGCGATTTGTCAAACGGCAACTATAGACAGTGCCGGCAATCATGCCAGCCTTTCCGACATGGTAAGGGTGAAAATGTGGCCGAGGTTGCGACCGAAGCGGAGACGCCCGCGAAAACCTTGCAATCCTGCCCCGATGGGTCTATATGACCCCTGAAATTCTTGATCGCTTGATGAAGAGTGGGGCCGCAAGGCTCCGCTCTTTTTCGTTAGGCGAACCGGAAACCACGGGCAGAAAGCCCGGTGAACATCAAAGACCGGAAGGCCAGATGGCAGACACCGCACATGAACCGCGACTGATAACCGAAACGGGCATCGACCAGCGTATCGCCGAGATCATCGAGCCTGTTTTGACGGGCATGGGATATCTTCTGGTGCGCGTGCGGCTCTCCAACCAGAACGGCATGACCTTGCAGATCATGGCCGAGCGCGAAGACGGCACCATGACCGTCGAGGACTGCGAAGCCGTCTCCATGGCGATTTCACCGGTTCTTGATGTGGAAGATCCGGTCGATAAAGCGTATCATCTCGAAGTTTCCTCGCCCGGCATCGACCGGCCGATGGTTCGTAAATCGGATTTCACCCGCTGGCAGGGCCATCTGGTGAAGGTCGAAACCTCCATTCTGGTCGAGAACCGCAAGCGGTTTCGCGGCAAGATCGTCGAGGTCAGTGCTGACGGCTTCAAGCTGGAACGCGACCAGATCGCCTATGGCGAAGAGCCGACAGTCATCATTCCGTTCAGCGCGCTTTCGGATGCGAAGCTCATTCTGACGGACGACCTTATTCGTGATGCGCTGCGGGCAGACAAGGCCGCCAAGGCCGCCGCCGCAAACCAGAACGACGAAAACGAAGCAGACGAAGACTAATTCCAACGTAAAGCCCGAAAAACGGGCGATCAACGCAATTATGCGACTTACGGAGATAGAAAAATGGCAGTGAGTGCTAACCGGCTTGAGCTTCTGCAGATCGCCGATGCTGTGGCGCGCGAAAAGGTCATCGACCGCGAAATCGTGCTTGCCGCAAT
>QFOL01000108.1 GCA_003241215.1 Agrobacterium fabrum
GTGGCCGTCGCGCGGCTCTCTTCCGAGATCAGGGAAGCGGTTGTCAGAACGTCCGTCAATGGCCTGCCGATGTCATATCGTGTTGCGGAAAAGGAGCGCCGACACTAGCGGCAATGTCCGCCCCAGCACAACACGCACCAACCCGCTGCCCACAGGAACATCCCGACAGGCCTCGATTTAAAAACCGGTCAGCCGTTGATGCGCTCGGCCTCACCGCCATAATAGCTGATGTAGCGGCCGGCGATGGACGATACCGGCAGGACCACGAGAACGTCCGTCGTGTTGAAAGCATGATCCACGACCGCGCCGGAGCCGAACATGGCGCCGAGACGCATGTAACCCTTGATCAGCGGCGGCATGGCGTTCAATGCCTTGCGGGCGTTCAGCGCCTCGGCCGGCACGAGGTCCATCTCATGATAAAGCTCGGGAAGGGCGGACGCTTCCCACTCGCCCTTGGCCACGCAATTATGATGCAGGAAGGACAGGGCAAGCGCGTGGGCCTCCGGCTGCACGCCAGGAAAGGAGGCGCAGCCGATCATGGCATCCATGCGATGTTTCACGGCATAGGCCCAATTGCCCTGCCACAGAAGCTCGACGGTGCGCTTGGTGCGATATTCCGGCAGCACGCAGGAGCGGCCAAGCTCCATGAAGCGCTTGCCCGGGTGGCGCGCGACGAGCCCGGCAATGTCGAACTCGCTGGCGGAATAGAAGCCGTTATTGGCGAGCGCCGTTTCCTGCCGCAGCAGGCGATAGGTGCCGACGATCTGGTCTTCGCTGTCGCCTTCGATCGCCTTGTCGAGCACGAGCAGATGGTCGCAGACACTGTCCCAGGCGTCGATGTCGCGCTTGCGGCGCATCGCATCAGCAGGAAGGCGCGCCTTCATTTCCTCGACGAAAACCCGGTAACGCACGGATTGCGCGGCATCGATTTCGCGTTCATTTCTGGCGAGCCGTGTTTCCAGCGTGCCGATACGACCGAAAAGACCCTCATTGTCCTGAGCTGTCTCGGGACGAGGACTAATGACAACATTGTTTTCACAAATGTCGTGATTGAGGATTTCGGCAACCATGGGGAATCGCTCCGCCACCAAAGAATTTTCCTGTCATAAATCACTAATTGACGACAGAATAGTGACAAAATGCCGCCAGCGCGAGTCTGTCAAGTTATGATGACAACAGGCGTTTCGCCTCCAGCAGCCGGCGGATTTCCTCAACCAGCCGTCGCGGATCGGCAGGCTTGGTCAAAACCGCGCCGGCGCCGGCCTTTAGCAGGTTTTCAGCGGTCGCGTCACTCGTATCTCCGCTGAGCACGATGACGGGAATATTTCTGTCGCCCTTCAGCGTATCGAGAAGGGCGGGGAGCACATCGAGCCCCTCACCGCCCGGCATGTTAAGATCGGAGACGATGAGATCAGGTAAACGGGAAGCATCCGGCCGCAACGATTGCCGCAACGCCCCAAAATCCTCGACGGCACGGACGATATAACCGCTTTTTTCCAGAACGGCGCGGACGATGCGCTGATTGACGGCATCGTCTTCGGCCACGAGTATCTCGATCCCGCTCGCCCCCTGCGCCACCCTCGACGAAAACCCCACATCCGGATGGTTGTCGTTGATCGCGTCCCGCCGCTCTATGCCGCGCAGACGGCCGCACAGGACGTCGATCAGGGATTTTTCGCGCAGCGGCCTTATCAACCAGGCATCGAAGGAAACATGCATGGTCGACGGCCGTTCCTCCGGGCTGACCAGCAGCGTGCGGCGGACATTCTGCTGCGGCCAATCCTTCAGCGCGTCCCTGAACAGCGGCGAAATGCGTCGGTCAACGATGATATCGGTGAGATCGGCCGCCCGGGTGGCAGACTCCTTCCGCAGCCTTTCAAGATCTTCAGGCTGGTGGATGAGAGCACACTGACCGCCGAAAGCCTCGATGGCCTCCATCGTCACCGCCGCCGCCACGCCCTTTGGCGCGATGAGCAGGACATTTGTATGCCGCAGGCAATGACGCCGTCCGGGATCCGCCATTTCGGCAGGTGCGCCGCCCGGCCGGAACGTCAGTTTAAAAGTGCTGCCCTTGCCCTTTCGGCTGGAAACCGTGAGGCTGCCGCCGAATTCCCGCACGATACGGGCGGAAATCGCCAGGCCGAGACCCGTGCCTGCGCTTCGCTGCGACAATGGGCCCGCCTGTTCGAATTCACCGAAAATACGGGCCTGTTCGGCCCGGCTCATGCCCGGGCCGGTATCTTCCACAGCGATCTGCAATTCACCATCGACCATGCGCGCCCGGATGACGACGCCGCCTTCCCGCGTGAATTTGACCGCGTTACCGAGGAGATTGAACAGGACCTGGCGCAGCCTTGCCGGATCGAAATCGAGATGATCGGGCACGTCAGGCGTGACAAAGGAGGCGATTTCTATGCCTTTTTCATGGGCCCGGTGCGCCAGCATCTCAACGATGCTTTCGATCAGCCGCCGCAGGTTTTCCGCACGCGGATTGAGCCTGAAGCGTCCCGCCTCCATGGTCGAATAATCCAGCAGGTCCTCGACCAGCTGCACCAGCGATTGGCCGGACTGTTTCATGCCGTCGAGATAATTGCGCTGCTCCTCATTGAGCTTCGTCTGCGACAGAAGGTGGTTCATGCCCAGCATGCCGGAAAGCGGCAGGCGGATTTCGTGACTGACGGTGGCAAGCAGCCTGGCTTTCTCGGCATCGGCCTTTTCAGCACGCAACCGGGCGTCCTCCCTGTCGGCAAGTGCAAGCCGCTCCTCGGTCACATCCCTGGCGATGCTGCTGATCATCAGACGGCTGCTCACCAGATCGCGGGTCACGACATCGTGCCAGGAGAAGATGCGCTGACCGAACGGGGTGGCGATCTCCACGTCGTAGGCATGTACCTTGTCGCCCGGGCGGAAGGCGATGCCAATTTCCTCGCAGCTCAACCCTTCGGGGGCCGCGCACCCGGTCATTTCACGGAAGACCCGGTTTGCCTCGACAATGCGCCGGTTCATGTCGCGGATCACGACGATGTCGCCCATGAACTCCTGCATCTCGGCAATCAGCGAGCGGTTTTGCGTTTGCCGCAACCGGACATCGGAATGGTCCTCAGCCATCGCGCCCGGATGCAGGAAAGATTTGCCGAAGAGCGCGTAGAGCAGGATACCGACGAGCACTGCGCCGAAGAAGGTCGCCAGCACGACGGTAACCGCATAGGGCACGGCAAGTGCGATCAGCGCTGCGGAAAAAGCTCCCACCGATAACGACACGGCGACATAAAATGCAATCGACCCGGTATCACCAGCATGTACTTCATGCATCTGGTGTGTTGCCGGATCGGCGCGATCCACCGGCTGCGCCGCAGTGGCGGCCAGACCAAGTCCGTCTGAAACTTTTTGCCGAAGTCTTGCCAGTTCGCTCATACGCCACCGCTACCACGGCAGCGGTTTTGATATGTTTGGCCGAAACCGTAAAATTTTACTTTTTAGCCGCCCGGGCGTGCAAAAACTCGTCGAGAATGACGCAGCCCGCGCCGATTGTTATGAAAGTGTCGGCTAGGTTGAAGACCGCGAAGGACCATGTCTGCGTGTGGAACAGTATATAATCAATGACGTGACCGTAGAAAAAGCGGTCGAGAAGATTGCCGGCGGCCCCCGCGATAATGAAGGCAAAGCCGAGATGGGCAAAGGTGCGGTCCGCCGCCGTCTTGCGCCACAGCCACAGAACGAAGACCACGATGACGAGCCGCATGCTGACGATGAACCAGCCCTCCATGTCGGAGAGCATCGAAAAGGCCACGCCGAGATTATAGGTGCGGTAAAGCGCCAGAAACGGAACCACGGGAACCATTTCCTGCATCGGCAGATAGGCCTCGACCAGTTGCTTGACGATCTGGTCCAGCACCAGCGCAGCGACGATCAGAGCAAAAGCCGGGCCGATTTTCGAGAACAATGCAGCTTTGGCCATTACGTCACCGGTGCGAGTTCGAGGAAATGTCGCCGTGCTTCAAACAGCATCACGGCGGTTGCTATGGCGAGATTGAGACTGTCGGCGCGGCCCTGCTGGGGAATGCGCGCCAGCTGGTCGGCCTTGTCGGCCAGTTCCGGCGGCAGGCCGGATTGTTCGTTGCCCATCAGGAGCACGACCGGCTTTCCGGCATAGTCGATCTTTCGATAATCAACCGAACCGGCCAGATGGGTGGCGACGACGCTGACCTGCGCCGATTTTTTCCAGGACAGGAATTCTTCGACCGAAGCGCGGGCAACGGGCGTGGCGAAGACCGAACCCATGGTGGCGCGCACCGTTTCCAGCGAAAACGGATCGGTGCAATCCCCGACCAGAATGACGCCCGAAGCGCCCGCCGCATCCGCCGTGCGGATTATGGTGCCGAGATTGCCGGGATCGCGGACCCGGTCAAGCGCGATATAGGTCTCGCCCTTTTCCGGGCGGATATCCTTCAGCGGCTTCCATTTCTGTTCGAAAATGCCGACGACCATCTGCGGATTGTCGCGGCGGGTGATCGAGGCGATGACCTTTTCGCTGACTTCCAGCACCAGACCGCCCGTGGCGACCGTCTTTACCGCCGCCTGCTCCACCAGCGGCTTGCCCTTGGCAGCCTTGGCGTAAACCAGCGTCTTGATTGTCCAGCCCAGTTCGAGCGCGTCGATGACCAGCTTCAGGCCTTCCGCCATGAAGGTTCCGGTCTCTTCCCTACCCTTTTTCTGGGTGAGCGCCTTGATATCCTTGATGATGGGATTGGCAAGGCTGGTCACTTCCTTCACCTGGCCAACCCGGCGCGTGGTATTTTCGCGCATATCCTTCGTCATTTCGGCTCCCAGCGGCTGAACAGCGATGTGGAAAGGACACGGCCCGGCGTCTTGCCGTCGAGCCCCGCCTCGCGAATGACGAGTTCGCCGGATGCGACGACGCCACCGGCGCCGCGCATGGTTTCGCGCATCAATTCATGCATCGAATAGAAGCTTGCCCTGATGGAATAGGCCGTCAGCACAAGGCCGAGCGCCTTTGGCGACAGGATTTCACGGCAGATATCCAGCATCAGCGGCAGATGGTCGAACAATTGCCAGACCTCGCCATGGGTGCCACGGCCGAATTTCGGCGGGTCGGTGAGGATGATATCGTAGCTGTTGCCGCGACGCTCCTCGCGCTGGATAAACTTCATCGCGTCTTCGCAGATCCAGCGGATCGGCGCCTGCTCGAGCCCGGCGAGCGCCTGATTTTCCTTGGCCCAGCCAATCGCTTTCTTGGAGGCATCGACATGGGTGACCTCAGCCCCTGCGGCCGCCGCGACCAGCGACGCGACGCCGGTATAACCGAACAGGTTCAGCACTTTCAGCGGCCGGTCGGCGGTCTCGACGGCGTTTTTCAGCCATTCCCAATGGACGATCTGTTCCGGAAAGACACCAACGTGACGGAAGGCAGTGAAACGGCCAAGAAAGTCGACCCCGAGCAGGGATAGTGGCCAGGTTTCGCCAAGCGCCGCCTTTGGAAAACGCCAGCGGCCCATGCCATCCTCATCGGTATCACCGGTGAAAATGGCGTCGGCATTCTGCCATACGCGGTCGGGAACCGACGGTTGCCACAGCGCCTGCGCCTCGGGACGAACGACGCGGTATTCGCCGTATTGTTCGAGCTTCAGGCCGTTACCGCTGTCGATCAGGTGAAAATCACCCGCGCCACTCGATTCCAGAATGACGGGAACCTGTTCCGCAGGCAGCGCACCGGTGCGCGGCGTCAGGGCGCGCGCGGGAACCTGTTCAACGGCGGCGGCTACAACGGGTTTTTCCTTCGGCACGGCTTTCTGCACGCTGCGCACGGCATCCGGCTCGCGCTTTTTCGGCGCGGCATCGGCGCGGCGCGCCGGCTTTGCGGCATGAACCTGTTTTTTCTCGCTCCCGGCCCGTGCTCGATTGCCCGGCCGGCTGTCTTTTTTCTTCAATGGAAATCTTTCCGCTTTTGCCCGCGTCTTATGGCGCAGCAAATAGCATTCCACGCGCCGCTCGCCTAGAGCCGGAACGAATGTCGGCTACATCACTTTGCCGGGAGTTGTCCGGCATTGGGAAGATGGCCTGCCGCGGCGGCTTTCTGCCGGTTCGCTTCGTCATGCCAGCGAACGGCTTCCTTCGCCTCGATACGGGCGCGTTTGCGATGCTTGCCCTGGGCAAACCATGTGGCAGCCGATCCCAGCAGCACACCGAAAATGACGGCAAGGAACAGGAACACAAAAAACGGCGCGGTGAAGGAGAGAACGCCATCCTCGGGCCGGAAGGGGTTGAGCGCCAGCGTCACGGCCTGACGGTTGGCCACGCACAGGATGACGAGAATAATCGCCAGCGGCAGCAGGATGATGAGGTTGATGATTTTTTTCGACATCCGACAATACTCCATCGCTGCGGGCGTTCCGCCGGCACCGTTTCCGGCGCGGGCAGTGAGGACGATCAATCGTCTTCTTCGTCACCCATGCCGGGGTTCAGGCGCTCGCGCAGTTCCTTGCCCGTCTTGAAGAAAGGCACCCATTTTTCCTCGACGAAAACCGATTCACCCGTGCGCGGGTTCCGGCCAGATCGCGACGGACGGTTCTTCACCGAAAATGCGCCGAAACCGCGAAGCTCGACACGATTTCCTGCCGCCAGGGCATCGGTGATTTCATCCAGCACCGCATTGACGATGTTTTCCACATCACGGTGATAAAGGTGCGGGTTACGCGCAGCAACAATCTGCACCAGTTCAGACTTGATCACGGTTGCCCCCTGAAAGAATTGGATTTTTAACGCGGCTCAACCTGCCAAACGGAAACAAGACCGTCAAGAAACAACTTGTCCGCACCGAGCTGGCCGGGCCCCGCAAAGGGAATTAAATCGTCATATCCTAGGAACTTCGCTATTTGCGCAACACTGAAAAGCGCAAAAGGCGAACGGGACGACGGCGCCCGCCATTCGACGATCGGCAAATCCTTGGCCACACCGCGGGTTTCGAAATAGCTGCGAATTTCCTTTTCACCGCCAAGCGTATCGACCAGCCTGTTGGCAAGCGCCTGCCGGCCGGTGAAGATCGACCCATCCGCCAGTTTCAGCACGTCTTCGCGCGGCAACTTGCGACGATCCGCCACAAGATCGACGAACCAGCCATAGCTGTCCATCACCATGGCGCGGATCATCGATTTTGCTTCCTCCGGCGCCTCGTGGAAGGGCGAAGGTTCCGCCTTCATCGGCGACGACTTGATTTCCTGCAACGAAACGCCGAGCTTTTCCATCAGCTGGCTAAGCTGGGGGTACTGGAAGATCACGCCGATCGAACCGGTGATCGAGGTCTCGCCGGCGACGATGACATCACCCGCGGACGCGATCATATAACCGGCGGAAGCGGCGAGCGTGCGTACATCAGAGACAACCGGCTTCTTTTCCGCGACGCCCCGAATGGCCTTGAAAATGCGCTCACCGCCATAGGTGGTGCCGCCTGGCGAGGAAATCGACACGATCAGCCCTTTGACATTGTCGCTCCTGGCAATCTTGTCCAGCCGCTCCAGAAGTTCGGTATTGTCGGTGATCAGACCGGAAACCTCGATGCGGGCAATATGAGGTTTCGCGCTTTGCTGCGGCCCGTCCCATAAAAACCGGTAAAGACCGAAAGCGCCGGCGACAAGCAGGAGAACGGCGGCAATCCGCCAGAAAGTCAGCTTGCGGCGTAACCGCCTGCGATCCGCTATCGCCATATTATCCATAGAAACCTCTGTCATCCGCCCTTGCGCTTCAGGCCATATGGTTCTTCTAACGCGAAGCCGCAAGGAAACAATAAGGAAACCAGAATTACGATAAAATTCGCATTTCCCTTGCACCTCTCCAGACAAAAACCATATTGGCAGGACAAAGCACTCATGCCAAAGACATTTAGATAGAGACACAAGCTTCGATTGTGCGCCAGAATGGCGCCTTGGAAGTATTCCGGACCCACTCTTATGCTCGAAAGACTCCGCGAACCCGCGCCAGCATTCTCGCTGCCCAATGACCAGAACGGCGCCTATGACACCGCGCTGAGGCATTCTGCGCGCGTGAAGCGGCTGAAAATCATTCTGCCGCTCAGCGCCGCGGTCATTTCGCTCGCCTTTATCGCTGTTTCGGTTATCCGGACCTGGGCGCCTGATGAGGTCTCGCTTGAAAGCGCCAGAATAGAAGACGGCAAGATCGTCATGGAAAAACCTGCCGTTGCGGGCCGCAACGAGAAGGGGATCGACTATTCCATGAACGCCGACCGTGCGTTGCAGGATATCGCCAACCCCAATCTCATGACGCTTGAGAAAGTTCTGGCGGCAGTGCCGGTCAACGACGGCGTGGCGCAGGTGATCGCCCAGGAAGGCATTTTCGACCGGGCCACCAACAAACTTAAGATGACCGCCCCTTTTGACATCAATCTCAGCAATGGCATACAAGCGAAGTTCCAGTCTGCGGATGTCGATCTGAAGGCCGGAAAAATGAGCAGCCAGGAGCCGGTTTCGATCAAAACAAACGACGGCTCCATTGTTGCGCAATCGATTGACATCGCAGATAATGGCAAGACAATTACATTTTCGGGGCAGGTACGGGCACGTATCGCTGCATCCAATATCAAGAATGAAGGCAAGTGAGAGCCCGGTCCAGATGATGCAAATTTCCCGTCCCGTTTCCCTTGGCAAATCCGCAGGCCTTGCAGCCGCAGGTCTTGTTTTTTCGTGTCTTGCAACTGTGGCTTTCGCCCAGAACACCACCAGCAACATGCAGGGCGTCAAACTCTCCGGCGACCAGCCGATCGCGATTGAAAGCGATCAGCTCGAGATTCGCGATCAGGAGCGCAAGGCCTATTTTACCGGCAACGTGAAGGTTGTGCAGGGCACGACCACCCTCCAGGCCGGCAAGATGACGGTGAACTACAAGGGTGAAGGCTCTTCGCTCACCAGCGGCGACGCCAATATTGAAAAAATCTTCGTCGACAATAATGTCTATCTGACGTCCGAGACCCAGAAGGCGACGGCCGATCACGGCGAATTCGACATGGCGGCGCAGACTTTCATTCTCACGGGTAAGCAGGTCGTGCTGTCCGAGGGCACGAATGTCTTCACCGGCTGCAAGCTCACCGTTCTGATGAACACGGGACAGGCCAAGCTCGAAAGCTGCGGCGGTCCTGTCCGGATCATGCTCGATCCGAAATCGCAGAAAAAACAGTAGTCTTTCCTCGTGAAGATACCTTCGATCTCAAAAATATTCGGCGGCGGGCGCAGCCGATCCGCGGACGCGGCCTCACCAGCGGACAAGACCCCCTATCAGGGCACGCTGATCGCGCATGGTCTGACAAAGACCTATAATACCCGCCGTGTCGTCAACGGCGTTTCGCTGGTTGTGCGCCGTGGCGAGGCCGTCGGCCTGCTCGGCCCGAACGGCGCCGGCAAAACCACCTGTTTTTACATGATCACGGGCCTGGTTCCCGTCGATACCGGCAAGATCGCCATTAACGGCAACGATGTCACCACCATGCCGATGTACAGGCGCGCCCGTCTCGGCGTCGGTTATCTGCCGCAGGAAGCCTCGATTTTCCGGGGACTGACGGTCGAGGAAAACATCCGCGCCGTGCTGGAAGTGCACGAGCCGGACGCAGCCAAACGCAACCGCAAGCTCGACGAGCTGCTGGAAGAGTTTCATATTGCGCAGCTGCGCAAATCGCCCGCCGTTGCCCTGTCGGGCGGTGAGCGGCGGCGTCTGGAAATCGCGCGCGCTCTTGCGACCGATCCGACCTTCATGCTGCTTGACGAGCCTTTCGCGGGCGTCGATCCGATTTCGGTCAGCGATATCCAGAATCTGGTGCGGCACCTGACGGCGCGCGGTATCGGCGTTCTCGTGACCGACCACAATGTCCGCGAAACGCTCGGCCTCATCGACCGCGCCTATATCATTCATGCCGGCGAAGTTCTGACACACGGACGTCCGGACGATATCGTCAATAATCCGGATGTACGCCGTCTCTATCTCGGCAATAATTTCAGCCTTTAAACTATAGGGCGCGAAAGATTCTTCATCGCGCCCCTCCCTGACGCTTGACCAAACAAGATAAAAAAGCAATTTTTGGGCCAAGTTCCATCGCCTCCGCAAAATTTATGAAAACTGTGGCAATGGAGAAGCTGTAAGGGGAGTTTCGCGTCCGCCATGGCATTGTCTGCCAGCCTTTTGCTGCGTCAAAACCAGTCTCTTGTGATGACACCGCAACTGATGCAGTCCATCCAGCTGCTTCAGATGACGCATTTCGAGCTGACGCAGTTCATCGCCCAGGAGGTGGAGCGTAATCCGCTGCTGGAAATTGCGGCAAACGATGGCGATTTGGGCGGCGATACTCCGGCGGATGCGGAGAGTTTTGGCGACACCGATGGCGAAAGCTCGGACAGGTCCGCCACCGTGACGGCCGACAGCGACGACTGGTACGGGGACCGCGCCGCAAATCTCGGCGAACAGCTGGATACCAGCTTCGAAAATGTCTTTCCCGACGATGGCGAGCCGCGAAAAGCTGACGCACCCGAGCTGGCGGGCCAATGGAAATCCATGCCTGGCCAGGAGTCGGGAGAAAGTTACGACCTCGACGATTTCGTCGCAGCCCGACAAAGCCTCAGCGACCATCTCAATCAGCAACTGCCGCTCGCCATATCCGCCGCCGAAGACCGGATGATTGCCGATGCGCTGATCGGCCAGCTCGATGAGACCGGCTATATAGCCGCCGATGCCGTCGACGACATCGCCGAAAGGCTGGGAGCAGCCCCATCGGCGGTGGAGCGCGTATTGAAGACACTTCAGGGCTTCGATCCGCCGGGTATCTTTTCCCGTTCGCTGAGCGAATGTCTGGCGACCCAGCTGGCCCAGAAGGACCGGCTCGACCCGGCCATGCGGGCTTTCATCGAGAATCTCGAGCTTCTGGCGAAACGCGATTTCGCGGCCCTGAAAAAAATCTGCGGTGTGGATGAAGAAGACCTTCTCGACATGCTGGCGGAAATCCGCACGCTCAACCCGCGTCCCGGCGCAGGTTACGATTCGACGGTTTCGGAAACCATTGTCCCCGACATCATCGTTCGTCCCTCCTCCACCGGCGGCTGGCTGGTGGAAATCAATCCGGAGACCCTGCCGCGAGTGCTCATCAACCAGAGTTACTTCGCCGAGGTGTCGAAACATAAGGCGCGTGCGGGCGAAGATCAGGATTTTCTGTCCGAATGCATGCAGACGGCCCATTGGCTGACCCGCAGCCTCGACCAGCGCGCCCGGACGATCATGAAGGTGGCAAGCGAAATCGTGCGCCAGCAGGACGCCTTCCTCGTTAACGGCGTCGATCACCTACGGCCGCTGAACCTCAAGACGGTGGCTGATGCCATCAAGATGCATGAATCCACTGTCAGCCGGGTGACGTCGAAAAAATACATGCTGACGCCGCGCGGGCTGTTCGAGCTCAAATATTTCTTCAGCGTCTCGATCAGCGCCGTGGAAGGCGGAGACAGCCATTCGGCGGAAGCGGTACGCCACCGCATCAAGGCCATGATCGCGCAGGAGGCCGCCGAGGCCGTTCTTTCCGACGACGATATCGTCGACAATCTGAAAAAGAGCGGCATCGACATCGCCCGCCGCACCGTCGCCAAATATCGCGAGGCGATGAACATCCCCTCCTCCGTGCAGAGGCGTCGGGAAAAGAAAGCGCTAGCCAAGCTATCCGCCTTCTAAACGGTAACGGCGATCACGTTTGGGGCGGTTTTTTGCCGCACCATTGACTCTTGCCACGCCAGGGGCTAGAAGCCCGCCGCACACGTAAGCAAGGTCATTTGTAACGGATTCATCTCCACCGTCCATGGGCGTAAAATTCGAATGAGGGCTTTTTAAGGTCT
>QFOL01000109.1 GCA_003241215.1 Agrobacterium fabrum
GCCGCCCTCGTTCAGTGAGCGGACTTATAAATCTACCCAACCAAACAAGTCAACATACATACCGTCAAAAAACTGACATTTTTGTTAAGTGATTGGTTTCATTGTATTGTTTCAAGAAAACAGGGCAAACCTGCCGCGAAGGTAGAATCTTCATCCGTTTTCGCAGTGCGCCAGATGTCTTTCTCTTTCTCACGCATCCCAGCAAATAGCCTGCGGGATTGCAATTTGCCGCCACGGCATTTGCCTTACCCTTACATATGGCTGTCAAAGCGCGGAACCGTGCATTAGAAACGGCCTATGAGATACCTGATTACACCGATCGCCGCAGGCCCGTTTGCATGACCAGAACGCCCGTTCCCACAAAACCCTACTTGCCCGAACTTCCCGTCAGCGCCGTTCTGGGTGATATCGCCGATGCACTGGGCCAAACGGGACGTGCAGTTCTTTCCGCTCCTCCCGGCGCGGGCAAGACAACGCTGGTACCGCTTCACCTTCTGCAGCAGGAGTGGCGGGCCGACGGCAAGATCATTCTTCTCGAACCACGCCGGCTCGCCGCCCGCGCCGCGGCCGGGCGCATGGCCGAACTGCTTAACGAGGATATCGGGGACACCATCGGTTATCGCATGCGGCTCGACAACCGTATCTCCTCGAAAACCCGGATAGAGGTAGTGACCGAAGGGGTATTTGCCCGAATGGTTCTGGACGACCCCGAGCTTGCCGGCGTTTCCACGGTGATTTTCGATGAGTTTCATGAGCGTTCACTCGACGGCGACTTCGGATTGGCACTTGCGCTCGACGTACAGGGTGGATTGCGGGAAGATCTGCGCATTCTCGTCATGTCCGCCACGCTCGATGTCGAACGTATCAGCACGCTGATGGGTAGCGCGCCAGTCATTCAAAGTCTCGGTCGGACATTTCCGATCGACGTCCGCTATGAGGAGCGATGGCAGGGTGTCCCGGTCGATGAAAAAGTCGCCAGGGTGATTGCGGAAACCCACGCCTCGGAAACGGGCTCCATCCTCGCCTTTTTGCCGGGGCAGGCGGAAATTACCCGCACAGCTGCGCGACTGGAGGGTCGCTTTTTCGACGACACGGATATCATCCCGCTTTACGGCAACCTGTCGCAGCAGGAGCAGGACGCCGCGATCAGGCCGGCTCGGGCCGGACGGCGCAAGATCGTGCTGGCCACCTCGATTGCCGAAACATCGATCACCATTGACGGTGTACGCGTGGTGATCGATAGCGGGTTGCAGCGGCTGCCGGTCTTCGAACCGGCGACCGGGATTACCAGGCTGGAGACGGTGCGGGTGTCGCGAGCTTCCGCAGACCAGCGGGCGGGGCGCGCCGGACGAACGGAACCCGGCGTTGCGATCCGGCTGTGGCATCCGGGACAGACGGCGGCGCTCAACGCCTTCACGCCGCCGCAGATTCTGGCGAGCGATCTCGCCGGCCTTGCGCTTGATCTCGCCCATTGGGGTGTTCAAGACCCCTCTTCTCTTGCCTTTCTGGATATGCCCCCCGAAGCCGCACTTAAGGAATCTGTGGCGCTTCTCAAAAATCTCGGGGCTCTCGACAAAAGCGGGGTATTGACACAGCGAGGCCGCCTGATGCGTGGCCTTTCGCTGCCGCCACGGCTGGCGGCCATGGTGATTGCATCAGCAGGCGAAGGCGCGGGAAAGAAGGCGGCGATGCTTGCCGTCATGCTGACGGAACAGGGATTGGGCGGTAGCGACATCGACCTCGATGAGCGGCTGCGGCGCTTTTTTTCCGACAGGAGCGAAAGGGCGCAGGCGGCGCGCAAGCTGGCATCGAGGCTGCTCGACGCGGTCCGCACTGAGACAGCGGGCGTGGAGGTTCCGAGCGAGACTGGTCCGCTGCTGCTGCATGCCTATCCCGACAGGATAGCGCTGCAACGCGGCGGGCGCGGACGTTATGTGATGGCGAATGGGCGCGGCGCGGAGATCGCCGAGACGGAGCGGCTGGCGGCAAGCAAGATGCTGGTGGTGGCCGACATTACCGGGCGGGCGGCGCAGCCGCGCATCCTTGCAGCGGCAGGCATCGACAGGAGCGATATAGAAGAGCGGATGCCACACCTGATCGTTCAGCAGGAGCAATTGCTTTTTGACAAGGCAAGCGGCCAGGCGCGGGCGCGGAAGGTGACGCGCCTCGGCGCCATTATCCTCGATGAAACTCCCCTGCCCCGCCCCGACGGCGAACGGGCGGCGCAGGCACTGGCCAATGGCATTCGTGAATTCGGTATGGGTATCCTATCCTTCTCGAAGGAAACCCTGCAGCTGCGGGACAGGATTGGCTTTCTGAACGCCAGTATCGGTGAACCCTGGCCGGATGTCGGCGATGCGTCATTGCTTTCGCGACTGGACGAATGGTTCGTTCCGTTCCAGCACGGAGCGCGCAGCCTGCAGGACATCCGGCCGGGCAGCCTTTCTGAAGGAATCCTGTCTCTGGTGCCACATGAGGTGGCCCGTGATCTCGGCAGGCTGGCGCCGACACA
Organism: Agrobacterium fabrum; assembly: GCA_003241215.1. Taxonomy (GTDB): domain Bacteria; phylum Pseudomonadota; class Alphaproteobacteria; order Rhizobiales; family Rhizobiaceae; genus Agrobacterium; species Agrobacterium fabrum_A. Next base: position 2,513 of record QFOL01000109.1, read on the forward strand.
TTTCGAAGCGCCCACGGGCCAACGGCACCCCATCCGCTACGATGCCAGCGAACCGACGCTTTCCATCCGTGTGCAGGAGCTTTTCGGATTAACGGCCCACCCCGCCATTGCGCAGGGGCGCTTGCCGCTGCTCCTGGAATTGACCTCGCCCGCACACCGGCCGATACAGACGACACGCGATCTTCCCGGTTTCTGGGCGGGATCATGGAAGGATGTCCGGGCGGATATGCGCGGACGTTATCCGCGCCATCCGTGGCCGGAGGATCCGGCAGCGGCCCCGCCGACCAGCCGCGCAAAACCGCGCGGGACGTGACGACGATGACAAGGGTAAAGGAGACGAAGGTGGCTGGCCATCCGATCGAAACCACGAGGCTTGGCCGCGCCAGCCGCAGGATAAGGCTGCAGACCATTGTCTGGCTGCGCTGGCTGGCGGTTGCCGGACAGACAGCGACGATCCTCTTCGTTGCTTTTGGATTGAATTTTCCCCTGCCGCTTCTGGCCTGCGGCCTTCTGATTGCGGCACTGGCGCTTGCCAATCTGTTTCTCACCGCACGCTTTCCCTCGACCTATCGTCTGGAGCCCTGGGAAGCGACATTGCTGCTGGCCTTCGATCTGCTGCAATTGACGGCGCTCATCTATATCACCGGCGGCCTCTCCAATCCTTTCGCGCCGCTGATCTGCGTGCAGGTCATCATTGCGTTCGCTTCGCAGCCGCTGCGGCATTCGCTCATTCTTCTCGGCTTTGCCATTGTCTGCTCGACGGCAATCGCCTTTTCGCCGTTTCCGGTTCCCTGGTATCCCGGCGAGGTTTTGCCGATCCAGCTTCTGCTGCATGTCGGCACCTGGGTCGCGATCATCGCCACGACCTCCTTTGCGGCCTTTTACGCCTATCGTGTTTCGCATGAGGCAAACCAGCTGGCGGATGCACTGGCGGCGACCGAGCTGGTGCTGGAACGGGAAAAACATCTCTCGCAACTGGACGGGCTGGCGGCCGCCGCCGCGCATGAACTCGGCACGCCGCTTGCGACAATCAGCGTCGTCGCCAAGGAAATGGAGCGGGAACTCGGAAACGACGAAAAATTTGGCGAAGACATCGCACTTTTGCGCAGCCAGAGCGAAAGATGCCGCGACATTCTGCGCCGCCTCACATCGCTTTCCGCCGATAATGAGGAACATATGCGCCGCCTGCCGCTTTCCTCGCTGATTGAGGAGGTGATGGCGCCGCACCGGGAATTCGGCATCCACCTCGAACTCGTTGAAAAAAACAATCGCGCCGACGAACCGGTCGGCATCCGCAATGCCGGCATCATCTACGGGCTTGGCAACCTCATCGAAAACGGCGTCGACTACGCACGGGAGAAGGTGACCGTGACGGTGGATTACGATCAGCAGAATGTCGCCGTCATCATCGAAGACGATGGGCCGGGTTATGCTCACGATGTCCTGGCCCGTATCGGTGAACCCTATGTGACCGAACGCCACAACGACACGCGGGCGGGCGGGCTCGGGCTCGGGCTTTTCATCGCCAAGACCCTGCTGGAGCGGTCCGGCGCAGCTGTTGTCTTCGAAAACCGGGGGTCCAGCGAAACCGGCGCGCGGGTCACAATCGTCTGGCCTCGGGCGCTTATGGACGATAAAAGAAACCGTTGACTTTACCATTCACGCTGAAGCGGCGATAAGAACAAGAAAACAAAGCCGACGAAGTTGCCGGAAGGCCGGAAACATGAAGACAGAAGACCAGACCCCACCCACCAGCGCAGCGGCTGACGACATCGATCCGATCGGACCCGACAAATCGCTGCTGATCGTCGATGATGACGGCCCGTTTCTGCGCCGGCTTGCGCGGGCGATGGAAACCCGCGGCTTTGCCGTCGATACAGCCGAGACGGTCAGCGAAGGTATTGCCCGCTCAAAAGCCGCACCGCCCAAATATGCGGTCGTTGATCTCAGGCTTACGGATGGCAACGGGCTGGAGGTGATCGAAGCCATCAGGCAGAGCCGGGACGATACACAGATCGTCGTTCTGACCGGTTATGGTAATATCGCAACCGCCGTCACTGCGGTAAAGCTTGGGGCGCTGGATTATCTGGCAAAACCTGCCGATGCGGACGATGTCTTTAATGCGCTGACGCAGCGCAAGGGCGAAAAGACGGAAGTGCCCGAAAACCCGATGTCGGCAGACCGGGTGCGTTGGGAGCATATTCAGCGCGTTTATGAAATGTGCGAGCGAAACGTTTCGGAAACGGCGCGGCGGCTGAACATGCACCGGCGCACATTGCAGCGTATTCTCGCAAAACGCGCGCCGAAGTAGCGGCAGTCACTCTCCGAAGCTGCGCCCGGTCGTCCATTCCGCCAGCATCAACCGGGTCGCAGCGGTTCTGGAGAAATCCAGCATCACCGATTTGCGGGTTGCCGGCGGCAACTTGTGCTCCGGTGCATCGCGCAACATGTGCGCGCCATATCCATCCGACAGGATGAGACCGCACTCCTCCGGGAATATCTCAGTCGGTACTTCCGGATGGGTGGCAAAAAACAGCCGGTCGCAATGCAAGCGATAATCCGGCCATTTGCGATCGACCCGGAAATCCTCGATGGAGGATTTGATCTCGATGATCCAGATTTCACCCTTCGCCGACAGGCTGATTAGATCGGCCCTGCGTCCGCTTGCAAGCGGCAGCTCCGGCAGCACCGAATGGCGCATCTCGTGCAAAAGCACCTGAACGCCGCGGCGCACAAGCATCGCCTTGTCCGACTGGCGGCCGTCTATTAACGGATTATTGTTGGTAACGGAAAGAATAGTCATGGATAAAGGCTGCTGAAGCGTTTGGCCTATTGTTGCAAAAAGGCAATCAACCGGCAATTTTAAATGCCCAACCGTTTCGCGGCGGCGCAACGGCTTGCCAAGAGCGGCTGAATGGAAAATAACCGATTTATCCAATTAAGCCTACTCCTTCGCACAATTTGGCGAATTTTCCGCGAGAACGACATGCGCATCCGTACTTCATTGACCGCACTTGGTCTGACGGCAGCACTGGCTCTGGCCGGCTGCGCTGAAACCACATCCCAATCATCTGGCCAGACATCCGGCAAGGTAGCGGCGTCAGTGCCGGTTGCCGATCCAGTTCCGGCGAAAGTCGAAACGGTCCAGATCTTCAACGATGTATACGGTCCCGTGACCGATGCGGGCTACGCGCTTCCGGCCATTCCGATCAATCGTGTAAACGAGAAGTACCGTCGCCAGATCGTCGAGTTCCAGACATCCGAACGCCCTGGCACGATCATCGTCAATACGCGCGAGCGTTACCTCTATTACATCCTGTCCGGCAACCGCGCCGTACGTTATGGCATCGGCGTCGGCAAGGCGGGTTTCGCCTGGGCCGGTGAAGCCTATGTTGCCTGGAAGCAGGAATGGCCGATGTGGCATCCGCCGAAGGAAATGGCCGACCGCAAGCCGGAAGTGGCGAAATATGTCGAGGCTGGCATGGGTCCGGGTCTTACCAACCCGCTCGGCGCGCGCGCCATGTATCTCTTCAACGAAAAGGGACAGGACACGCTGTTCCGCATCCATGGTTCGCCCGAATGGGCCTCGATCGGCACAGCCGCCTCTTCCGGCTGCATCCGCATGATCAACCAGGACGTCATGGACCTTTACAGCCGCGTCCGTCCGGGCCGCAGCTCCAAGGTCGTCGTGATCCAGTAAAGATCAGATACGAGACAATAAAAAGCCGCCGAGGATTTCCCGGCGGCTTTTTTGTTTATGGAAAGGCCGGCCTCACGCCGCCTGTTTCGCCTTCAATTCCAGACGGCGGCGGTGCAGAACCGGTTCGGTATAGCCATTTGGCTGTTCACGGCCCTTCAGCACCAGCTCGACAGCCGCCTGAAATGCAACCGATCCGTCAAAGTCGGAGGCCATCGGCAGGTATGCCGGATCGCCGGCATTCTGTGTATCGACCACGGCGGCCATGCGCTTCATGGTCTCGACGATCTGTTCCTGCGTCACCACGCCATGGCGCAGCCAGTTCGCCATATGCTGCGCGGAGATGCGCAGCGTGGCGCGGTCTTCCATCAGCCCGATATTGTTGATGTCCGGCACCTTCGAGCAACCGACGCCCTGATCGACCCAGCGCACGACGTATCCGAGAATGCCCTGCGCGTTGTTGTCGAGTTCGCGCTGGATTTCTTCCGGCGTCCAGTTTGGACGCGGCGCGACCGGCACCGACAGGATATCGGAAAGCTTTGCGCGGCCACGGCTCTTCAACCCCTCCTGCACGGCAGCGACATCGACCTTGTGGTAATGCGTGGCGTGCAGCGTCGCCGCCGTCGGCGACGGCACCCAGGCCGTGTTGGCGCCGGCCTTCGGATGCGCGATCTTCTGCTCCAGCATAGCCGCCATCAGATCCGGCATGGCCCACATGCCCTTGCCGATCTGCGCATGGCCGGAGAGGCCGCATTCGAGACCGATATCGACGTTCCAGTTCTCGTAAGCAGCGATCCATGCCGCCTGCTTCATGTCGCCCTTGCGGATCATCGGACCCGCTTCCATCGAGGTATGTATTTCATCACCGGTACGGTCGAGGAAACCCGTATTGATGAAAACGACGCGATCCTTCGCAGCGCGAATGCTTTCCTTGAGGTTGACCGTGGTGCGGCGTTCCTCATCCATGATGCCCATTTTCATGGTGTTCGGCACCATGCCGACAAGCTTTTCGACCCGGCCGAAGATTTCATTGGCGAAGGCCACTTCCTCCGGTCCGTGCATCTTTGGCTTGACGACATACATCGAACCGGCGCGGGAATTCTGACGCCGCCCGGACGGGCCGACATCATAAAGGGCGATCAGCGCCGTGACGACGGCATCCATGATGCCTTCAGGCACCTCGCGGCCGTCCCTGTCGAGGATCGCCGGATTGGTCATGAGATGACCGACATTGCGCACCAGCATCAGGGAACGGCCGGGCAGCGTGAGCGCAGAACCATTGGGAGCTGTGTAATAACGGTCCGGGTTGAGGCTGCGCGTGAAGGTCTTGCCACCCTTGGAAACCTCTTCCGTCAGGTCGCCGCGCATCAGGCCAAGCCAGTTACCATAGACCAGCACCTTGTCTTCGGCGTCGACGGCGGCAACCGAATCCTCGCAATCCATGATGGTCGTCAGCGCCGATTCGAGAATGATATCGGAGATTCCCGCCTTGTCACCCTTGCCGATTTCGGTCGTGGGATCGATGACAATCTCGGTATGCAGACCGTTCTTGCCGAGCAGGATCGTTGCAGGCTTTGCCGCTTCGCCGCTGAAACCCTTGAACTGGGCTGCATCCTTGAGGCCGGCCCCGGCGTCACCAATGGCAAGCTGCAGCAGGCCATCCTCGATCTTGAAACCGGTCACATCGGACCAGCTTCCCGCCTCCAGCGGCGCGGATTCATCGAGGAAGTTTCGCGCCCAGGCAATGACCTTTTCACCGCGCTTCGGATTATACCCCCTGCCCTTCTCCGCACCGTCTGCGTCAGAAATAGCATCCGTGCCGTAAAGCGCGTCGTAGAGCGAACCCCAGCGGGCATTGGCCGCATTCAGCGCATAACGTGCATTCATGACAGGCACGACGAGCTGCGGGCCGGCAACGGCGGCGATCTCGGGATCGACATTGCTGGTTTCCACCTTAAAGCCGGAACCTTCCGGCAGCAGATAGCCGATTTCCTTCAAAAAGCCCTCATAGGCATCGAAATCCACCGGCGCGCCGTTCTGCCGGTACCAGCCATCCAGCTTTTCCTGCAGGGCGTCACGCTTTGCCAGCAATTCGCGGTTCTTCGGAGAAAGCTCGTGAACAATGGCCGAGAAACCTTCGAAGAACGCCTCATTGTCCAGACCCGTGCCCGGCAGGACGTCATCAGTCAAAAAGGCATATAGCCTGTCATCGATGGAAAGACCGAATTTATTCGTGCGGCTCACATGCGCCTCCTCTATTCTGGAAGCACAGATTGGACGCGGAGACAGGCGCTCGTCAATTGCGGCGGATAGCCAAATATTATTTCCGTTTTGGAAACAATGTGGGCGATAATCGCCTTTTTCTACAAAAGCGCCTGCAAATCCCTGATACGGTCATTCACCAGCCAGCCGTAATAATTTTCTTCGGGTAGCAGGGGCTGCTCCCCGCCTGCAGCGCGCTGACGGTTCTTCTGGGCGAGAATAGCAGCGCGCTGCTGCGAACCGCCGACATTATAAAGTGTGGAGGTGACGCCCGGGTTCTTAGAAATATCCATGTCGGCAATCGATCTGTAGTCGTCGATCGATTTGCGGATAGAGGCGGCCATGAAGGCCAGCGAACGGTCTGGATCCATGATCGCGGTGTAGACGGCGGTGGCGTCGTTCTCATCCAGCTTCTCGTAACCGGAGGTTCTCGACACCATATCGGTCAACATCAGCGCCGTCAGCGGATTGATCTGGCCGAGGCCAAAGGTCTGGCCGGCATAAAAGGGCTGAAAAAATACGGCGCTGAAACGATTGTTGGGATAGTCGACACCATCGACGGTCTTGCCGCGGAAGCTGTCTTCCCAGACGTCCTCCCGACAGTTCCAGAGGCTGTAGGAATCCTTTTTCGACTGGCATTTGGTAAATTGCGAATGCGTCAGAAACTGCGCGATGGTTTCGTCCTTGTAGCCGAAACGGAAGCTGTTGCCGGCATAGGAGGCCGCCTTGACGTAATAGGATTGCAGGCGGTCATAGGCGTCGACATTATAGGTATGCTCGCCAACGATCGCACCGATCATATGGATCGGATCGATGCCGTAGCGCCCGGCTGTCGACTTGATCTTGGCGATCAGCGCCTTGTCTGAGGACAAAAGGTCGAGGACCTTCTGGTATTTTCGCTCGAAAGACGTGTTGGACGCCTTGGTTCTTTTTGCGGAAGCACCGGGAACGCCCGGCTGTTCGGCATTGCGATTGCCTGGCGGAACAACCGTCGCGGCTTCGACGTAAGAAGACGCGGTGACGGCGACCGTCAAAGCAGCGGCTAATGCCAGAAGAGTTTTGCGCACGAGCGAATGCCTTTTCTCAAGCCTGCGGCTTCCGCCAGCGAAATACGCTGGGAAACCGGATCATTCCACTAAAGCGGTTCCAACCGGAATGCAGCCCTTCCCATAAACAAAATGCGGGCTGAATGCGAGACAAGGCGGATAAAATAAAAGAGTGCGGCAAATATGACCGCACTCTTCTTTCTTGGAACCCTGAAATCTTCAGAGAATATAGCGGGACAAATCCGTATCGGCGGCAAGATCGCCGACATGTTTGCGGACATATTCCTGATCGATCTTGACGGCCGAGCCGCCGCGATCCGGCGCATTGAAGGAAATCTCGTCCAGAACACGCTCCATCACCGTCTGCAGACGGCGCGCACCGATATTCTCTACCGACGAATTGAGATGAACGGCCACATCGGCCAAGGCATCGATTGCATCGTCGGTGAAATCGAGGTCGAGTTCTTCCGTCGCCATCAGCGCCTTGTACTGGCGGATGAGGCTTGCTTCCGTCTCCGTCAGGATGCGGCGGAAATCCTCCTTGGTCAGCGGCTTCAACTCGACGCGGATCGGCAGACGGCCCTGAAGTTCGGGCAGGAGGTCCGAAGGCTTCGCCACATGGAAGGCGCCCGATGCGATGAAGAGGACGTGGTCGGTTTTCACCGGTCCATATTTCGTCGAAACCGTCGTGCCTTCGACAAGCGGCAGCAAATCGCGCTGCACACCTTCGCGCGAAACGCCGGCGCCCATGCCGCCATCGCGGGCAGCGATCTTGTCGATTTCGTCGAGGAAGACGATGCCGTCATTTTCCACCGATTTCACCGCCTCGCGCTGGATCATTTCATTGTCGAGCAGCTTGTCGGATTCATCGCGGATAAGATCGGCATAAGATTTCGATACTGTCGTGCGCACTTTCTTGGTGCGTCCGCCCATGGCCTTGCCGAACATTTCCGACAGGTTAAGCACACCGATATTGGCGCCCGGCATGCCGGGAATTTCGAAGCCGGGCATGCCCGAGCCGCTGTCGGCCACCTCGATGTCGATTTCCTTGTCGTCCAGCTCACCATCGCGCAGCTTCTTGCGGAAGCTTTCACGCGTGCCGGGCGATGCTGTTGCGCCAACCAGCGCATCGAGCACCCGCTCCTCGGCGCTCTGATGCGCCTTGGCCTGTACTTCAGCGCGCTTTTTTTCGCGCACGAGACCGATGCCGATCTCGACGAGATCGCGGATGATCTGCTCGACATCGCGGCCGACATAACCGACTTCGGTGAACTTGGTCGCCTCGACTTTGATGAAGGGCGCGCCGGCCAGCTTCGCAAGGCGGCGGGAAATCTCGGTCTTGCCGACACCGGTCGGCCCGATCATCAGAATGTTTTTCGGCATGACTTCGTCGCGCAGGCTCTCATCGAGCTGCTGGCGGCGCCAGCGGTTACGCAACGCAATCGCGACCGCACGTTTGGCCTCATGCTGGCCGATGATGAAGCGGTCGAGTTCCGAGACGATTTCCCGGGGAGAAAAAGTGGTCATTCTATCCTCTCGGCTTTCCTGTTCCGGCCGGCCATTCCGGCCCGGCCCACAGGACCCTTGGGTGAGAAATGGGGTGAGAAAACTGGCTTATTCGGCGTCGAGCGTTTCGACGACGAGATTGTGGTTGGTATAAACGCAGATATCGGCGGCGATATCGAGCGACTGGCGCGCCACCTCTTCCGCCGATTTGTCCGTGTCCATCATGGCGCGGGCAGCCGCAAAGGCGTAATTGCCGCCGGAACCGATGGCGATCGCGCCGTGCTCGGGCTCCAGCACATCGCCATTGCCGGTGATGGCGAGAGTGGTGGATTTATCGGCCACCAGCATCATGGCTTCGAGATTGCGCAGATATTTATCCGTGCGCCAGTCCTTCGCAAGCTCTACAGCGGCACGCATGAGCTGGCCCGGATATTGCTCGAGTTTCTTTTCAAGACGGTCGAGCAACGTGAAGGCATCCGCCGTCGCACCGGCAAAACCGGCGATCACTTCGCCCTTGCCGATGCGGCGAACCTTGCGGGCATTACCCTTCATGACCGTCTGGCCAAGGCTTACCTGACCGTCGCCAGCCATGACGACCTTGCCGCCCTTCCTGACTGTAATAATTGTTGTCATCAAACACCTGTCTGCCCTGCCGGGCCTGCGGTTAACGGGCCGGGATGCGGCCCTTCTCGGGTTCTATGTAAGTTTGCTTTTCACGATTGCAATCTTCGAGGCGACGCACCGTTTTGAGCATGTCAGGCAAGACGATGGAACAACTGGATATTTGTGTCCCGTGCTGATAAGGAACGGCGACATTTTCACGGAGCGGCCAAAATGGCAGAACGTAAAGGCGAGATTA
>QFOL01000110.1 GCA_003241215.1 Agrobacterium fabrum
GAAAGACATGACCGAGGATATCAGAAGCAGGATCGGCCTTCGCCCGGTCATCAACGTCTCGGGCACCATGACCTCGCTCGGCGCGTCGATTGTCGTTCCGGAAGCGGTTCAGGCCATGGCGGCCATCCTGCCGCAATTTGTCGAGATCAACGATCTGCAGCGCAAGGCCAGCGCGGTGATATCGAGGCTGACGGGCGGTGAGGCCGGTTTCGTCACCGCCTCCTGCTCATCGGGCATCAGCCTTGCGGTGGCGGGCGCCATTACCGGCAATAATCTGCTGGCCATCGAGAAGCTGCCTGATATCGCGCCTGAGAAGAACGAGGTTCTGGTGCAGATGGGCCATGTGGTGAGCTATGGCGCGCCGGTGGATCAGGCGATCCGCCTCGGCGGCGGCAAGGTGGTGCTGATCGGGCAGGCGACATCGACCTATCGTTTCCATATGGAAAACGCCATCACCGAAAAGACGGCGGCGGCGGTCTATGTCGTCTCGCATCATGTGGTGGATTACGGCCTGCTGCATCTTTCCGAATTCGTCGAGATCGCCCATGCCAAGGGCGTGCCTGTTATCGTCGATGCGGCTTCCGAATATGACCTGAAGCTGTTTCTGGCGACGGGTGCGGATGTGGTGCTCTATTCCGGCCACAAGTTCCTCGGCGGCCCCACCTCGGGCATCGTCGCCGGCAAAAAGGAACTGGTGCGCAACGCCTTCCTGCAGAATATGGGCATCGGCCGCGGCATGAAAGTCGGCAAGGAAAGCATCTATGGCGTCATGGCGGCGCTGGAAGCCTGGGAAAAGCGCGACCATGCCGGTATTCGCGAGCGCGAAACCGGCTACCTCAGCCTCTGGAAAAAGACGCTGGACGGACGCCCCGGTGTAACCGCGCTGATCGAGCCCGACCCGACCAATAACCCGCTCGACCGGCTGCGCGTCATCATCGATGCCGAGGAAGCACATATCACCGCCTGGGACCTGACGACGGCGCTTGCCAGGGGCAATCCGCCGATCATTGTCCGCGACCACGAGGTGGAGCACCGCTATTTCTATCTCGACCCCTGCAACCTGCATCCCGGCCAGGAAACCATCGTTGCCTCCCGTCTGGCCGAGGAACTGGACAAGGCGCGCGCCTCCAACGAGGTGATCGCCACACCGTTCGAAGACCGCAGCCGTCACCGTTTCGACGGCATGCTGCGCTGGCCGGACTAAATGGAACGAGCGGGTGCCGCGTATTTCTTCTCCCCGAGGGGGAGAAGGTCGCGGCAGCGGGATGAGGGGGCAAGGGTGCGGTCTATCGCTGGCGTTGCCCCCTCATCCGACCCTTCGGGCCACCTTCTCCCCGCCGGGGAGAAGAAATTTGCCGCAACGCCGTGCTTGAGTTGAAACATAAAAAGAAGGGAACGATCATGACCATGCCGCAGGCAGCACCGCTTGGTGCAGAAGATGCCGTGCTTTCCGTCTGCAATCTCACCACATCCTTTTTCGTGGATGGCGGCTGGAAGCCGGTGGTGCGTGATATTTCCTTCGATGTCGGACCAGGGGAGACGGTCGCGATCGTCGGCGAAAGCGGCTCGGGCAAGAGCGTTACCTCACTCTCGATCATGCGGTTGCTGGATCGGGAGAGCAGCAGGGTTCAGGGTGAAATTCTGCTCGGTGGCCGCAATCTCCTGTCCCTTTCCGAAGACGCCATGCGGCGGGTGCGGGGCAATGAGGTTGCGATGATCTTTCAGGAGCCGATGACCAGCCTCAATCCGCTCTTCACCATCGGCGACCAGATTTCCGAGGCCCTGCTGTGCCATCAGCCCATGACCAAGGCGGAAGCGCGGGCGGAGACGATCCGCCTGCTCGAAAAGGTCCGCATTCCGTCTGCCGCCTCGCGTTTCGATGAATATCCGCACCGTTTTTCCGGTGGCATGCGTCAGCGCGTGATGATCGCCATGGCTCTTGCTTCAAAGCCGAAGTTGCTGATCGCCGACGAACCGACGACGGCGCTCGATGTGACGATTCAGGGCCAGATTCTCGACCTCATCAAGACGCTGCAGGAAGAGGAGGGCACGTCGGTCCTCTTCATCACCCACGACATGGGCGTGGTGGCCGAAATCGCCGACCGCACCGTCGTCATGTATCGCGGCGAGCAGGTCGAAGTCGGCGCGACGGCCGATATCTTCCATCGCGGCAAACATCCCTATACGCGCGCACTTTTGTCCGCCGTTCCGGTTCTGGGGTCGATGAAGGGCGAGGAAAGACCGCTCCGTTTTCCGATCGTCAACACAACGACAGGGGAAACGCAGGAACCTGCGCGCCCGGCCGATACCGTCGATGCCAGCGCTCAGCCGGTTCTCAAGGTGGAGGGGCTGACCAAGCGCTTCGACATTCACTCTGGCCTTATGGGGCGGCTTAGCGGCCGGGTGCATGCGGTGGAGAATGTGTCCTTCGATTTGAGGGCCGGGGAGACATTGTCGCTGGTGGGCGAAAGCGGCTGCGGCAAGTCGACCACCGGACGCGCCATCATGCGGCTGATCGAGCCGAATGCCGGGTCAGTCGTGGTCAACGGCGAAAACATTCTCGCCCTCGACAAGACGGGCATGCGCGAAATGCGCAAGACGGTTCAGATGATCTTTCAGGACCCTTTCGCCTCGCTCAATCCGCGCATGACGGTGGGTGCGGCGATTGCCGAACCTTTTCTGGAGCATCGCATGGGCAACGCCCGCGAGGCGAAGGAGGTGGTGGCCGACATGCTGGAAAAGGTCGGCCTCTCGCCGGATATGGCTTCGCGTTACCCGCATGAATTTTCCGGCGGTCAGCGCCAGCGCATCTGCATTGCCCGCGCGCTGGCGCTCCAGCCCAAGGTGATTGTCGCCGATGAAAGCGTCTCGGCGCTGGATGTCTCGATCAAGGCGCAGGTCATCAACCTGATGCTGGATCTGCAGCAAAGCCTCGATCTTGCCTTCCTGTTCATATCCCATGACATGGCGGTGGTGGAGCGCGTCAGCCATCGGGTGGCGGTGATGTATCTTGGCGAGATCGTCGAAATCGGCCCACGCGCTGCTGTCTTCGGTAATCCGCAGCATGACTATACCCGCAAGCTGATGGCGGCCGTGCCGGTGCCGGACCCGGATCGCCGCAACACACGGCGGGGTGCCGCGAGTGACGAGCTGAAAAGCCCGATCCGCGCGGTCGATTATGTCGTCAAGCCGCGTGAATATCGCGAGGTTTCACCCGGCCACCTCGTCGCCTGTTAAAGCCCCGGTACGTCCGACGTTGCGAAGGGTACCGCGATAACCGCGCTTAAAACTTTCCCGCTGTCCAAGCTGGCGATACCACCGCTGTACCGCCGGAAAATCATCGAGATTGATCTTGTGGCGCGCGAAACGCGAGACCCATGGCCAGATGGCGATATCGGTGATGGAAAAATCTCCCGTCACATATTCCCGCCCCGTTAAACGGTCGTTCAATGTCCGGTAGAGGCGCTCGACATCCGTCGCAAAACGCGTCTCGGCAAAGGGAGCTTCTCCGGCATGGTACGTCAGGAAATAATGGGCATAACCGAGTGTCGGGCCGAAATTGGCGGCCTGCCACATCAGCCATTCCGTGACGGCCAGCCGCTCGGTCGCGGAGGCGGGCAGAAGTCGCCCCGTCTTTTCGGCGAGATAGATGAGGATCGCGTTCGATTCCGTCAGGACGGTGCCGTTGTCATTGTCGATGATTGCCGGAATTTTCGAGCCGGGATTGATGCGGATATAATCGGCCGCGAATTGCTCGCCTTTTTCGATGTCGACGGCGTGGCTGCGATAGGGCAGGCCGAGTTCTTCCAGCGCAACCGAGATTTTGAGGCCGTTCGGCGTGATCCAAGTGTAAAGGTCGATCATGTCAGTCGAACATCGCCTCATCCAGCGGCAAGGCGCGACGGCCTTTCTTGCCCGTCACATCGGAAAGGTCCTTGTAAAGATCGCGCAGGGTCAGAACCAGCTGGATAATGCGTGGGTCGGTGACACGATAGATCACCGCCTTGCCTTCCCGCGTGCCTTCGATGATACCGGCGTCGCGCAATTCGGCAAGCTGCTGCGAAAGCGTTGGCTGCTGGATACCAAGTTCATATTCCAGTGCGGAAACGGACGCTTCCGTTTCCATGAGGTAACAGACAATGGCCAGGCGGTTGGCGTTGGCGACAAGCTTCAAAAGCTCGCTCGCTTCCACCACGCTGCGGCAGATGAGATTGGAAACCGGTTTCGTCACAACTACTGGTCCCTGTTTCAGACTATAAAAAAGTAAATTGTATGGCAATAAATTTCAATGGCTTGATGCAGGTCGTTTTTAGTCGGCTGCAGAATTTTTAAAATCTACAGGATTAATAGATTTCTCTTTCGCTTTCCGGCTGAGGATCGCCAAAACGTTCCTCGAAAACATTCTATAAAAAAGTATATTGATTGTGAAATGAGGTGTCGACATGAAAATCGGGGTCCATCCCAACAATCTGCATTTACGGCTCGCCCGGCTCTGGCCCGGTGCTTTCGGGGAATTCGATCCGCACTTCGTGCCCTATCGTGAGGGGCGCGATACGGCGACCCTTCTGGAAAAAGCCGAAATCCATTTCGGCGGCACCGGCTCGACGCCGCCCATTGAAGCGGATGCGCGCGGGCTTTCGGCGGTCTATATCGCCGCTTCCGCACCAAGGCCCGCCAATGGCGCAATCCTCGTGCGGCGCGACAGCCCGATCCGTTCCGCAGCTGATCTCGTGGGAAAGCGCATATCGCTGATCGACGGCTCTTTTCATACCTATCTTCTGGCGCGCAGCCTGGAAGGGGCGGGGCTCGGGCTTGCGGATGTCACCCGCATCGAAAGCGGCGACAGCGACAGCCTGCAAGACCTCGTGGAAGGCCGCGTTGATGCCTGGGTGACGATGTCGCCACGGCTGGAAAAGGCTCTGACCCATGCGGAGATCAGCCTTCTGGTCCGCTGCGGTTCAACCATTCCCAACCGCTCGCTGTTCTGGACACTGGCGCGTCACAATATAGCGCAGGAGACACGACAGGCGATTGCGGACGAACTGGACCGCGTCGGCCGCGCCGCCATGGCGGATATCGACAGGGCGGCGGCGCTGCTTGCCGCCGAACCGGGCAGTGAGGGTGATGCGGCATCGTGGGCGAAGGTGCTGCGCTCGCGCGATCTTTCCGTGGTGCCCGCCACTGAAAATATCCTTGCCGAACAGCAGGAGGAGGCCGATACGCTTTACAGGCACGGCCATTTCTCTTTACCGGTTTTGACGGGTCAATCAGTCAGCACGGGAAGCGACCGATGAATGTTTTCTGGTACATGTGCGCGCCCGACGGCGCCTATCCCTGGCAGCCGGAAGGCTCCCGCAAGGTCGATCTCGGTTATTACAAGCAGCTGGCGCTGGCTTACGATCAGCTGGGGTACACCGGTGCGCTGTTTGCCACCGGGGCGCATGACGTCTGGGTTCTGGCAGGTGCGCTGCTCTCCCATACCGAACGGCTGAAACTGCTGGTCGCCATCCATCCGGGCCTGATCGCGCCGACGCTGCTTGCCAAGATGGCGGCGACGCTTCAGGAGTTTTCGCGAGGCCGCCTGCTCATCAATGTCGTTTCCGGCGATGCCAAGATGCTCGGTGCTTACGGCATGACCATGCCGCATGACGAACGTTACGATATGGCGGATGAATATCTGCAGATCTGGCACCGGCTTTTTGCCGGCGAGACGGTGGATTTCAAGGGGCGGTATTTCCAGACGGACGGTGCAAAACTCGCTTTGCCGGTGGGGCAGGGCATAGAGCCGCCGCCTTTGTGGTTCGGCGGCTCCTCGGACAAGGCCATCGACGTTGCCGCCAAACATGTCGAGACCTATCTTTCATGGGGTGAAACCCCGGACCAGATCGGCGCGAAGGTCGATCTGGTCAAGGCCCGCTCGGAAAAACTTGGCCGTGAGCTGGAATACGGCATCCGCCTTTATGTTATCGTGCGCGATACGGATGAAGAGGCCTGGGCCGCTGCGGCCGATCTCTACGGCCGCATGGATGCGGCTGCGATTGCCGCCAACCAGCGTTTTGTCGGCAAGACCGATTCCGTCGGCCAGCAGCGCATGACGGCGATGCATGGCGGCCAGAAACCGGAAAACCTGCGCGATCTCGAAATCGCGCCCAATCTCTGGGCCGGCATCGGGCTTGTCCGTCCGGGTCCGGGAACGGCGATTGTCGGTTCACCGGATACTGTCATCCGCACGCTGGAAGCCTATAAGAAGGCGGGCGTGAATACCTTTATCCTTTCCGGCATGCCATTGCTGGAAGAGGCTTTCCGCTTCGGCGAAAAGGTTCTGCCGCGTCTTGATGTATCGCGTGAGGTGTCAGCGGCAAAACAGTTCACCTGGTCGACTTTGTTCGACCGCGATCTCTCGGCCAAGGCCTCCTGAGCGTGGTGCGGGAGTGGAGAAGAAACACATGACGGCAAGTTCGGCAACGACAATCGCACAAAGACGCATCGGCCCGCAACGGGTGGCCGAGCGGGTGCTCGCCGTTCTGGACACGGTGCTCGGCGCAGTCGCGGCGGCAATCCTTGCGGCGCTGCTCGTGGTGGTGTTGGTCAATGTTACGCTGCGTTACCTGTTTCACACCGGCTTCATTGGCGCGGAAGACCTCGGCATCTGGCTTCATGTGGCCATGATCGCGGTCGGTGCGCCGCTCAGTCTCAAAAGTGCGCTCGCCATGCGGCTCGATGTCTTCGTGCGGTTCCTTCCGCAACGATTTCACGCGGCGACCGAAGTTCTGGCCGATGCCTTCTCCTTTATCGCAGCACTCATCCTCGCCTTCGGCGGGGTGGAGATCGCAGCGATGCTTGGCGGCACATCTCCGACGCTTGGTCTGCCGGAATGGGTGCGTTTCGGCTTTCTCGGCGCAGGCGGCGCGCTTATCCTTCTCTATCTGGCGCTTCAGCGTGTCAGTGAAGGCAAGGCGCTTGCCGTTCTCGCATCTCTCGCCATCGCCATTGTGGCCTATGTTGGCCTGCCGGAAGTTTTCGTCGATACGAGCCTGCCCCCGAGCCTGTTTCTGGCGCTGACGGCGGCAGTGGGGCTGGTGCTCGCCGCGCCGCTTGCCCATGCCTTCCTTGCCGCCGCCTATGTGGCGATCGCCTTTGGCAGCACCTTGCCGGAACCGGCCATCGTTTCGTCAACCGTAACCGGCATGTCGAAATTCCTGTTGCTCGCCATTCCCTTCTTCCTGCTGGCCGGCAGCCTGCTGACGGAATCGGGCGTCGCCAACCAGCTGGTCCGTTTCGCCGCCTCCATGGTCGGCCACCGGCGCGCAGGCCTGGCGCAGACGACGCTTTTGACCAGCGTGCTGTTTTCCGGCGCGTCCGGCTCATCGGTCGCCAATGCCGCCTTCGGGGCCTCCACCTTCCAGCCGGAATTGGTGAAACATGGCTATCCCCCGGCGCAGGCGGGCGCGATCATTGCGGCCACCTCCGTGCTGGACAATGTCATTCCGCCTTCCATCGCGTTTCTTATCCTTGCGACGGCCACCAACCTTTCGGTCGGCTCGCTGCTGGTCGGTGGCTTTTTTGCCGGCGGGCTGATGGCGATCTGCCTTGCGGTGGCGATTCATTACAGCGTGCGCAGTGTCGATACCTTGCCGCGCGCGACGGGTGCGGAGCGCTGGCGCTCGGCCATCGCCGCCATACCCGCCTTTGGCCTCGGCGTCATCGTGGTGGTCGGCATCCGTATCGGCATCGTCACCACCACGGAGGCTGCCGCGCTTGCGGCGCTTTACACGCTGCTTCTCGGTTTCGGTTACCGGCTGGGCGCGGGCCGCATTTTCGCGACCTTCCGCCAGTCGGCGGGTGAGGCGGCGGCCATCGGCCTGCTGATCGGCACGGCGGGGCCTTTCGCCTTCCTGCTGGCGGTGGACAATGTCTCGGGTCTCGTTACTGACTTCGTAACGTTGCTCGGCGGCAGCAAGATCGCGGTGCTCCTGCTCTCCAACCTTATCCTGCTCGTGGTCGGGCTGGTGCTGGATATCGGTGCGGCCATCCTGCTTTTCGGGCCGATCCTGCTGCCCGCTGCCGTGGCGGCCGGCATCGATCCCATCCATTTCGGCGTCATTCTCGTGGTCAATCTGATGATCCACGGCCTGACGCCGCCGCTCGGTATGCTGATCTTCGTGGTCAGCGGCGTCACCCGCATTCCGGCGACAGCACTGTTCCGGGCCGTCGTTCCCTATCTCGTCTCGCTTCTCGTTTCCCTCGCCATTCTATGCGCCTGGGCCATTTTCTTCTAAATTTGGGGTTTCAATCATGACTATTATCGATCGCCGCAATCTCCTCAAACTCTCCGCCATCGGTGCCGCAACGCTCGCCGCGCCCGCCTTCGTGCGCACGGCAAATGCCAGAACCCGCAATCTCACGGTTGCCTCGCTGTTTGCCGATGACAAGCCGGAGACGAAAATCTGGGTGAAGATCAGCGAGCTGGTGGAGGCGAAGCTGCCCGGCCGTTTCCGTTTCAACATCGTCAAGAGCGGTGCGCTGGGCGGTGAAAAGGAAGTGGCGGAAAATATCCGTCTGGGATCGGTTCAGGCGAGCCTTTCGACAGTCTCCTCGCTTTCGGGCTGGGTGCCGGAACTGCAGATACTCGATCTGCCCTTTCTGTTTCGCGATGCCGACCACGTGCGCAAGGTGGTGACGGGCGAGACTGGCGCTGATCTGAAGACGAAGCTCGCCGCCCAGCAATTCATCGCCGCCGATTTCATCAATTACGGCGCGCGCCATCTTCTGACCAAGGAGCCGGTAACCCGTCCGGAGCAGCTGGAAGGCAAGAAAATTCGCGTCATCCAGAGCCCGCTGCACACCAAGCTGTGGAGCGCCTTCGGCACCACGCCGGTCGGCATTCCAATCACCGAGACCTATAATGCGCTGGCGACAGGCGTGGCCGATGCGATGGATCTCACCAAGTCCGCATATGCCGGCTTCAAGCTTTACGAGGTCGTGCCTTATCTGACGGAAACCGGCCATATCTGGGCCTCGGGCGTCGTCTATTACGGGGCGACCTTCTGGAACCAGCTGGATGACGAAGAGAAGAAGGTTCTCTTGGAGGCATCGAGCGAAGGCGCGCAATATTTCAACCAGCTGATCATCGAGGACGAAGTAAAGTCCGTCGAGCTTGCGCTTTCGAAGGGCGGCAAGGTGCTGCAGCCGGAAGCGCTGGACGAATGGCGCAAGGGCGCGCAGGGCGTCTGGCAGGATTTCGCCGGCATTGTTGGCGGCATCGAGAAGATACAGGCCGTGCAGTCGGCTTGATAATACGGCCCATCAAAATCAGGAAACCCCGTGCGCCCTTCGGACGCACGGGGTTTCTTTTGGTCGGTATCAGTGCGAAGCGCCGGAGCCGCCAACGGCAACGATGGAATAGGGCTGGCCTTCCACCGCAAGCGTGCGGGTTTCCTTCAGGCTTTCCGCATCCACCACGCGCACCAGCGAATGGCGCGGATCGGAAATTGCGATCTGCCCGTCGGCAACGGCGAGACGCGGGCGCGGATCGCGCCAATGGCCATCCTTGCTGTAGGGTTCGGTGACCTTCGCCTTGCGGGTGATAACGCCTTCCAGCACGTCAAGCACATGCAGGTCGCCATCTTCCGTCAGGATATAGGCATTGCGCGGATTGGCGGGGTCGAGGATGAAATCGACGCGCCGGGTCGGCAACTCCACCAGACGGAAGGTGTCCTTGCTGTCGGGATCGACCAGGACGACCTTGTCCTCACCGTAGTTTCCAAGGAAAAACTGCATGGATTTGCCGCCGAGCAGCGTGCCGGTATAGGCTTTCGGGAAATCTTCCGGATAGGCCAGCATTTCGAGCTTCGGGCCATCCGTGCCGCCCGGCCGGGCAACGAGAATGCCTTCCTTGCAGCCGAAAGCCGCAAGCCGTGCGGATGTCGCCTCGCCGTGCAGATCGGTGCATGTCGCCTGTTCGCCAACCTGCTTACCTTCCCTGTCAAGAACGCGCAACCCGATGCGGGGCGGCAGCGTGTCGGGTTTGGTTTCGATCTGCGTGTTGGGTACGGATACCAGGACGTAACGGCCCATCGTCACTGCCACGCCGTGATGCGGGGCGGTCGTATCGACGGTGCGGATCTTTGCCTTGCCGTCCAGCAGGGCGGCCTCATCGATGATTTCAGCCTTGCCGCCACGGTCGTAGAACAGGATGGCATGGTCATCATGCGGCACGACGTGGAACGGGCGTTTGCCTTCGAAGGTGATGGGCAGCAGCGCCGCGTCTTCCACTTCCAGATCACGATGCTCGCCGTGGTCGGAGAAGACGATGCCGGTCTTGATCACATGCACGATATCCGAATCTGACTGTGTGGCGAAAACAGTCTTGCCGGAGGCGCTGGCGGTCAGCGCCGCATAGCCCTTGAGGTCGTAGCGTCCGAGTTCCTTGCCGGTTTGGAAGTTGATCGCGCGGACCACCGGCTGGGTGTGATCGGCGACGAACAGCCGCCATTCCTTGACGCCGTCCTTGCTTTCTTCCGCATGCGCCATGCCGGAGGCAATCGACGTGGCGAGTGCCAGGCACGTGGCGAGCGCGCCCACGCCAAATTGCTGGTGAAGGGAGAATCTCATGGTGTTCCTTCCAGACGTTGTCATCCTCATGCTGATCAGGGCCGATATCGAGGCCATCGAGGATGTTTTGTAATGTTATTACGTTACGATTGACGTATTAGCATTATGCGCGGGGTCCATGTCAACCGACGTGGACGTCGTGCTGCTGAAAATCTGGAAACTATGTATCGTTGACGCGTGGAAGAGTTTGGGGGCTTCTGTGTCAGGCCACACACGCAAGGTCATCCTCGGGCTTGACCCGAGGATCTATTCATCTCGACAGTTACGAATCCTCGGGTCAAGCCCGAGGATGACGGAAGCGGAGGTTCCGACGCTAAAGGCAGGCGCATCGCTGCGCCTGCCTTTATCAAGTTTTTAGCGGATATCGTCGGGCAGAACGTCTGAAGGGATGTTCTGGTAGGAAACCGGGCGCATGAAGCGGCGGATCGACATGGTGCCAACAGAGGTTGCGCCGAAATTCGTCGAAGCCGGGTAAGGGCCGCCATGAACCATGGCTTCGGAGACTTCCACGCCGGTCGGGAAACCGTTGGCGAGAACGCGGCCGGCCTTGCGCTCAAGGATCGGCAGCAGCTTGCGGCCGAGTTCGGCATCGCCGGCGTCGAGATGCAGGGTCGCGGTCAGCTGGCCTTCGAAGCTCTTGGCGACTTCCAGCATTTCTTCGGTGCTGTCGACCGTCACGATCAGGCCGAGCGGTCCGAAGACTTCTTCGGCAAGCGCGTGGTTGGCAACCCAGTCCTTGCCGGAAACCCGGTAAAGATAAGGCGTTGCATTGCGCAGGTCGCAGGTGGTGGTCAGCACGTCGCGCACGCCGTTGCCGGCGGCGATACGGTCACGGCCGTCGCGATAGGCGGCGGCGATACCGTCGGTCAGCATGACCTGCGGGCCGACTTCGGAAAGCGCGGCACGCGCGGTTTCAGCAACCGCATCCGCCTGCGAAGCGAGAATGACGGCGATGCCGGGATTGGTGCAGAACTGGCCCGCACCCATGGTCAGCGAACCGGCCCAACCCTTGGCGATGGCCTCGCCACGGGCGGCAACGGCTTCCGGCAGCAGGAACATCGGGTTCACGGAACCGAGTTCGCCGAAGAAGGGGATCGGCTCGGGGCGCTGGGCGCAGAGATCGAACAGCGCGCGGCCGCCGGCAAGCGAACCGGTAAAACCGACCGCCTTGATGCGCGGATGCTGCACGAGCGCGGAACCGACATCGCGGCGGCCGCCCTGGATCAGCGAGAAGACGCCGGGATGCAGATTGTGC
>QFOL01000514.1 GCA_003241215.1 Agrobacterium fabrum
GGATTCCGGGCGAGTTCGCGACGTGACCGTCACCGGTAACCGGGTTCTCGGAACCTATACCGAAAACGGCACGGCCTTTCAGACCTATTCCCCCGTCATTGACGACAGCCTGATGGAGCGTTTGCAGAGCAAGAACGTGACCATCGTGGCGCGTCCAGAAAGCGACGGTTCCTCCGGTTTTCTGAGCTATCTCGGCACGCTTCTGCCGATGTTCCTCATTCTCGGCGTCTGGCTGTTCTTCATGCGGCAGATGCAGGGCGGTTCGCGCGGCGCAATGGGCTTTGGCAAGTCCAAGGCCAAGCTTCTGACGGAAGCCCATGGCCGCGTGACGTTCGATGACGTCGCCGGCGTGGACGAAGCCAAGCAGGACCTCGAGGAAATCGTCGAATTCCTGCGTGATCCGCAGAAGTTTCAGCGCCTCGGCGGTAAAATTCCGCGCGGCGTGCTGCTGGTCGGCCCTCCGGGTACCGGTAAGACGCTTCTCGCGCGTTCCGTCGCCGGTGAAGCCAATGTGCCGTTCTTCACCATTTCCGGTTCGGACTTCGTGGAAATGTTCGTGGGCGTCGGTGCAAGCCGCGTGCGTGACATGTTCGAACAGGCCAAGAAGAATGCGCCCTGCATCATCTTCATCGACGAAATCGACGCCGTCGGTCGCCATCGCGGCGCCGGTCTCGGCGGCGGTAACGACGAGCGCGAACAGACGCTGAACCAGCTGCTGGTCGAGATGGACGGTTTCGAGGCGAATGAAGGCATCATCCTCATCGCCGCCACCAACCGTCCCGACGTTCTCGACCCCGCACTTCTGCGTCCCGGCCGTTTCGACCGTCAGGTCGTCGTGCCGAACCCGGACATCGTTGGCCGCGAGCGCATCCTCAAGGTGCATATCCGCAACGTGCCGCTGGCGCCGAATGTCGATCTCAAGGTTCTGGCTCGCGGCACTCCCGGCTTCTCGGGCGCGGACCTGATGAACCTCGTCAACGAAGCCGCCCTTATGGCCGCCCGCCGCAACAAGCGTGTGGTCACCATGCAGGAATTCGAAGACGCCAAGGACAAGATCATGATGGGTGCGGAACGCCGCTCCTCCGCCATGACCGAGGCCGAAAAGAAACTGACCGCCTATCACGAAGCCGGTCATGCCATCACCGCGCTGAAGGTTGCCGTGGCCGATCCGTTGCACAAGGCGACGATCATCCCGCGCGGCCGTGCACTCGGCATGGTCATGCAGCTGCCGGAAGGCGACCGCTACTCCATGAGCTACAAGTGGATGGTGTCGCGTCTCGTCATCATGATGGGTGGCCGCGTTGCCGAAGAATTGACCTTCGGCAAGGAAAACATCACCTCGGGCGCGTCTTCGGATATTGAGCAGGCCACCAAGCTTGCCCGCGCCATGGTGACGCAATGGGGCTTCTCCGATGCGCTCGGCCAGGTCTCCTATGGTGAGAACCAGCAGGAGGTCTTCCTTGGTCACTCCGTCTCGCAGTCGAAGAACGTCTCCGAGGCGACGGCCCAGACCATCGATACCGAAGTTCGCCGTCTTATCGACGAGGCTTATGGCGAGGCACGCCGCATCCTGACGGAAAACCACGATGGTTTCGTTGCGATTGCCGAAGGTCTTCTCGAATACGAAACCCTGACGGGTGACGAGATCAAGGCCCTGCTGAAGGGTGAGAAGCCCGCTCGCGATCTGGGTGACGATTCTCCAGGTAGCCGTGGTTCGGCAGTGCCGAAGGCCGGCACCAAGAAGGACGGTACGAGCGAAGTTAAGGGTGATGGCGAAGCCAAGGGCGACGGCGAAGCCGAAGGCGGCATGGAGCCGCAGCCGCATTGATCGCTCACGCAAGCCGATGATTGTAAAAGGCCATCCGGGTTTCCGGGTGGCCTTTTCATTTTGGTAACAAGATATAAGCCATTTTTGCGGTAATTTACGTGCTGTTTATCGTGGTTTG
>QFOL01000515.1 GCA_003241215.1 Agrobacterium fabrum
AATCAGTGATAGTCCTCGACCTGTTCATAAACGGGAAAACAGCGTGTTCCGAGTTCCATTCCTTGTCGGCATCGCCCTTCTGATCGCCTTTGGCGGCGGCATTGCCGCGACGATGGCGGCGCTTGAAGCGACATCCGGCTTTGGCTCGATCCGCATCGGCTCCTGGGACGCCTTTCCCGAAGCGCAGACGATCGAGGCCGACCCCTACGCCAAATCGCACCGTGCCGATGCCGGCAAGCTGCTTTACGGAACGGCCGAGGGGCTGGCTTTCACCGCCTCCGTCGACAGCGACGGACAACGCCTGAGCGGACAATGCCGCTACCGGCTGGCCGGCGCCGTGCCGCCCGCCCGCTTCTGGACGATTTACACTGCCGACCAGCAGGGCAATGTGCTGGCCGAAGATGCCGGGCGACCCTTCGCGCTGAACTCCCGCACGCTTCTGCGTAGCGCCGATGGCGGCATCGACATCATCATCGCCGCCGATGCCCAGACCTACAATTGGCTGGCCGTGCCGCAGGGCCAGATGTTCAAGCTGGTCATGACGCTGCTCGACACGCCGGTTGCCGGCAGCTCCGGCCTGATCGACATCGCCATGCCGCAAATCCGCAAGCTGGGGTGTGGCAATGCTTAGGATCCTGCTCGCCATCCTCACCGGCCTCGTCGCCGCCGCCGTGCTGCACGTCGTCATTCTGCTGGCGATACCGCATTTCAGCAATCGCGACGCCTATACGCGTGCTGTGGCGGAAGGAAAACCGCATCTGTTTCACCTGCTCGAAGAGACGACGGAAAAAAAGACGCTTGGCAGCGGCGATCCCTTCATGCGGGTTGCGGTCTGCACTTTCAATATCGAGGAGCAGCCGGTCAGGCTGACGGCCGTCGGCGCCGTGCCCTTCTGGTCGGTCGCGGTTTACGACAAGGCCTCGAACGAAGTTTTCAGCATGAACGACCGGACGTCGGCCGCCGGGGTGATGGACATTCTCGTGGCCGATGCGGTGCAGATCGCCGCCATTCGCAAGGCGCAGCCGCCTTCGCTCTCGCAGGCCATTCTGGCGGAATCGGATCAGACGGAAGGATATGTGGTGTTGCGGACCCTGGTGCCGCAGCCAAGCTTCGGGGAAGAAGCGGAGCGTTTCCTGAACGAGGCAAAATGCCAGCCGACGCCATGGAAATAACGCCGGTTCATTCTCATCAGGATTTGAGGGCGGTTTCCGCTGCGGACTTGCCCTTGCGCACGACCTTGCCGGTCGGCTCAGTATCGCGTTTTTCATAACGCACGCCGGTAAACAGCACGACCTTCGCCGGGCCCATCACCTGTCCGACCGCGCCGGCCGGGCGCAGGCTTCGTCGGGCGTCGCCGATTGGAATAATCTCTGCCATGCTCATCTCCTCTTCGGGACATGATTGTCAATGTTGCCCATGGGAACCGCACAAGCCTCGTCTTGCGTCGGGAATGTCATCACCATCACATTGCGCATAGGCCAGTCCACAGACTGGTTTTCGCACGATCCAAAAATCCAAAGCGATTCTTATACGGGGATCGTGCGCAGATTCAGGCTTCGCATGCCATTTTTGCATTTATTCCGTGGATCAGAATAACATGGAATCCTAATACTGCCCATGAAATTACAAACAGACAGAGGTTAATGATCCGTTAACCCTAACTGCCGGGCCTCCACTTATTCCTCTTCGCGCCACACCCGCTGAAAACCAGGGCGATGCGGTAAAGTTCCATGGCATTTTCTCCGTCATCAAGGTTTTAAAATTTCCTTGTTGATAGAGCCGGTTTCTCTCTTGCCACCCCCCATAGTTAACAGGACGTCAACGCATTTGCTCTAATTTGAGCCGATATTGTGTTTGCGTTTGTTGGGTAGTGCGTTGACCGACCGGTTTCGAGAACTTGAGAGGCCAAGAGCCGTGAGGAAGAAAGATGTGGTGCTGATG
>QFOL01000111.1 GCA_003241215.1 Agrobacterium fabrum
CCGGGCGGAGCGCAATGGTGACGGCACCTACCGCATCTTCGGCCAGAAGATTTTCATCACCTGGGGTGAACACGACGCGGCTGATAATATCATCCACCTGGTTCTCGCCCGCCTGCCGGATGCGCCGGCCGGCACGCGCGGCATCTCGCTGTTCCTCGTGCCGAAATTCCTGCCCGATGACAACGGCGCACCGGGCAGCCGCAACGATCTTTTCTGCCATTCGCTGGAGCACAAGCTCGGCATCCATGGTTCGCCCACCTGCACGATGATCTTCGGCGACGGCAAATTCGGGGATGAAAAGGGCGCTCTCGGCTGGCTGGTCGGTGAGGAGAACAAGGGTCTCGCCTGCATGTTCACCATGATGAACAACGCCCGCCTCGCCGTCGGCATGCAGGGCGTGGCGATCTGCGAAGCGGCGACCCAGAAGGCCATCGAATACGCCAGGGAGCGCACGCAGGGCAAGGCGCCCGGCTGGCAGGGCTCCGGCATGAGCCCGATCATCGAACATCCCGACATCGCCAGAACGCTTCTGACGATGAAGGCGCTGACGCAAGGATCGCGGGCGATTTCCTTCAGCTGCGCCCATGCCATCGATATGGCGCATGCGACTGAAGACGCCCGGCAGCGTTCTCACTGGCAGGAGCGCGCTGCCCTTCTGACCCCGATCGCCAAATCCTTCTCCACCGATGCCGGTGTGGATGTGGCCTCCATGGGCATTCAGGTGCATGGCGGCATGGGCTTCATCGAGGAAACCGGCGCGGCGCGTTATCTGCGTGACGCCCGCATCGCGCCGATCTATGAAGGCACCAATGGCATTCAGGCCATAGACTTGGTGCTGCGCAAGCTGCCGCTCTCCGAGGGTGCACAGGTGCGCGGTTTCATCGCCGAACTGCGCGAGATCGCCGCCCGCATAGCCGCCTCGAACCGTGATGATCTCGGCGGGACCGCCCGTTATCTCGAAGCCAGCCTCAACGATCTGGAAACGGCGACCGACTGGCTGCTGGACCGCATCAAGGCAGGCGAAACCGAAACCGCGCTCGCCGGCGCGACGCCGTATCAGCGCCTCTTCGGCCTGGCGCTGACCGGCGCCTATCTCGCCAAGGGTGCATTGGCCACCGTCGATGACGGCAGGGGCGGGCACCGCGCCGCCCTTTGCCGTTTCGCCGCGGAAAACCTGCTGGCGGAAACGGCGGCGCTGAAGGATCGCGTCACATCAGGTGCGGCAAGCCTTGCCGCCGCCCGCACCGTATTGGCTTGAGGAGGCTCAGATGTCGGACGAACACATTCTCGTCGAGCGCGTCGGCCATGCGCCTGATGTCATGACCATCCGCTTCAACCGGCCGGACAAGAAAAACGCCATCACCGATGCCATGTATCTGCGCATGGCAGATGCCCTGCATGCCGCCAATGCGGACCCGGAAATTCGCGTCGTCGCCTTTCTTGGCACGGAAGGCTGCTTCTCCGCCGGTAACGACATGGCCGATTTCCTCGCTTTCGCCATGTCCGGCGGCAAGGGCAAGCTCGCCGCACTCGAGCTTCTGAAAGCGCTCGTCGCTTTCGACAAACCGCTGGTATCCGGCGTCGACGGGCTCGCCATCGGCATCGGCACGACACTGAACCTGCATTGCGACCTGACGGTCGCCTCCAGCCGCAGCCTGTTCAAGACCCCATTCGTGGATCTCGCGCTGGTGCCGGAAGCGGCCTCCAGCCTGCTCGTGCCGAAGCTCATGGGGCACCAGCGCGCCTTTGCGCTGCTTGCCATGGGCGAGGGTTTTTCCGCCGAGCAGGCATTGCAGGCCGGAATGATCTGGAAAGTCGTCGCCCCCGAACATGTGGAGAGCGAAACGCTGGCGCTCGCAACCCGGCTTGCGGCCAAACCGCAGCAGGCACTGAAGATCGCCCGCGATCTGGTTCGCGGCAACCCGGACGATCTTCTCGCCCGCATCGAAGAGGAAGGTCGCCATTTCGTGGCACAGCTGCAAAGCGCCGAAGCGCGGGCCGCCTTCGAGGCATTCATGCGTCGCTGAGTGCCGCGGGAATCGGGAAGCCCGCCGCTTGTTTCTTCTCCCCGCCGGGGAGAAGTCCGCGGCAGCGGGATGAGGGGGCGAGGGTAAAGATATTCGGCAACGTAGCCCCCTCATCCGACCCTTCGGGCCACCTTCTCCCCGGCGGGGAGAAGAAGCCGGCGGCATCGTCGGAAGTTTGAAGCCACTGTGCTTGCGAAGGCGGATTATGTATGGTCGATCAAATCGGTCCGACCAAGACCGGATCGTACAAGCTCTACGCCCGAAGGCCACCCGTATGCGCCACGTCGTTTTCGTCCTGTCCGTCTTCCTCTGCGCCGCCACTGTCACCGAAGCGGCGGCGATAACACGCCCTCCGGTCGCTTCCGCCGGCAATGTCATTCTGGCGCAATCCATCATTACCGAAGACGATGGCTCGGACTATTATTCCGGCCGCAATCGCGACCGCCAGCGCCGCGCCCGTTTCGTCTGCGTCATCACCCCGCCGGAGAGCGCCAATCGCCGCCGGCCCTATGTCTGCCCGCTGGAACGCGGCCGTGTGGGCGGCGCCTGCCGCTGCTCGGGCGTGGTCGGTAACGGCACGGTCGATACGGCCTGGTGATTATTTCTCCAGCGTCGCCACCGCTTCCACATGCGGCGACCACAGGAACTGGTCGACCGGTGTGACGCGGGTGATACGATAGCCGCCTTCCGTGAGGATGGTAAGATCCCGCGCAAGCGTCAGCGGGTTGCAGCTCACCGCAACGATCTTCTTCACCGTGCTGCGGGCCAGTTCCTTGCACTGGAATTCCGCACCGGCGCGGGGCGGGTCGAAGACGACAGCATCGTAATTCTTCAGTTCGCTTGTCATCAGCGGCCGGCGGAAGAGATCGCGTTTCTCGACGCTGACAGGCTTCAGGCCCTGTGTATTGCGGGCGGCGAAGTCCAGCGCCTTCAGCGGCTTGTCTTCGGCTTCCACCGCATGCACCTTGCCGATGCGTGCGAGCCTCAGCGCGAAGGTGCCGGAACCGCAGAAGAGATCGGCAATGCGCTTGGATTTGCCGATATGGGCAAGCACCAGCTCGGCCATGGCGTCTTCCGCCTGTTTCGTCGCCTGCGTGAAACTGCCGGCCGGCGGTGAAACCGCAACGCCGCCGAATTCGATGATCGGCTTCTGCGGTTCGATCAGGATTTCACCCGATAGCGAAACACGGGCGATGCCGCGCATGGCAAGCACCGTTTCCGTGAGCGTGCGCCGCTGCTTGTCGCTGACCGACTTGATGCCCTCGACCGAAATATCGAGGCCCGAGAGCGTTTCGAGAACGGTGATGCGGAACGGTTCGGCATTCGCCACCATGGAAAGGCCGATGGCGCGGATGGCATCCAGCCGCGAGACGATGCCGGGCGAGGTGACGGGACATTCCTCGATGGCGACGATGTGATGGCTGTTCGCCTGGCTGAAACCGAGCAGCAGGCCCTTTTCCGTCTTGCGGGCGGCAAACACCGCGCGGCGGCGCTCGCCGGGGCGACAGATGACGAGATCGTCCACATCAGGCGTCAGGCCCTTCGATTTCAGCGCCGAAACCACGAGCTCCCGCTTGTAGGCATGGTAGGGCTGATCGGCCAAATGCTGCAGCGAACAGCCGCCGCAGGTGCCGTTCTTGCCATCGGGACCGAAATGGCGGCAGGCGGGTTCACGGCGCTCCGCCGAGGCTTCCGTTATCGACATGACGGTGCCGTGATCTTTCACCTTCGCAATCGCGACCGTTTCGCCGGGCAGCGCGAAGGGCACATAGACAGGGCCGTCGGGACAGTGCGCGATGCCGTCGCCCTGCGCGCCGAGGCTCTTGATGGTGACGGTCTGTGTGCTCATGGCTTTTCGCCTCCGAGAAGAAATTCGATATTGCCGTCGCCGCCGGAAATCGGTGAGGGAATGAGGCCGAGGCTTTTCCAGCCCATGTCCTCGGTCAGCCAGCGCTCCAGCTCGGCGGCCACGGCAGGCGCCGTTTCCGGCTCTTTCAACAGCCCGGCCTTGCTGATGGCGTCGCGCCCCGCCTCGAATTGCGGCTTCACCAGCAGAACCGCGAGAGCGCCCACTTCCGCAAGCTCGAGTGCCGGCGCAAGCGCGAGCTTCAGCGAAATGAAGGACACGTCGGAAACGATGAAGCCGATGGGCCGGTCATCGATATCGTCCGCCGTCAGGAAACGCGCATTCAGCCCTTCCAGATTGGTCACGCGCGGATCGTTCTCAATCCTGGCATGCATCTGCCCGTGGCCGACATCGATGGCGGTGACGTGTTTGGCGCCACGCTCCAGCAGCACCTCGGTAAAACCGCCGGTGGAAGCGCCGACATCGAGGCATTCATGGCCCGACGGGTCGAGCCGGAAATGATCGAGCGCCGCCACGAGCTTCAGCGCTGCGCGCGAGACATAGGCCTGCGCCGGGTCGCTGATGGCGATCTCGGCGTCGCCGGCAACGGTCTGGCTCGGTTTGGTGACGGTCTTGCCGTTGACGCTCACGGTGCCGCGCGCAATCGCGTCGCGCGCACGCGAGCGGCTGGCAAAGTGGCCGAGCGACACTAGAAGCTGGTCAAGCCGTTCATTTTCAGATGTTTTGGACATGGTCCCGTGTCAATGACCGTCAAACCCCGCCGATGCAAGCGATTTATCGCTGACATGACCTGGAATACCGCTGTCGCCGGGCAGGGTTGTATTGCACCGCAAAGTCAGAATGTTCGATTAATCCAATATAAAGGCTTGTATTGCACTTTGTGCGCAAGGCCCGTGCGGCCACCGGAACCTGCCATGACGGCATCTCCTCCAATCCACAAAATTGCGACCGTTGCAACGCAGACGCTTGCTCCGAGGCATCGGGTCGCCGAGAGAGTTTGCGATGTCGCTGAAAAACTTCCCCATCAACATAAAGCTCATAGTCACCTTCTGTGCGTTGATGAGCGTCTGTCTGCTCGCTTCCGCGGTCGTGTTCTGGCAGACGCTGGGAAGCGAGCGCGTCACGATCGACAACAACCGCACCAAGGATATCATCCAGGCGGTGGACGGTGCGACGGCCGCCATGCTGGAACAGGCCGTCAACCAGCGCGGCTTCCTGCTGTTTCGCAGCGACAGCACCTATAACGATGTCTTCGCCCAGCGCGAGCTGATGCTGAAGAAGCTGAATGACGCCCGTGGGCTGGCCGCCGACCGGCCGGACATCCTGAAATCCATCGACGACATGGAAAAATCCGCCACCGTGTTCTTCAAGGAGCTGGCGGAGCCGCAGATTGCCGCGCGCAAGACGACGGAAGCGCCGATTTCCGAAATCATCGAGATCGGCCGCAATCAGGCCAAGGGCCAGCTTGATGGCTTCCGCGCCTCCGCCGCCAAGATCAAGGAACAGCTGAACGGCCTGTCCACCGCTTATGCCGCAGAACAGCAGGCCGCAGCGCTGAACCTTAAATATGCGCTTCTGGGCGGCGGCGCGGTTGCCGGTCTTCTGGCCGTTGTCCTCATCTGGGCGCTGTCGCGCTCCATCGTTACGCCGATCGTCGGCATGACCGCGGCGATGAGCCGGCTCGCCGATGGCGATCTGACGACGGAAGTGCCCGCCACGGATCGTGGAGATGAAGTCGGCAAGATGGCGAAGGCCGTTCTGGTCTTCAAGGAAGCCGGTCTCGAAAAATCCCGCCTCGCCGGCGAGACCGAGCGCATGCGTTCCGCCACCGAGACCGAACGTCGCCGCAACGAGGAAGAAAAGGCGCGGGACGACGCCGCCAGCGCCTTCGCCAGCGCCGAGCTTGGCAAGGGCCTTGCCGCTCTTGCGGATGGTGATCTTTCCTATCGCATCGAAACGCCTTTTGCGCCCGCCATCGATCCGGTCCGTCTCAACTTCAACGGCGCTGTCGACAAGCTGCAGCAGGCGCTGCAGACAGTCGGTGAAAACGCCGCCGCCATCAATGCCGGTGCTTCGGAAATGCTCTCCGCCGCCGACGACCTGTCGCGCCGCACCGAACAGCAGGCGGCCTCCATCGAAGAAACCGCCGCAGCCCTGGAAGAAGTCACCACCACGGTGCGCGACAGCGCCCGTGGCGCGGAAGATGCCGGCAATCTGGTGCAGCGCGCCCGTGCCGGTGCGGAAAAGTCGGGTGTCGTGGTCCGCAAGGCGGTTGCCGCCATGCGCGAAATCGAGAAGTCGTCCGGCGAAATCGGCAATATCATCGGTGTCATCGACGATATCGCCTTCCAGACCAACCTGCTGGCCTTGAACGCCGGCGTCGAAGCCGCCCGCGCCGGTGATGCCGGCAAGGGTTTTGCCGTCGTCGCACAGGAAGTCCGCGAACTCGCCCAGCGTTCCGCCAATGCCGCCAAGGAAATCAAGACGCTGATCGGCGCTTCCAGCCAGCAGGTGGAAAACGGCGTCAATCTTGTCGACGAGACCGGCAAGGCGCTGGAACTCATCGTGGCGGAAGTCGAGGAGATCAACGCCCATGTCAGCGCCATCGTCGTCGCTTCCCGCGAACAGGCGACCGGCCTGCAGGAAATCAACACGGCCGTAAACACCATGGACCAGGGCACGCAGCAGAACGCCGCCATGGTGGAGCAGCAGACAGCCGCCAGCCATTCGCTGGCCCGCGAAGCGGAAGCGCTGAACAGCCTGCTCGGCCAGTTCAGGATGGGCGGCGCGCGTGCTGCTGTCGCCGGTGCCGGTGGATATTCCGCGCCGCGCCAGTCTTCCGCCAGGCCCGCCTTCCAGCCCGCGCCGGCCGCACCGGCCCGCAAGGCTCCGGTAAAATCGGCCTCCGCAACCGCAAGGCCTGTCGCCTCGCCGGCCCGTGCGCTTGGCCAGAGCCTCGCCCGCGCCTTCGGTGGCGCAGCCGAAGCACCGGCTGCCAAGGATCAGGACTGGACGGAGTTCTGAGCAGGCCGGTCATGGTTGTGTAGTGAGAATTGGGGGCCGGTAAGGCCCCCTTTTTTTATTGGTGGGTTTTCGCGTCAAATAAGGGCTGGCACTCAACTGCACGTATCGGCAGCTGGTAGGCCAAGCCTTCGTATTTTGAGAAAGGTAATTTCCAGATGGCAGCGCGCGTCAGGTTACGGGTTTTGGAGGGCGAGTATGGGGTGGCCCGTCTTCAAGCGTCTGAAGCCATCCCCGCATGGGCCGATGGTGGCGGGTTCGTCAGCATCAGCCGGACCGATGACGAACTTTCCATCGTCTGCCGAAAAGATCGCATCCCGCTGGATGTCCAGTTTGATACGGGCTGGTCGTGTTTTAAGTTTCAGGGGCCATTTGCCTTTGATGAAACGGGCATCGTCCTGTCCGTCATCGAGCCCTTATCCACCAATGATATAGGAATATTTGTGGTTTCGACTTTCGATGGCGACCACCTGCTGTTGAAAACAGGCGATCTAGAAAAAGCCTTCGGTCTGCTTGCAAATGCGGGACATTCGCTCACCTGAGGATCCGTGTAGCCATGGTGATTTTCTGACGATAGGCGTTTCGAAGAGTCTTACGCGGCGTGATCCGCCCGCATGGGATGCCAGACGGAAATATCGCGCGGGGCATCCAGAAGCTCGGGCAGGGCATCGTGCCATGCCTGCCGATAGGGCCGGTGGATCTGAACGTCGATCACGTCCTGATGGTCGCTCCAGGTCTCGTGCAGCAGGAAGCGGTTCTCGTTTTCACCGTCCCGATGGAGGGTTGCGTTCACGAAGGTCTTTTCGTGCCGCATGGCGTCGAGCAGCGCATTCAGCAATTCGAGAAAGCGCTCGCGCTGGCCGGGACGGACCTGAAAGCCGATGAGATAGGTGGTGTGCACGGGTCTTACTCCTTGGTGCCTTGCATCAGGGCGGCGCGGGTTGCCGCGTCAGCGGGGTAGAAACATTCCAGCACCAGTTCGGACAGCGTGACGTCTGTGGCCGTTCCGAAAACCGTGGTGGTTGAAATGAAGCTCAATATGCCGCCCGAAGATGGATCGCGAAGCTGGAGCGGTATGGCCAGAGGGTCGTCCCCGGTGGCATCGGGCGAGGCCTTTGGCGCGGGATAGGCCACTAGCTCCGCATGCAGCCTGGAAAGCACCTCGTCTCCCGTCTCTTCGACCTGACGGTGCAGGCGCTCCAGCAGGTGATGACGCCATTCGGCAAGATTGACGATGCGCGAACTCAGGCCCAGCGGATGCAGGCTCAGCCTCAAGGCGTTGAGCGGCGGGCGAAGCAGCTCCTCGGAAACGCCGGCCAGAAGCGCTGTGATCGCCCCATTGGCGAGAACGACGTTCCAGTGCCGGTCAACGGCAAGGGCGGGGAAGGGCATATGCCCGTGCACCACGGTTTCAACCGCCTGCCGGGCCGCCGCCATATCGGGCGCATCCATCGGCCGTTCGGAATGAACAGGCGCATAACCCGCCGCCAGCATCAGCCGGTTGGCGGCGCGGGCGGGCATGGAAAGCTGCTCCGCCAGTTTCACGAGCATCTCGCGGCTGGGGGATGATCGCCCGCTTTCCACGAAGCTCAGATGGCGCGCGGATATGTCCGCCTCCATCGCCAGATCGAGCTGGCTTAACCTACGGCGCGCACGCCATTCCTTCAGCACCTGGCCGACATGTTCTCGATGATGTGTCATGCCCCGCAGCCTAGCAGAAGAGAGCGCCAATGCGATTACCTCTAAGGTAATTGTTCCGCTTCCCGACCCTCGGCATGTTTGGGCCATCAACCAGAAGGAGCGCAATCATGACGCAGCATCTCGCAATCGCCGAAACCTATCTCGCAGCCTGGAACGAGGAGGACAATGAACGCCGCAGGCATCTCGTCGGTCAGGCGTGGGCAGAAAACACGCGCTATGTCGATCCGCTGATGCAGGGCGAGGGGCCGCAGGGGATTGCCACGATGATCGAGGCGGCGCGGCAGAAATTTCCGGGATATCGTTTCGTGCTCACAGGCACGCCTGATGGACACGGCAATTTCACCCGTTTCTCATGGCGTCTGATTTCGCCTGAGGGGGACGATGTCGCTGGCGGAACCGATGTCGTCAGCCTGAATGCCGAGGGACGGATCGAAAATGTCGTCGGTTTTCTCGACGGCGCTGCATCCTGAGGCAGAGGCGGGGTAGTCCCGCCTCCTGTCACGGTAATCGTGTCAGCCGGCGAAACCGACACCGGCCTGACGCTGGCCGAGCGCATTGAACACGGTGGAAACGATGCCGGCCCGGTCGAGGCCGGCATTGGCATACATGGTTTCGGGTTTGGCCTGCTCCACCCATTGGTCGGGCAGGGTCAGCGTCCGGACCTTGGGGCCATGGTCAAGAAGGCCGGCGCTCGCCATGAAATGCAGCACATGTGCGCCGAAACCGCCGACGGAGCCTTCCTCGATGGTTACCAGAACCTCGTGATGGCTGGCCAGCTGGCGGATGAGATCGAGATCGAGCGGCTTGGCGAAGCGTGCATCGGCAACCGTGGTGGAAAGGCCGGCCGCTTCAAGGTCTTCGGCCGCCGCCAGGCATTCCGCCAGCCGCGTGCCGAAGGAGAGCAGCGCGACCTTGGTGCCCTCCTTGATGATGCGGCCCTTGCCGATCTCAAGAATCTCACCGCGCGCGGGCATCTCGACGCCCACACCTTCGCCGCGCGGGTAACGGAAGGAAATCGGGCCTTCGTCATAGGCCGCTGCCGTGCGCACCATATGTTTCAGCTCCGCCTCGTCCGAGGCCGCCATCACCACCATGCCGGGCAGGGTGGCGAGGAAAGTCGTGTCGAAGGAACCCGCATGGGTCGGCCCGTCAGCACCGACAAAACCGGCACGGTCGATGGGGAAACGCACGGGCAGGCTCTGGATCGCCACATCATGCACCAGCTGGTCGTAACCGCGTTGCAGGAAGGTGGAATAAAGCGCGCAGAACGGTTTGTAACCATCAGCCGCAAGCCCCGCCGCAAAGGTGACGGCGTGCTGTTCGGCAATGCCGACATCGAAGGTGCGAGACGGGAAAAGCTCGGCCATCTTGTCGAGGCCCGTGCCGTTCGGCATGGCGGCCGTCACACCGATGATCTTTTCGTCGAGCGTCGCTTCCTGGATCAGGGCTTCGGCGAAGACGCTGGTATAGCTCGGCGCATTCGGCTTGGCTTTCGCCTGCGCGCCGGTGATGACGTCGAACTTGTTGACGCCGTGATATTTGTCGGCAGCCGCTTCCGCCGGCGCGTAACCCTTGCCCTTCTGCGTCACCACATGGATGAGGACAGGGCCTTTCTGGTTGTCGCGCACATTGCGCAGCACCGGCAGCAGGTGATCGAAGGAATGACCGTCAATCGGGCCGATGTGATAGAAACCAAGCTCCTCGAACAGCGTGCCGCCGGTCACGTAACCGCGCGCATGGGTCACGGCGCGGGTGATGGCGCGGTCGATGGTCTTGCCGAGATAGGCTGTCAGTTTCTTGCCGAAATCGCGGAAACCCATATAGGTGCGGCCGGAGGCAAGTCGCGCCAGATAGGCGCTCATCGCACCCGTCGGCGGCGCAATCGACATGTCGTTGTCGTTGAGGATGACGATCAGCCGCGCATCGAGCGCGCCGGCATTGTTGAGCGCTTCGAACGCCATGCCCGCCGACATCGAGCCATCGCCGATGATGGCTACGACCTTGCGGTCGCTACCGTCCAGCCCCGCCGCCACGGCCATGCCGAGACCGGCGGAAATGGAGGTGGAGGAATGGCCGGCGCCGAAATCGTCATAGTCGCTTTCCGCACGACGCGTGAAACCGGAAAGCCCGCCTTCCTGGCGCAGCGTGCGAATGCGGTCGCGCCGGCCAGTGAGGATTTTATGCGGATAACATTGGTGTCCGACATCGAAGATCAGCCGGTCTTCGGGCGTGTTGAAGACCTTATGAATGGCAATCGTCAATTCCACCACGCCAAGCCCGGCACCCAGATGGCCACCGGTCTTCGACACCGCGTCAATCATCTCGTCGCGCAGTTCCCGTGCCAGTTCCGGCAGGTCGCGATCGTCGATCTCCTTGAGATCGGAGGGGAAATTCACCCGGTCGAGCAGTGGGGTCTGGGGCATTCCGGTCAATCGTTCGGCCTTTTCTCGTGGTCAGCAGGGGGCGCCGGAGCGGCTTTCATGGTGAAAGCCGACGGTCCATTCCTGCATGTCGTACACTTCTATAGAATTTCAACCTTCCGGCAAAGGGACAAACTCTTCTTCGTCGCCGGGAACGATATCGAAGCGTCCGGTTCTCCACTCCTGTTTGGCCTGCTCTATGCGTTCTTTTGATGACGAAACGAAGTTCCACCAGATGTAGCGGCGCTGATTGAGCGCCGCGCCGCCGAAGATCATGATGTGACAGCCATTGCTGCCGGCCTGAAGCGTGATGTCGTCACCCGGCCGGAAGGCGAGCAACTGGTCGGCGGCGAAGATATCACCCGCCACATCCAGCGAACCGGACAGAATATAGATCGCCCGTTCCTCATGATCGGCGGAGAAGGGAAACTTTACCCCCGGTTCCAGCGTCAGGTCGACATAAAGCGTATCGGTAAAGGCCGAAACCGGGGAGGTGAGGCCTTCGAATTCGCCGATCACCACGCGGCCGGTAGCGCCCTTGAGGTCGATCAGCGGCATGTCTTCTTTCGCCGTATGGGCAAAGGCGGGGGCGATTTCTTCCATATGGTCTGGCAGGGCAAGCCAGGTCTGCAGGCCGGACATGGAAAGCGGATGGCCGCGCAGGTTTTCCGGCGTGCGTTCCGAATGCACGATGCCGCGCCCGGCCGTCATCAGGTTGATGTCGCCGGGGCGGATG